>JAAYRU010000029.1 GCA_012518615.1 Christensenellaceae bacterium | reverse complement strand
TGTGGTAAAATAGTTCATAGAGAGGTCTCCTTTTCGTTGTTTGTGTGGTCTAACAAATTTTACAAGAAAAGGACCTCTTTTTCCAATTCCGTATTCCATGCGGTTACACATAATATTGTACACTATGATTGTATTTGCTTTATGTACATATTATTTAAGCTCTTATTATTAAAAAAGTGTAAGCGAATCATTAAATAAAGATGGTGTATAAAATATTATGATTTGCAAATCACACTTGTAAATCACCTTCAAAAATTTTTATTTGACAAAACAAAATATCTGTGCTACTATACATCGGCTAATGAAACCGGCCCGCCGGCAAGGTTAGCAAGAAGCCTTGCCCTTAGTAAGGGCTTTTTTTTAAGGAGGTTGGAATGTCACAAACTAAACAAGGCTACATACCCAAGAATGGAAAACATGATATTGGTTATCTTCCGGATGAAAAGCCTACTGCTGTTAGGCTTTTTCTTTATGCGCTTCAGCAGGTAATCGTCATGTTTCCGGCAACCGTTACAGTTGCGCTGATAACGGGATTCCATGTTTCCACAACGATTTTTGCAAGCGGACTTGCTACTGTATGCTTTGTGTTTATCACAAATGGGAAAATACCAATGTACTACGGCTCAAGCTTTGCATACCTTACGGCGATTGCTTCGCTTGTAGTGGCAGAGGGCGGCACTATGGGAACGCCCGGTACATTCATACTGCCAACTGAGCTTATTTCAAAGGCGCAGTTTGGAATAGTGCTTTCCGGCTTTGTGTCGATTTTCGCGGGATTACTCGTACGCATAGGCGGAATGGAGAGGGTTGAAAAGATACTCCCCCCCTGCGTAACGGGCTCGGTCGCCATGGTAATAGGGCTTACGCTTGCGGGCAATGCCGTAAGGGATGCTGCCCCCATGATGGACGCGGCGGGCAACCTGCTTGAAGGGCAAAGCCACTGGGTATGGATTATATCCTTGGCAACGCTTATTTCAACAGTGCTGTACACAAAATACCTAAAGGGCGTGCTGGGACAGCTGCCGCTGCTGCTTGGCGCAATAACAGGCTGCCTTGTGGCGGTGGTAGTAATGCTGCTTGGCGGTGGTAACTTCTTTAGAACCATGCCCGAAGGCGCGCTTGCGGCATCCACATGGAAACTGGGAGATGGCAGCATATTCGCCTTGCCTGCATTCAGTTTGCCAAAACCTAACATGATGTCGGTTATATCGATAATGCCTATAGCGATTGCAACCATACCCGAATCAACCGCTCATATATACCAGCTTGATACCTATGTGAATGACCTTGCAAAGCGTAAGGGCAAGCCCAGATACAAAATAGCTGAGCTTCTGGACAAAAACCTTATAGGCGACGGAATTTGCGATATGATATCCGGCGTTATAGGCGGTCCTGCGGGAACCAACTACGGCGAAAACATATCAACCATGGCAATAACTAAGGTGTTCTCAGTAAGCGTAATGTTTGTTGCGGGGATACTGGCTATGGTTATATCCTGCTTTACCCCTCTTATAAACGCCATATACGCAATACCGCAGGCGGTAATAGGCGGGCTTGAAATATACCTATTTGGCGCGATAGCGGCGCAAGGTATAGCAATATTTATAGACAAGAAAGTAAGCATGTTCGAGCCAAAGAACATAGCAGTAATCGCCACGATAATGACGCTAGGTCTTGGCATAAACTACGGCTTTGGCGGCAATATTAACTTCTTAGGAATAAAGATACCCGCGGTTGCAGGCTCTGCAATATTCGGTATACTTCTAAATGCACTGCTCAATATGGGAGATAAAAAAGAAAGCTCTGTAAAGGCGTAAGAGAGATAAAAACTTAAAAGCCATATAAGGCACATAAATAATCCGGCGTAAATATTGCGCCGGATTTGTATTTATGGAAATATGGGCTTTACAAATGGGTTATTGTTTCTTTGAGTGTCAAAATCTCTAGGTAATATATAGGCATTAAAATGCACCCCTTTATGTAGAGGTGCAATTTGTTTAGCTTTATTAGCTGTTTTCGTGCCTATCAGAACGTCTGCGTCTTGGCGGGGTATCCGTTTTAGGCTTTACAGTCTCATCTGTTAAGGGTTGAGAGCTGGTTGTATCTGCCTTTGTGGGAACTTTAGTTGTCTGCTCCAATTCAGGCTTTTTAGCTACGGGTTGAGATATTTTAGTATCTTGCGCCTTATTTTCGGCGGGTGCTTGAGGCGATTGTGCGCCTTGGGGCTTTTGAGCTGCATCTATTGGAGCTTGTACAACTTGGGGTTTTTGTACAGTATCCTGTAGAGCTTGCTCTACTTGTGGCTTTTGCGTAGCGTCTTGAGAGAGTTGCGTACCCTGCGGCTTATATTGAGTTGTGCCTTGGGGCGCTCCTGCCTGCGGAGGTTGCCCAGTGGGCGGTCTATATTGAGCAGTGCCTTGTGACGTACCAGCCAGCGGTGCTTGCCCTGTAGGTGGTCTGTATTGAGCAGTGCCTTGTGGCGTACCAGCCTGCGGCGGCTGCCCTGTAGGTGGTCTGTATTGAGCAGTGCCTTGGGGCGTTCCACTCTGTGGCGGCTGTCCCGTAGGTGGTTTATACTGAGCAGTGCCTTGAGGTGTTCCACTCTGCGGCGGCTGTCCCGTAGGTGGTCTATATTGAGCTGTACCTTGTTGCGTGCCTGCTTGTGGTGGCTGCCCTGTAGGCGGTCTATATTGCGCTGTTCCCTGTGTGCTTGTGCGGGGCGGAGCCTGTCCTGTAGGCTGTCCCGGGCGAGGGGGTACCTGCCCTGAAGGCGTTCTGGGTCTTGGTGGCGCATAGGGGCTTGTGCCGGGTTTTACAGGTTCATCGCTCTGTATTCTCTTACGTTTTGCCACTCTTTGCGCTTCTCTCTGCTGGTTTTGCCTGTACATATAGTAGCCGTAGTAGCCGCCTGCGCCAAGCACGGCGATTATTACAAGCACCACTATGCCTGTGGGGAATGAGCTTGTAGAGGCATCATCAGGCAGTTCCGTTGCCAAGGGGTTTATGCTTACAGTGCTTTCAGGGCTTCCGGTGGGTGTGGGAGATGGGGTTACTATCTCCTCAACATCAGGCGTTGGGCTGCCAAGCGGGTTGAAAGGCTCGTAGCTAACCTGAGCTAGGCTTGGGTTAGTCCAAACCTGCGCGTTAAAGTCTTCAACGGGGGTTATGTTTGAAGGCGTCTTTACACCGGGGGATATCTCTTGTGACGCATTGGCGTTTATGTATGCATCGCTCTGTAGGAAGCGGGTAAGTTCGCTCATTGAAAGCACATTGAAATAATCTCCAAGCACATATCCCTCAGTGCCCGCTTGATTTATATGGTACCAAGTTTTGCCGTCAGAAGCTTGCTTGCTGCCTATAACAAGCGCGAATGCGTTCTTATCCATCATCTTAATATGCGCGGAGTTAAGGCTTGCGTCCTTGCGTAGCCTTACCTTATCGGCGTTTACATAGCCGTAGCTTGAAAGGCTTGAAGCGCTTGGAGCAATATTAGGCGTTGCAGCGGGGGGCAGAGTGGCTCTTAGCGATGCTATGTAGTTTTTCTCTTCCTCGCTATTTAGTAGCCTAAGCTGGTCATTTCTTATAAAGCCGTAGTTTTCCTTATAGCGGGAGATATGCCATATATTTCCGCCGGCAATATCCTGCCCGTATACCTGTACTATCTCGTTTTTAGGCAGCCAGTATATTATCTGTGAGTTGGTGTCCATATTTGCGCGCAAGGGTGCGTTTTCGCCAAGGGTGATACCAAAGCCTGCGTGCTGGCTTAAAGTGGGCACTTGGGTTGGGGTTGTTACAGGCGCTTGCAAGGCGTTTAGGTAGGGCGCCGCTTCTTGAGAGCTTATGCGCCTTAGTGCATCATCGGGAAGATATCCGCTCTGCCTTATTGGAAGCGCATCTACCATGTTCCATGCGCGGGAATCCACATAGGCTTGCCCTGTAACCATAACTATTGTGTTCTGCGGGAGCCTTGCTATTTCAAGCTCGCTAGCATTGCCAACGCCAGTTTTAAGGGATACTTCCCTATTTGTAAGCGCATAGCCAAGGTACGATGCCGGAGGCGTTGTTTCCTTAGGCGGAACCGTTGTATGCTCGGGTTCTTTAGTGGGTTCCAGTGTTGCAACGCCCGTTTGCTCCGACGGGGGTAGTGTTCTTATAGGCGCGGGGGAAGCAAGTTCCGATTGCTTTTTATCGCTGTCGCTTTGGCTCATAAGGTCTATGAATTTAGACATTACAAAGCCTTCGTTGCCATCTACAAGCACTGCGTACCAAGGGTCTCCGTCAACAGTCTGCTGCTGGAATACGAATATATCATCACCCTTATTTAGCTTGGCAACGCGTTTTGATGAAGTGGTCATCTTGCTGCGTATATTTACCCCGCCCACATTAGCGTTTGCCCAGCGGTTTATTGCAACTCCGTCCACTATCGCGGAGGGCGCGGGGGTGGGTTTATCCGTGGGTTTGGGGGTATAGCCGAGCGCGCTTTCGGCTTCCGCCTGGCTTAGCACCCTTGTTACATTTTCCCTTAGGAAACCTTCTACGCCATTTATTTCAACCTTGTACCACATTTCATCCTGATTGTTGGTAAGGCTGCCTGTTATGTGGGCAAGGTCTTTCTTGCCTACTACGCTTATAACATTATCCTGCGATACCTTGGGCTCAGACCTAAAGTTAATATTGTCAGAGCGCGGGTATGCGTAGGCATCCGTGGGGGTTATTTTATAAGGGAAAGGGCTTGCTGAAGGTGTAGGCGTTGCGGGTAGAGCCTCGTAACTAAAAATTACGGTATCACTGGACAATGTGCCGTCCTTAGATAGTGTAACTTCCTGCTCAAGAGGCTCCTTAGCCTTGTAACCATCAGGGGTCTTTAGGCTGTTTTTTATTATGGTAGTACCTACTTTTACTGCTATCTGCTGGTCGGGCGCTATGCTCTTTCCGTCATCTAAAAGATACCTTATAAGCACATTAGCAGACCTGTCAACGCTTTTATCCTTAAAAAGGAACACTATTTCAGAGGGTGTTGAGTTGCCTTGATTGTCGACAATAACCTGCTGTCTGTCAGCGCCTGTAAGCTCGTATATATTGGCATCAAGCTTGCTAAGGTCGGCTATTACTATGTTTTCCTCATTTTCAACGCAGCTTACAGTATCTTCAAGTATATTTTTGCCGAACTGGTCTCTATAATAAACCTTTACAAGCGCAACCTTAGGCGCAGGGTCAGGGGTTGGCTCATCCGTTACAACGGCAATGCTGCTGTAATAGAAGGTAATAGAATCGGGATTTGCATAGCCTGAAGATACTATTACATATTTTGTATCAGCTTCACCCTGTTTAAGCGCATAGCCTTCTTTAAGATCTGCCGGGGAAGCTGTTATAGAGTTGGTTCCGTCCTTGCACTCCAGTTTTTGGGAAGAGGCTACAGGGCTTCCCGTTTTTTCATCTAGGTAATGTACCATAATATCAACGGGGGCGCTTATTTTTTTGGTATAGAAGAATTCTACTGTGTTTGTCGTTGCTCCTTCATAGCCTGCCATGATTATACTTGTGCTTGGGCTGATTATTTCATATCCGTCAAGCAGGTTTTCAGGGTTAGCGTTGATTATATTTTCACCAATATTAAGGCTTATTTTTTGAGACTTTGCGACCTCGATATCCGTTCCTTCTTCAAGGTATCTAACAGTAACCGTTGGGAGAGTAAGCTTAGTATAGTAAAACTCTACAGATGAGGGGTTTGCTATGCCTGAAGCATCTACCTGTACAAGCACGGCATCTATTCCGTCAACAAGCGCATAGCCTTCTTGTAAGTCTGAAGGTAGAGCATATACTGCTGTCTGCTCATTTGTAGGCAGTGTCTGCTCCTGCGCGCTTGCTATTTCAGCACCTGTATCCCTATCTATGTATCTTACTATTATATTTACATTTGTAGGAGCTTGTGTGGGTTCTTCAGTTTGAGGGACAGGGGTTTCAATAGCTGCATAATAGAATATTACTTCAGTTGTGCTTGGGTTGCCCGCTTCGTCTACATATACGGATTGCTCTTGTACATCTACATTGTAGCCTTCAATAGGCTGGGCGTATACAGTTTGTTGCTCTCCTGGGTAAAGCTCTACAGCTTGAGGGTTAAGTAAATCTAAACCGCTTGCACTGTCAACAAACCTTACGGTAATACTTACCTTCTGCGGTTCAGGTGTAGCTACTGCACTGTAGCGGAATATTACTTCAGCTGCGCTTGCATTGCCTGCTTCATCTACATATACAGTCTGTTCTTGTACATCAACATTGTATCCTTCAATGGGCTGTGCATATACAGTCTGCTGCTCTCCGGGGTATAGCTCTACAGCTTGAGGGTTAAGTAAATCTAAACCGCTTGCACTGTCTACGAACCTTACGGGAATTTGTACCTTCTGAGGCTCAGGCGTAGCTATTGCGCTGTAGTAGAATATTACTTCAGCTGCGTTTGGGTTGCCCGCTTCGTCTACATATACAGTTTGCTCTTGTATATCTACATTATATCCTTCAATAGCTTGGGCGTATACAGTCTGCTGCTCTCTGGGGTATAGCTCTACAGTTTGAGGGTTAAGTAAATCTAAACCGCTTGCGCTGTCTATGAACCTTACGGTAATACTTACCTTATGCGGTTCAGGTGTTGCCACCGCACTGTAGTAGAATACTATTTCACTTGTGCTTGGGTTGCCCGCTTCGTCTACAAATACAGTCTGCTCTTGTACATCTACATTATATCCTTCAATAGCTTGGGCGTATACAGTCTGCTGCTCTCCGGGGTATAGCTCTACAGCTTGAGGGTTAAGCAAATCTAAACCGCTTGCACTGTCTACAAACCTTACGGGTATATGTATCTTTTGTGGTTCGGGTGTGGCTATTGCACTGTAGTAGAATACTACTTCTGTTGCGCTTGGGTTGCCCGCTTCATCTACATATACGGTCTGTTCTTGTACATCTACATTATATCCTTCAATAGCTTGGGCGTATACAGTCTGCTGTTCTCCTGGGTACAGCTCTACAGCTTGAGGGTTAAGTAAATCTAAACCGCTTGCACTGTCTACAAACCTTACGGGTATATATACTTTTTGAGGTTCAGGGGTTGCTACGGGCGGGGGAGGAGATTGAACGAATGTTGAAACATACAATGAAAAATCCTTAAGGGGATTATTCATTTCACCAAGCCCTTGGAAATACACGGGTATGTCTTCTAGTGTTTGAGAAGTTCCCTGTTCAAGCGCATGTAGTAGAGGCATACCGTTTTGCAAAGTAAAACCGCCCCTGTAAACGCCGTTAAAATCGGTAATTTCTATGGTGGCGTTTTGCAGGGCTTCATCGCTTATATAAAGCCAGTATGCGTTTTCATAGCCCGGGTACATTACGGGCATTGCCTGAGTAACCTGAGGATTGCCGTTGGAATCCGTCCAGTGGATATTTATTATGATTTCAGATGTCGGTTGTGCGGCGAATGCGCCTGTCGCAATAACTAGCAACAGTAGCAGTAACAGCCACAGAGTTTTATTAAAAACATTTTGTATACGCTGTTTGTACATGCTTAGCCTCCTTAATAATGACAAGAATGTTAATTCATTACAATTTTATGACAAAACGGTGATAATGTCAATGTGTAAAAAGGAAATTTACACTTAAATACTATGTTGTTTTTAGAACAGCGATTTTATTATAGCGGTTTTTTCGGTTTGGCTAAGTATTGTGAAGGAGGTATAGCGAGCCCTATGCTGACTGAGCAAGACAAAGCCAAAATGGAAAAGACGCACAAGAAAACGCCGGGTTAAAGGCGACATAGTATTATATAGTTGAAGTTTACTTGATAAGTGTTATAATGATTATATTGTATACAAGGGGGGAATGTTTTTCTTGAAAAAGTTTCTTGATGCCTTTTTTAATATGGAGGCATTAGTTCCTGCTAAATATCGCCTAGGACCGCTTCCCGATGGCAGGCACGCTTTTAGGGTAGTCCTCAACATGGCTATTCCGTCTATTGCAGAGATGGTATTTATGAGCCTTATAGGCAGCATAGATACAATAATGGTAGGTCAGCTTGGTGCTAATGCGCTTGCCGCTGTTGCCCTGCCTGCGCAGCCCCGCATGATAATGCTAAGCGTATTTTTTGCCCTTAATGTAGGTGTTACTGCCATAGTTGCAAGGCGTAAGGGAGAGCAAAGGCGGGATGCGGCTAATATAACGCTTAGGAACGCAATAATGCTTGTGGCATTTATTGCGCTTATTATAATGGCGCTGGGGCTTATGCTTGCAGAGCCGCTTATGCGTCTTGCGGGAGGAAATACCAATACCCCGGACGATGCAGAGGTTCTAAATGGCGCGGTAACATATTTTAGCATTATGGCATGGAGCCTTCCTGTGAGCGCTATAAGCATGTGTATAAACGCAGCGCTTCGCGGGGTTGGCAATACTAAAATTACCATGCAGGTAAATATGATAAGCAATATAGTAAATGTAGTGTTTAACTACCTGCTTATAGGCGGTAAATTAGGCTTCCCGCGCCTTGAAATAGCCGGAGCTGCAATAGCTTCCGTTATAGGCATAGCGGCAGGGGCTTTGTTATCACTATGGGTGGTAGTACAGGGCAAGGATACATACCTGCACATATCAAAAAAGGACTCTTGGAGAGTTGATGTACCCGCAATGAAAGGCATACTAAAAATAGGCGGCAACGCCATGGTGGAGCAGCTTAGTATGCGTTTTGGCTTTTTCCTATATTCTCGTATACTTTATGGGCTTGGCGTGGTTCTGTTCGCAGCGCATAATATAGCAATGCAGTTTTTAGGCATAACATTCAACTTTGCAAACGGTACCGCTGTTGCCGCGACATCTCTAACAGGGCAGAACTTAGGCGCTAAGCGTGCTGACATAAGCATGATGTACAGTAAGCTTTCATTGCGTTTAGCTCTTATGATATCGGCAGTTGTGGGAATAATTATAGCGGTATTCCGTTATCCGCTAAGTGCGCTATTTATAGACGCCAGCGCTGCCAATGCCGATGTAGTAATAAACGCCGCTGCAGGTGCACTTCTTGTAATTGCCATTATACAGCCCTTCCAGATGAGTAGCGTTGTAATATCGGGTAGCCTTAGAGGAGCGGGGGACAACCTGTATGTTGCAGGCGTTATGGCGCTTTGCGTAAGCGTAATCCGTCCCATAATGGGCTATCTTGCGGTATATGTGTTTAAGTTAGGTCTTGCTATGACTTGGATGTTAAGCCTTAGCGAAATCATACTGCGGGTAGTATTTTTCTTGCGGCGTCTAAATAGCGGCAAGTGGATGCAAATACAAGTATAGCAAGAGTAGTCTATATATATTAAAGGGGCTGTTGCATTAGCGACAAGCCCCTTTAAGTTATAAAAATATATAAAAGCGTTATTTAAAATAAGCTTCAGCTGCCCTTGCAAGCATTTCAACGCCCACGCCCGTTGCTCCAAGAGGCGCTTTTGCGCTGGGTTTTTCGTGGTAAGCGGTTCCGGCAATATCAAGGTGCGCCCAAGGCTTGCCGTGGGCGAATGCGCGGCAAAAAAGCGCGCCTATTGCAGTACCAGCAAGTCTGCCGCCGCTGTTTTTAATATCCGCGCGCTCGGACTTATTGTTTTTGGCTATGCAGTCATACGCGGGGAGCCGCCATATCTTATCGCCTGATTTTTCTGCTGATGTATTAAGTATTTCACAAAGCTTTTCATCATCGCCGAGAAGAGCGGTTATTTCATCCCCAAGCGCTATTAAGGCTGCGCCTGTAAGAGTGGCTATGTCTATTACGGCATCCGCATCCAGTGTGCTTGTAGCATAGCTTATAGCGTCCGCAAGCGTAAGCCTGCCCTCAGCGTCTGTATTTATTATCTCTATATATTTGCCTGCGTGAGAGGGTATAATATCCCCGTTCCTATACGCATGACCTGATACCATGTTTTCACATGCGGCAACTATGCCGTATACATTTGCTTTTATGCCGCCTTTTGCAAGCACATACATAGCGCCTATTACAGCCGCTGCGCCTGCCATATCGCAGAACATTGTGTACATGGAATCTCCAGGTTTAATTGCATATCCGCCGGAATCATACATTAGCCCCTTGCCTACAAGCGCAAGCTTTTTATCGCTATCCGGGGCGTTGTTATATTCCATAACTATAAAGCGGGGAGGGGTATCGCTGCCCTTGGCTACAGAGTAGAAAGCATTGAGGTTCATATCCACTATCTGTTTTTCGTCATATACTTTAACGCTGAAACCCGCTTCTTCTCCGTGTTTTTTAGCTTCATTAGCAAGGTTATCAGGCGTCATTATATTTGCAGGCTCATTTACAAGGCGCCTTGCAAGGGATATCCCTTCAGCTATTATTTTTGCCTGTTCAAGCTTTTTATTTTCAGCTTCTATTTCAAAGCCTTCTCCTAAGTTTAGGGAGATATTAAGCACAGCGGGCTTTTCCGCGGGCTTGTTTTCGGGCGACATGCCGCTTGTTATATAATGCGTAAAACCGTCATTTGCAAGGCTTAGTTTCTTGTATATGCCGAATGTAAAATCTGCAAGTTCGCAGCCTATTGCAAGCGTAACTTCGCTGAGGGCTTCTTCCTTGCAGCTTGTAATTATATTTTCAAGCGCTTCTTCAACGCTGTCATAGCTAAGCTCTTTTTCTATTTTAAGGTACCAGCGGCGGATTACATTATCGCCATCTATATGCTGGGTTTTAGCTATCTTTCCACCCTTTGGGGTTAGTATTTTTGCGCTTTCATATGCACTGTTTGAAAGCTTTTCTAAAGCTTCATCTGAGTGATATAGATACACAATAGAACTGAGCCTATTCGACCCAGCCTCACTGTACAGGGATATTTTCAATTTGTTTCTCCTTATAGTTTTTTGTAGTAGTTTATAAATGCCCTGCCTGATATATCGGCTATATCATCATCGCTGAAAGAACCGCTATCCGCTAAAAAGCGTATCAGGGCGGGAAAATCTTCAGGGTTGTCAAGCCCTACGGGCTTACTTTCTATGCCGTCAAAATCGCTGCCGAAACCAACCTTGCCGTTGCCGCCAAGCTCATACATATGCTCTATATGTTTAAGCACATCTAACATAGTCGCCTTGCCATCTTCCACAAGAAATGCAGGGCAAAAATTTATGCCTACAAAGCCTCCGGCGTTAAATAGAGCTTCAAGCTGTTCATCGCTTAAATTGCGGCTGTGGTTGCACAGCACCCTTGCGCAGCTGTGCGAAGCAAGCGGGGAAGAATAGGCGTGGTCGAGCACATCTTTAAAGGCTTTATCACTAATATGGGAAAGGTCTACCGCTATTCCAAGGCGGTTCATCTCCCTAACGCATTCTTTACCAAGGCTGCTTAAGCCCCTTGAAGTATCTCCCATATGGCAGGAGGCGAATTTATTATCGTAGTTCCAAGTGATGGAAGCCATACGCACGCCTTTTTTTCTGTATACTTCAAGCAGGGAAAGGTCGTCCTCGAATACTTCGCTGCCCTCTATGGACAGTATGTATTTAACCTCTCCCTCTGTGGCAAGGCTGGGGTCATCAATAATATCAAGACCCTTTTGCTTGAGTTCATCGGCAATAGCCATCATGCCTTCTATTGTATTTATTATGGTTTTTTTATCGGAAGATGTGCCAACGAACATGGCAAGCGTCTGCAAGCCTACGCCGCCTTTTTTTAGCCTTTCCGGGGTTACATCGTTATCTGCGCCCGGCTCTTTAAGCAATCTGTAGAGCGTATCGCAGTGTGCATCACAAACAAACATTTTATTATATAGATTATCGTATTTTTGTATTATTCTGCGTTGAAGGCTTCCAGTTCTTTTACTAGGTCATCGCAGTCGTCCGCATAGACTTCAAGGGTGATGGGTTGAGACAAATCCAGAGAAAATATGCCCAGTATGGACTTGGCATCTACAACATGCCTACCTGCACGCAGGTCCATGTCGTAGGGGTAGCGGTTTGCTATGTTTACAAATGTCTTTACCTCTTCGGCAAAGCTAAGTTTAATAGGTATTGAACGCATAAAGCACCTCCAAATATATTTACATAGATGATACAATCTTTCCACCGGAAAAGCAAGAAGGAGAGGTGGTTAATTATGTATATTTTATATATGCGAGCGGAGTATGTTTTTTGCGCCGCAATATTTTTATAAAAAGCTTGTTAGCATAGTGCAAATATGGTAGAATAGGTACATAATCAGAAGTTATGCATGAAACAATACATATTTCTCTAATATGCATAAAATCACACATATAATCCGTTTATGCGTCAAAGCGCACATAATACAAAGAAAGGGGGCAATATGGGAAAATATATAGCTATAATCGCTGATATAAAGCAGTCAAGGGCGAGCGGCGATAGAAAAAACATGCAGGAAAAGCTCATGAGCGTGCTTGATAGTATAAACCATAAATATAGGGATGTTATTGCGTCAAAATTCTATATAAGCTCCGGAGATTCCTTTCAAGGGCTGCTAAAAAGCGGCGAAAATATTATGGAGATAATAATCAATATGGAGCTTGCCTTATATCCCCTAAAGCTAAGGCTTGGCATAGGTATAGGCACGATAGACACCGCAATATATGAGGATAATTCTAATCTGGTAGACGGTGAAGCCTACCATATGGCAAGGCAGTGCCTTGAAGAGGTGAAGGAAAACGAAAAGAAGAAAGAGAGGGTAATAACCTCATACAAAATAGCCAAGCGTGGTAGTGAATTGCCGCTTATAAACACGCTTTTTTCGCTTGTAAGTATAATAAAAGACGACAGGTCTGAAAGCCAAGTAAATATAATAAAAGCCTATATAGAAAACGGTTGCAACCAAAAAAACACGGCTGAATACCTTGGCAAAAACCAGTCTACAATAAGCTATTCGCTTAAGAGCAGCCAGTTTTATTCGCTATCAAGCGCATTTGATGTGCTGAGCCATTCTATAGAAAGAGAGAGGGTATCGTATGAATAGCGCAAGAGGTTTAATGCTGATAATGCTTATATCTCATTTTTTGGGAGATTATTATTTGCAAACAAACAAAATGGCGGCATCAAAGGCGGATAAACCTAAAGATTTACTGCTTCATACAATAATACACTTGATGCTTGGCGTAGCGCTTTTGTATATTACATACGGCGCGGATTTACTAATAATACCTTTAATAGTGTCGGTTGTGCATATTGTTATAGATTTTATTAAAGGAAAGTTTAGCTTAAAGTACCAAAACGCAGTATTCAAAATATACGCACTAGACCAGCTATTGCATATTATATCCATAGTTGTAGCAATATATGTGTTTTCAAACAATCCTGTATTTAATACGGATATTACAAATCTGCTTAGCAAATTTTCTATAGACCCAGTTAGTTTAAATGAAAAGCTGCTTGTAATAATAATACTTATAAAACCCGCAAGCATAAGCGTTAGCTTATTTTTGGAAAGTTTTAATTTTAAATATCTTAATGCAGAAAGCGAGTCTATTGCTGAAAAGGGCGAGTCTGTGGGTCTTAAAAACGCGGGCAGCACCATAGGTATACTTGAAAGGCTTATTATATATAGCTTAGCCGCTGTTGGGCAGTACGCTGCCATAGGTTTTATATTGACTGCCAAATCCATTACAAGGTATGAAAAAATATCCAAAGACCCTGCTTTTGGCGAATACTATTTAATGGGCACGCTGTTTAGCCTGCTGCTTGTTATTCCTGTAGCTTTGATACTATAGCAGGGCTCCTAAAAAAACCGTATACATAGACGAATGGTTTTTTGCTTTTTCTTACTGTTTTTTGTGAATTTAATAACGCTAGCTACATGTTTTATAGCTTTACATAAAAAGTTATATTTGGTATAATTTCATCAATAAATGTGCATGGCACAAAGGAGGAATATATTATGAGAAAACTACTTGCAGTTTTGCTGACTGTTGTGTTCAGCGTTAACTGTGCATTTGCACTTGCCGATGGCATTAAGCTTGGCATAGTAACGCCAGACGCAGACCACGGCTTTACAGGTGAATCCGTCGCCCACGCAAGGGCAGAGGCGGACGCGCTTAAGGAGAGCGGCGCAATAGCCGATTACCGCATGGCAGTTGGCAATGAGGCGGCAAAGCAGATACAGGGCCTAGAAGAGATAATCGCCTGGGGGCCGGATGTAATTATGCTATGGCCGCACGAGGGCGACCAGCTTCGCAACGCTGCCCAGCAGATTGTAGACGAAGGCATTCCGCTTGTAATCTATGACCGTCTTATCGAAAATTTCGAAGGCATGGCAGCGGAAATAATGGGCGATAACTTCACCATAGGCAATAAGATGGGCGAATACCTGCTCAAATACTACGAGGAAGACCTCAAAGCGGGCGACACTATCACCTATCTGCTGTTTATTGGTGACAGCTCAACCGTATCCAAGCAGCGCACGCAGGGTATGCTAGATATACTCGACGCCAGCGAATATAAGGACCAGTTTAAGCAACTTCAGGAAGGTTTCCAAACAGACTGGTCAAACGCTAAATCTCAGGAATTTATGGAAAACTGGCTCAGCACAGCGGACGCTAAAGATGTTGAAGAGCTAGATTTAATCGTAACCCATGATGATGAAATTATAGACGGCATTATGGCGGTTATCCGCGATGCGGACGAGCTTAAAAACCTAAGGCTTCTAACTTCTGTTGGCGGCAGGCGTGAAACTTTAGCAATATTTGACACTGTAGAAAAGCCGGAACTTGTAACCTACTTCTTTAGCCCCTCCATGATAAGGGAAGCCATAAGGCTGGGCGTTGCCTGCGCCAAGGGCGAAACCTATCAAGATGAAGAGATTAAAGGTCAGCTGTTCCTTATTCCCACAATAGAAATAGACAAGAACACAGTTGAGGAATACCGCGACAGCCAAGATTATATCGACCGCTACTCTATTTTTGATTAATATTTTAGGGAGTCCGGATATTTTTCCGGGCTCCCTTATGCTTTAAGGAGATAAATTTGTTAGCAGAGCTTAAAGAAATAGTAGTCGACTTTGGTCCTGTTAGGGCAGTTGACCATGTTAATTTTAGCGTGCGCCCCGGCGAAATACATGCGCTGCTCGGCGAAAACGGCGCAGGCAAATCTACCCTTATGAATGTGCTTGCGGGTACTTTTCCGCCAGACAGCGGCACTATATATGTAAAGGGTGAAGCTGTGCGCTTTTCAAGCGCAAAAAGCGCTATGGATAAGGGCATAAGGCTTATACATCAGGAGCTTAATCTGTGTAATGACCTTAGGGTGTATGAAAACCTTTACCTTGCTCAGGAAATAAAGGGTAAAGGCGGTCTACTCGATAGCCATCAGATGATAGAATGTGCTCAAAGGGTTTTTGAAACCATGGGCGCAAGTATAGACCCTAAAGCCCCTGTATCAAGCCTGCAAACTGCTGAAAAACAACTGGTTGAAATTGCCCGCGCGCTGCTTTTTTCCTGCGAAATTATAATAATGGACGAGCCCACAACCGCGCTATCCGGCAGGGACATAAAGAATCTATTTAATATAATGCGAACCCTTAAAGCAAGGGGCGTGGGCTTTGTGTATATATCCCATAAAATGCCGGAGATATTTGAAATATGCGATACCTTTACCGTGCTAAGGGACGGTAAGTGGATAGCGGATGGCAATATCAAAGATGTAAATGAGAGGCAAATATCCGAAATGATGACGGGTAAAGCTCTTCTTGAAAGCGACTTTGCCTCAAGAAAAAGCAATGTGCAGCCTGAAATCGCGCTGAGTGTAAACAATTTAAACAGCGATGGTATAAAGGATATAAGTTTTGAGCTTAAAAAAGGGGAAATATTAAGCGTTACAGGGCTTCACGGCTCAGGCAGGGATCAGCTCGCGGACGCTCTTTTTGGTGTGCAAAGCTATACGGGTGAAGTTATTAAGGATGGAAAACAAATAAAGGGCGGTATAGAAAGCCATCTTAAGGCAGGCATTGCAATGGTGCCACGCAACCGCAAGGAGCGCGGAATACTTAACGACCTTAGCATACTTGACAACCATTCTATGGGCTTTTTCAATACGAAACTTAAATCCCTTATGATATCCCCTAAAAAAGAGAGGGAGCGCTTTAGACGCCGCCAAGAAAAGCTATCAATAAGGGCGGATAGACCTACTAACCCCATAACATCGCTATCCGGCGGCAACCAGCAAAAGGTGATACTCGGCAGGTGGCTTGAAGCTGATGCGGACATACTCCTGTTTGATAACCCCACGCAGGGCATAGATGTTGGCACTAAGTACGAGATATATAAGCTAATGCTGTCGCTATCCGCACAGGGTAAATCTATAATAATGTTCTCATCCGAATTTGCAGAAATAATGAAGGTATCCGATAGATGCATAGTTATGTTTAGGGGAGAGATAAATAAAATACTTAACCGTGATGAAATAAGTGAAGAAAGCCTCATGTGTTATTCTACCGGGGCTATAATAGAGGAAAGAAAACATGCCTAATAAAAGACAACAGACCGACGCAAGTGTATTTATAAAAAAGCTTTTTACACAGTATAGCTATATAGTATCTTTCGTGCTTATAATTATAATAGCTATGGCGGTAAACCCCAATTTTTTCAGGTGGCGCAATATATCTAACATATTTACCCAGTCCGCAACCACTACCGGTATTATTGCCCTTGGTATGACTATGATAATATGTGCAGGGCAGATAGATATTTCTGTGGGCTCGCAGGTTGCGCTTATATCGGGCTTTGGTATAGAGCTTTTAAACCGCACGGAAAGCATATGGCTAATGCTTCTTTTTTGCGTGGCATTAGGGGGCTTAATAGGCGCATTCAATGGCGTTCTTGTTGCTAAAGGGCGTATGCCTGCAATGATAGCTACGCTCGCCGTGCAAACTTCAACTAGAGCTATTATTAATCACTTTGGGCAAGGGGGGCCTTTTACAGTTGCGGGCGGAAATGCAAATGCCCCGTTTTATGAGAGCTTTAGAATGGTATCATCAGGCGGGATAAGCGTTTTCGGCAACAGGGTAAGCTATCCTATGATAATATTTATATTAATGTCCATAGTATTTGGCGTTATAATGCGAAGGACTAAGCTTGGCAAACATATTTACGCCGTTGGAAGTAACGAGGTTTCTGCGAGGATGGCGGGCGTAAATGTAGACAGGACAAAGATATTGGTGTTCGCAATAACAGGGCTGCTCTGCGGGCTTACAAGCTGGCTGTATTCTTCAAGGCTTATGGCTGTTGCAGCAGCAAATGCGGGCAACCAGTTTGAGATGGATGCAATTGCCGCCGTTGCAATAGGCGGGGCAAGCATGTCCGGCGGTAGAGGTAAAATAATAGGCACATTCCTTGGCGTGTTAATGTTTAAAATTATTAATAACACGCTAGTTGCCGCCAATGTACCTACATTTTTAACAGGTGCCATATCAGGGGCTATAATAATAGTTGCGGTTCTTCTGCAAAGCCAGAGGGATAAGAGAAAGTAATGTAATACTATGTTGCTTTTAGAACAGCGATTTAATTGTAGCGGATTTTTCAGTTTGGCAAAGCTTCGTGAAGGAGGCATAGCGGCTCCTATGCTGACTGAACAAAGCAAAGCTAAAGTGGAAAAGACGCACAAGAAAATGCTGGGTTAAAGGCAACATAGTATTAAATGTACAATTAGGAGGTATATATGTATTATGCAGGTATAATAGGCTGCGGGAAGATTGCGGAACTGCGCCACGCGCCGGAATATATAGAGTGCGAAAAAGCCAATATAGTTGGTTTCTATGATACCGGTATTGAAAAAGCCAAACGCCTTGCGCATATGTTTGGCGGCAAGGCGTACTATAGCCTTGAGGAATTGCTCGCGGACGATAGAATAAATATAGTAAGCATATGCAATGCCAACACCGCCCACGCGAGGGATACTATTGTAGCGCTAAATGCGGGCAAACATGTGCTTGTTGAAAAGCCCATGGCTACAAGCTATGAGGATTGTGAAAATATGGTCGCCTGCGCGAAGGAAAACGGCAAACGCCTGCTGCTTGGGCACAATCAGCTTTTCGCAAGCGCACATGTGAAGGCTAGAAAGCTTATAAAGGACGGCGCAATAGGAAGACCGCTTGCGTTTAGAACAGTGTTCGGGCACCCCGGCCCTGAGTGCTGGACGGGCAACCCCAACAGTTGGTTTATATCAAAGGAGAGAGCGTTCTTTGGCGTACTTGGCGACCTTGGCATACATAAGATAGACCTCATGCATTATTTACTAGATGATGTGGCGGTGTCAGTAAGTGCCAATACATCTACCCTTGATAAGCGTAACCCAAAGGGAGAGTTTATAGATGTAGAGGATAACGCAAGCTGCCTTATAGAAATGAGCTCTGGCGTGCAGGGCGTAGTGCAAGTTAGCTGGACTTTTAACGCGGGAGAGGAAAATTCCACCCGTATATACGGTACAGAAGGCACAATACGCCTGTATGATGACCCTAAGTACTCACTAATAATAGAAGAAAAGGGCGGAGCGGTAATAAAAATGCAGCTTGACAGCCTTACATCAAATGAGGAGCAGAACACAGGCGGCAGAACTAGCACAGGCATAATAGATGAATTTGTAAGCGCAATCACAGAGAACAGACCCTCAAGGGTGGACGGAGAGCAGGCGCTTAAAGCTATGAGGGTAGTGTTTGCTGCTATAGAGTCAGTTGAAACGGGGAGAAGGATTAATATATAGTATCTCTTTAATTGAGGTAATACAAAAAGCGCCAACTGTTGTGAGGCGCTTTTTTTGTTGTATATTTGGGGAATATAATCACAAGTAGTATTGAATGCGCTAATATCTATTTATGCGTAATAATAGCGCAAAAAAGAACGAACACCACATCAAGACCGTTCCTCAATCCCGGTACGGGTGTCCGTCCCTCTATATCAAGTATACTCACAAAGGCATAAAGAGTCAAGTAATATAGGTTCTACTCCCAAAGTCGTAACGGAATTTATGCCGCGAAAGCATCTTGCCATGAGTTTTGAGCGGGATAGGCTCCTTTTGCCAAGGCAAACCTGCCGCGCAGCGGCTTGGGGCTGCCGTTTTGCCTCGAAATCCCGCTCAAATCGAGGCTCATGGCAAGATGACCGTGGAATAAATCCGTTTTAGTTGTCTTTTTTAATCCCTATTATTACGATTTTGGGAGTAGAGCCGTAATATATGCGTATTAGACCCTATAATATGACTAATCCACTGAGTGGGGGTGCAAATCATTGTGCAAAGTTTTCTAAATGCTTCGAAAAATCATACCCCATAATATTTAGAAATAATATTAAGGAAAAACTTAGCCGGCAGTATCCTTTGCAGCACAACAGAAAGCCTTTGAGATGGCATGGCTATAACATACCTAAAAGGCGGGTTTTTTCTTTCTATAAACTTTGCAACTTTTTTTGCAAGCACACTAGGGTCGCTTCCGCTTGCTTCATCGTGGTTTATCTTATCTACCACTCTATTATATGAATCCTTATAGCATTCTGGCGGATTTTGTTCAGTGAGCCTATATGCCGCTTTGCCTCCCCTGTGGTCGCCGGGCTCTAAAAGGGTTACATGTATGTTGTGGGGGGATAGCTCCATGTAAAGCGCTTCGGAAAAGCCCTCTATTGCGTGCTTGGCTGCGCTATATGCGCCCTGATAAGGGCTTGCGAATAAACCGTTTATGCTTGAAAAGTTTATTATATGCCCCGCGTTATTCTTACGCATATAGGGGAGAACGCGCTTTGTAATCCTGTGCATTCCAAGGAAATTAACATCCATAATCTTTTGCAAATCGCTTGTGTCTATACATTCACCGGGAGAAAGGTGCAGCACACCTGCGCCATTAAGCAATGCATAAGGCTCTCCGTAAATTTTAAGCGCACTCTTCACAAAATAATCACAGCTTTTTTCATCGCTTACATCTAAATATATTGTGCTGAAACCCACCTCGTGCTTTTCAGCATTAAAGCTTCTAGCTCCGCCTACTACCTTATAGCCACGGCTATACAGCTCCTTTGCGCAGTAATAGCCAAGCCCGCTAGAAGCTCCTGTAATCCATATTACTTTATTTCTCATAAGCGCTCCTTATTTTTTGATGTATTACAAAAATCCTGTTGTTTTTAGATGGCATTGTTAAAGTTGGTTTTTCCAATCACGCCGTCCATACAAGATACGCCTAACCTCCATCGCATCACCATCAACTACATAAAATATTATATAGTTTTTTACATATATGCGGTAGTATGGCAGAGGGCGTTCTTTTTTGGAATTAAAACATTCAAAGCTTTCAGCGTTGGGAAGGCGTTCTTTTATTGTTTCATAAACATCGTTAATTAGAGCATATGCTGCAGAGGTGTTCTCAAGCTGAAGGCTTATATAGTCAATTATTTGGTTCAAGTCCTCTTCGAAAAGCGGAAGAAAACGCAGATTATAGCTTTTCATGGCTTTTTATGCGCTCTTTAGCCTTTGAAAAAACTTCGTCAGCCGAGAGGCGTTCATCTGTGTTTTTCGCCATGTTATCAGCCTCATCAAGCTTTACTTCTATGTCCTGAGTAAGTGCGGAGTATTGTTCTAAACTCATAACCACCATGGTTCCATAGCCGTTTTTAGTTAAATATACGGGCGTTCCCTCTTTTACGGTCTTTTCAATTTCAGTGAAACGGTTCCGCAAATCAGATACCGGTCGGATAACTATCATAGTTCCACCTCCTTATGGCGTTATTTTATCATAATTACGCCATATGTACAATATAATGTCAGCATAAGTTAATAAAGGGCAAAAATAGTTATTGACATATACCGAAAACCTGCTATAATATAGTTAATGGCATATGTCATAAACTGTGAAGGAGGTGAAATTATGCCGAGGATGGACGGAACAGGCCCCATGGGCGCGGGAGCTATGACAGGCAGAGGTCTAGGTAGCTGTAACAGCGCAGATGTAGCGGAAAACAGAGCCACTCCTATAAGAGGATATGGTATGGGTTACATGAGAGGCTGCGGAAGAGGTTTCGCAAGAGGCGCCGGCAGAGGCATGGGCTTAGGCAGAGGCCGTGGCATGGGCAGAGGATTTGCCGTAGGCTACGTAAACCCCGAAAACAGGAAAGACCTGCTTCAAAGGCAGAAGGATATTTTGCAGGAGCAGCTCAGCATGGTAAACGAACAATTGGAGAATCTATAATGCAAGTTGAGAATGCCGGAGGACGCTCCGGTTATTCTCAAAGAATTGGAGGTGGGGTCTATGGCAAGACCCAGAAAGCGCAGAAGAGTATGCTCCCTGCCTGAAAACAGCAGGTTCGGTCCCTTAGGTTCTCCGCTTGGCGCGGAGCCCATTAACATGACAGTAGATGAGTATGAAACCATAAGGCTTATAGATTTTGAGGGCTTTAACCAAGAAGAATGCGCTAAACAGATGAATATCGCCAGAAGCACAGTGCAGGGCATTTATGTCGATGCTAGAAAAAAGCTTGCTGAAGCCCTTGTAAACGGAAAGGTGCTACACATAGAAGGCGGCGATTATAGGCTTTGCGATGGTCTAGGCGAAGGCTGCGGCAGAGGATGCAATAGACGAAGGCGCGGCAGATGGGGACAGCAAGGCGAAGTTTAGCCTAATTAGCTATATAGCATATATACTTATTTTGAAAGGAGAAAAACATGAAAATAGCAATACCTACTGTAAAAAACACATTAAACTCAAATGTAAGCTCATCCTTTGGGCGTGCGGAATACTTTTTGATATACGATACTGAAACTAAAGAAAACCTTTTTGTGGAAAATACCGCAAAGGACAGCCGTGGTGGCGCGGGCATAAAGGCTGCGCAGATTGTAATAGACAGTAAGGCGGAAGCTCTGCTTACCCCCCGTTTGGGAGAAAACGCGGCGGAGGTGCTTAAGTCCTCAGATATGAAAATATATAAATCCATAGAGGGTACAGCCGAAGAAAACATAGAGGCGTTTACAGGTGGCAAGCTATCGCTGCTTGGTGAAGTTCACGAAGGCTTACACGGTCGTGGACTTAAATAATATGAATATTGCCGTGCTAAGCGGCAAGGGCGGTACGGGGAAAACGCTTGTATCGGTCAATCTGGCGGCGGCAGCTGAAAAAGCCGCCTATGTAGACTGCGATATAGAAGAGCCTAACGGCAATCTGTTCTTTAAGGCTGAAAACATTTTAGAAAACGATGTAAATGTAAAAATCCCCTTGGTTGACAAAAGCCTTTGCAATGGCTGCAGAAAATGCGTGGATTTTTGCAAGTTCAACGCTCTTGCCTATATAAAGGAGCTTATAGTATTTGAGGAAGTATGCCATTCCTGCGGTGGATGCAAGTTGGTATGCCCTCAAAACGCTATAACAGAAAAGGATGAGCCCGTTGGCAAAATACAAAAGGGAATATCGGGTGGCGTTTCCGTATATACGGGTATTATGAATATAGGCGAAGCTTCAGGCGTGCCTATAATAAAAAAGCTGCTTTCCTTTGAAAAATCTGAAGGAAATAAGCTTACCATTATAGACTCTCCCCCCGGCAGCGCCTGCAATGTAATGGAGAGCATACAGGATGTAGACTACTGCATACTTGTTGCGGAGCCTACGCTATTTGGCGTGCACAATTTAAGCATGGTGCATGAGCTAGTTAAAATATTTAATAAGCCATTCGGCGCTGTGCTTAATAAATGCTTGGATGGCGAAAACCCCGCTGAAAAATACTGCAACGACAACAATATAAAAATACTTGCGAAAATACCCTATGATACAGAGCTTGGAAAGCTAAATTCCGAGGGAGAGATTATAGCAAGAAAGAGCGAAAAGTACAGGGAAATGTTTTCTACATTGCTTAACAAGGTTATAGAGGAGGCGCAAAATGCGGCAACTGTTAATACTTAGCGGAAAGGGCGGCACTGGTAAAACCACCGTGGCAAGCGCATTCATAAGGTTGGCGGACGCTAAAGCGTATGCGGATTGTGATGTGGACGCCCCAAACCTGCACCTTATAAGCGACTGGAAAGAGGAGCCTGAAAGGGCGGATTATTTTGGCCTACCAAAGGCGCATATAGATAACGAAAAATGCATAAGCTGCGATATATGCAGACAACATTGCCGCTTTGATGCCATATCAAATATTGATGGTAAATACAGGGTAGACCCCTTCTCTTGTGAGGGCTGCAGCGTATGCGAATATGTATGCCCCGAGGGCGCTATAAGCATGTTGCCATCTGTAGATGGAGAGCTTATGCTGTATCAGAGCGATGAAAGAGTTTTCTCAACCGCGCAGCTTAAAATGGGCAGCGGTACATCGGGTCTGCTTGTAACAGAGGTTAAAAAGCGCATGAAGGAAAAAGCGCCTGATACGGATATGGCAATTATAGACGGCTCTCCAGGCATAGGCTGCCCTGTTATAGCGTCGCTAAGCGGTGTAGATATGGCGCTTATAGTTGCGGAGCCTTCCATATCCGGCATAAGCGATATGGAGCGCATTATAAGCACTGCTAAGGGTTTTGAGGTGCTTATAGCGGTATGTATAAATAAATTCGATACCAACCTTGAAAAAACCAAGGAAATAGAGGGTTATTGCAAAGAAAAGGGGCTGCCCTTCGTTGGCAAAATACCCTTTGATTTAGATGCTGTTAAGGCTGTAAACAGCGGAAAAACCATTGTAGATATTGACTGCGCTTCAGGTGAAGCGGTAAAATATATATTCGATGGCACTATGGATTTACTACTGAATGGAAAATAAAGGAGCTAAACATGAGCGAGGGTTGCGATAATAACTGCAGCAGTTGTTCTGAAAACTGCGCGGACAGGAAAGAGGCAAAGACGGATTTCACTGAGAAACTGCACGAGAGGAGCAGCGTAAAAAAGGTAATAGGCATAATAAGCGGAAAGGGCGGCGTTGGAAAATCGCTCGTAACATCCATGCTTGCTGTAAGCGTGAACAAAATGGGCTACCACAGCGCCATACTGGACGCGGATATTACAGGTCCTTCTATACCTAAGGCTTTCGGCTTAAAAGAAAGGGTAATGGGCGATAAGCACGGGCTATATCCTGTTAAAACGGATACGGGTATATCCGTTATGTCGCTTAATTTGCTGCTGGATAATGTTACAGACCCTGTAATATGGAGAGGGCCTGTAATAGCGGGCGCGGTAAAGCAGTTCTGGACGGATGTAATCTGGGAAGATGTTGACTATATGTTTATAGACATGCCGCCCGGTACCGGAGATGTGCCGCTTACGGTGTTTCAATCAATAGCGGTTGACGGGATTATAGTTGTAACATCTCCGCAGGAGCTGGTATCTATGATAGTGTCTAAGGCTGTAAAAATGGCAAAGATGATGAACATACCAATAATAGGTATTGTTGAAAATATGTCATACTTCAGGTGTCCGGACAACGGCAAGGACTATAAAATATTCGGCGAAAGCCATATAGAAGAAATCGCCGAAAAGCACAATTTAAAAGTGCTTGCTAAACTGCCTATAGACCCTAGGATATCCGAAGCCTGCGATAATGGTACTATAGAAAGCCTTGAAGGCGACCCTTTGCACGAAGTAGCTAAAATAATAGAAGAAATGGAGTAATATATATGATTAAAATTGCGGTTGTGAGCGATAACAATACTGTGTCCGAGCATTTTGGGCACTGCGCTGAATTTATTATATTTGACGCTGAAGATGGCAAAATAACTAAGGTAGAAAATGTAGCAAACCCAGGGCATAAGCCGGGTTTCCTGCCCAATTTCCTTGCGGATATGGGAGTAAATGTAATAATATCCGGAGGCATGGGTCAGGGCGCTGTTAGCATTTTTAATGAAAGGAATATAGAGGTAATAGTAGGCGCAAGCGGGGATTCCGGTACCGCTGCTGAAAAGTATCTTAAAGGCGAGCTTGAATATACAGGCTCAGTATGCCATGAACATGAGCATGAACATGAATAAGTGTTGAAAGCTTAAGTGTATATAGATACAGTAATCTAAGTTTATGAAAATTCGAAAATAATAAATGTAAAACCGCTTGAGCTAAGCGGTTTTATATATGCGTTTATATTGTGACAAACTATTCTTTAGGCGGCTTACTATAAAGTATATTACTTGCCCTTAGTGCGGGTTCAAGCGCCATGTATACAAGCGGTGCTACCAGCACTGCGAAAATTGCGTTTGTTAGTGAAGCGCCAAGCATGGTAAGCAGCGTTGGGCCTATGGTGCTTGCAGGCACAGGGGCTATAAAGCGCATCTGTATAAAGCTCTTAAACAGGTAAAGAACCATATAGGTTATAGAGCCTACCGCGGCTGATACATATATAAGCTTTTTTGATGGTTTTTCTACCCTGTGCATTATAGCGCCGCATACTATAGCCATTGCGGCTTTGTTTATGAATGTAATCCACCATTCGGCGGCGTATGCGGGAAAGCTAAGGTCAAAAAGCGCGGAGCCAAGCCCGGCTGCTATGCCGCCGTTTACAGGTCCCAGCAACATGCTGGCAAGCAGACATACCGCATTTGCTACATGTATGCGGGACTGCCCTATGGGAAAGCTTATGTAGTTTGAAGCGAACACCAGCGCGCTAAGCAGCGCAGTAAACACCAGTGAATATAATGCCTTGTTTTTGTTCTGCACATCAATCCCCCCTTTTTATACTCTGTTGCCTTTAATCCAGCGTTTTATTGTGCGTCTTTTCCACTTTGGCTTTGCCTTGTTCAGTCAGCATAGGGTTCGCTATGCCTCCTTCACAATGCTTTGCCAAACCGAAAAATCAGCTACAATAACATCGCTGTTCTAAAAGCAGCATAGTATTAATATATTCTACCATAATAATAATTAATAACAAGATGTCGTATTTTTTGGTACAAAAAAAGCACAACTGTGAAGCGGAGGTATACCACCTTGAAACCACTTTTTGAAAATAGTTGACAAATTAAAAACAATTTATTATAATTTCGTCATATTAAAGGCGCATAAATGGGATAAATCACCACTTAAGCGCCAATAGGAGGAATGGTCGTGCAACGCAGAATGCTTGAGGCGGGTCCACTGCTTAAAAGAGATGGAACCCTCGTTGAGAAAGGCTATTCACAGGGGCTTATAAAAAGGCTCAATTCCGGATTTATTACGGAAAAGCCAAAGCGAATTTATGGCTGGGAGAGCTACTATCTGCTGTCTGATATGTGCAGGCTTAATATCTCAGTATCGCAAGGCAGGGGAAGGGTGTATTTAATGCTATCCCTATTTGATATGGCTAGCGATAAAGTATACTCTTGCCTGCGTAGCGAAAATGCGGATACTGATAAGCTTGGCGATGAACTTGGCGGCGGTATGGTGCATATGATGGGGAAACGCTATGAAATCACCATAAGAAACAAGGGCGAAAGCACCCATATATACGGCCATGTGTACGACTTTTTTGAAAAAACCCCTATGTTG
The DNA here is from genome assembly GCA_012518615.1 of Christensenellaceae bacterium. Lineage (GTDB taxonomy): Bacteria > Bacillota > Clostridia > Christensenellales > Aristaeellaceae > DTU024. The sequence continues at coordinate 95,586 of JAAYRU010000029.1, read as the reverse complement.
TTTGACTTTATTTTAAGGCTAAATCCCCCTTCTTCCATAGCTTATTGCGACAGCCTGCCAAAGAGGGAGAGCCTTTTTTACTATACGCTTAAAAGCTGCTGTTTAACTACTGATGGTAGAGTAATATTTGGCGATAGAGAATATCTTTTCCCACCCTCTGCCGCAATATCCTTTGCGGATTCTACAAGGGGCGCGTTTTTGGGCAAATGGTCAAGGCGCATGGTGGGCGCAGGGGGTATAGTTGAAGGCGTGCCATTTGGATTAAACCTTGTAGAAGGGCGAAGCGATGCCACAACAGAAAACGCGTTCTTCTATGCGGGACAAATGAACAAGCTTAAAAATGTAAGCATACAGGTTGCCACAGTAAATGGTAAAAAAGAAATGCAGCGCCCCCTAACAGTTATGGACAGCGCGGGCAGGCTAAAACTGCTCTTTACCCCAAAGCTTAAAGGGGAGTTTAGAATAGGCGGAAGTCTTAAAGGCAAAAAGGAAAGCTATGTAGCCGGAAATCTGCAAGGCACAGCTCTGCTTGATAATGGCAGGCTAATAAATATTGCTAATATTCCAGCGTTTTACAATGCTATGGATGCTTCGTTTTAGGCATAAGCCTTTATAAAAGAAAACAAACTATCCCTTTTTTATACCCAGTGTAATATATTTTGTGTTGTCAGGGTCATATTCAAAGGTGCTCATATTATTTTCAGTAAACACATAGCCATCTAATAGCTGGAGCGTGGCTTTTCGAGCTTCCTTTGATTTTAAGCCGTATTTTTTTCTCTTTATTTTAAGTATGCTGCTGCTCATGTAAAAATCAAATCTATTGAATTTATTTAGCTCAAGCTCAGTTACGCCGTCATCTTCATATAGTGAAAATTCGCTAGTATCGTCCTTATAAGGCGGCAGCAGATATATAGTAAGGCTATCCCATAGGGCGTTTTTAAGCTGGCGCACATTTTCCCATGTGGGGATAATTGCGCCTGAGCGCAGCATATAATGCGCCTTGCCGTCCATTGGTACGCTTTTGTTTATGGTTTGCCCGCCGCTATATAGCTTATCTTCTCTTGTATCATACCATTTTTCTCCCTTAGGTAAGTAAACCTTGGTTTTCTTAGCGTTTGCGCTTGTTACAGGCAGTTTTAATACAAAGGGACCGAACATGTAGTTAATATCGTCATCTTGAATGTTGGTGTCCTTTCTAAACTCATGCGCAAGCAAGCTCTCTACAGGCTCGCCCGTAAGTGATGCCCTTATAGCGCAGGAATATGTATAAGGCATAAAGCGGTAATGCTCTATTATAAGGGAACGTATTATTGGGAGGGCGCCTTTATAGGTCCAAGGTTCGGTAGGTTCTCCCTCGCTATTCCAAGAGTGTATTACAAAGCGCATCTGAAATACCGCTGTTTCGCTGCTGCGTATTAGCAGCTCTTCCTCCGGCATGTTGCCAAAAAAGCCGCCTATATCGTGCCCGTAAAAAGGCATGGATGAAAGGCTTAGCGACAGCCCCATATATTGGTTGAAATGCAGGGATTTATAATCGCTGCGATTATCGCCCGTCCAAGTTCTAGCGTAGCGCTGAATACCGGCGCTTCCGCTGCGCGAGTATACATATGGGCGCTTATCGGGGGCGATTGTTTTAAGCTCTTCGAAGCTTGCTTTGCTCATCATTACGGGATATACGGAGCGCGTGTAGTATGCGGGAAGCTCGCTATCTTCAAGTTCTAGCTCGTTATTGTCATTCCAAATACCTTCGCAGCCATGGTCAAAATAGTATTTTTTAAGCGATTCTTTCCACCACTGACAAGCCTTAGGGTTTGAAAAATCAATAAAAGAAGCCGCTCCTCCCCAATAGTATTCAACATAGGGATTGCCTTTTGCGTCTTTAATAAAATAGCCTTTACCCGCAATATCCTCATACCAAGGATGGCTTAACAGTATGCCGGGCTTTATATTCATTATAAGGTGATAACCCCTTTGCTTTAGTCCTTTTAAAAATTCCTGATAGTTCGGGAATTTTTCTTTATTCCATAGAAAGGCGTATCTCTTGCTATCGGGCGCTTTTAGATATCCAGATGAAAAATACATGCCCTCGCAAGGGATATCCTCTTTTTCGGTACGCTCAAAGAATTTAAGCACTCTACTCTGCGCGTCATCCGCCTCTAAGTAGTTCATAGATGAGCCTAAAAAGCCGAAGCTGTACAGCGGTGGAAGCGCAGGCAAGCCTGTAATATATGCGTAGTTTGCTACTATGTCCTTTAGCTTTTTGCCTATTATAATAAAATAGTCAAAAGGACCTTCCTCGCCGGAAACGCTGTAATAGAAGTGGCTCTCCTTGCCAAAATCTATAGCTTTTATGCAGGGCTGGGGAAAGAAAACGCCCAAATATCTATTATGTTCTTTTATATGTCTTATAAAAAATGGTATGGATTTATAAAGAGGGTCGGAATTTTCCGCGTCGTAGCCAAGGGCGTCGCGGTTGAACATCTGGTAGCGCTTGCCCCGCCTGTTGGGTACGCCCGTCTTATCGCCAAGGCCGTAGAATGCGTCGTCCTCTTCAAGCCTGAAGTTATATTTAGCGTATAGGCTATCTCCTTTTTTAATTACCCGAAGCGGGGAAGAGGGCACAACTAAATCCTTGCTGCCTATTGTTCCGCCGTGAAGCAGTTTGTTTTTCTCGTATACAGATATAAGCCCGCTCTCTTTTTCTATACATATGCGCCTGCTTGAAGCGAGTTTTATTTCAAAATGCTCATCTTTTTCCTTTATATCCACAGGGAAATCATCTTGCTTTGATGCTATCATAAAATCCGAAGCTTTTTTTACTTCATCTTTTATATTGATATTATCAAAACGCCAGCTAAAGCGATATATATCATCATTCCAGCGGGATATTATAATTTTTCCACATTCGCCAAAGAAAATAATATCTGTATCCGTTTGCTTGTAACCCGAGATATTTTTAACAGTTAATTTCAATTTCACGCCCCCCTTATGCGCTTTTAGCCATGAAGTATTTTTTAATTACAACTAATATAACTCTTCATAAATATTAAAGCATAGCATATGTACAATAAATATTATCATATTGAGTGGGTAAATGGTATTGTTCAGCGTGGATAAAACATTGCAAAAAGCACTGTTTGACATATTGCGCTCGAAAAAGCATAATTTATATGGCAAACGGAAAGAGATATTTTGTTGTAGGGGAGATATGGTAAGTATAAAAAACAACAAAAATGAAGAGAGAGATTTAACCCGTTGGAATATGCGTAGGCGGGATGTTGAGGCTTTCTATTATGAGCGTTGCTACATTTCAAAAACTCCTGTACATTATCATATAGATTTTTATGAGATTTATTTGTTTTTAGAGGGAGATGTTACTTACCATGTGCACTCAGAAAACTATAAACTCACCTATGGCGACTTGCTTTTAATCCCCCCCGGAACTTTACATTGGCCGGAAATTCATTCCGTGCAGGATAGCTACAAACGGATGTTTTTATGGATTAATCCCGAATATCTTAAAAGTATTAGCTCAGCTAAGACTAATTTGTTTGATTGCTTTAGCGAAAATCAAACTAAAATCCGTCTATCAGGTCAGGAAGTGTTAAGGCATAAGGAGCTGCTTCTTTTGCTCTCTAACCTTGATGATGAAAGCTATGGGCATGATTTACTTAGAAAAGCATACCTCACTGAAATAATGGTTAATATAAATTTGGCAGGGAAAAATGCGACTGGTCTTAAAAGTGAGAACACTAGGCTTAAGAGTATAGTTGAATATATAGACGAAAATATACCCGATAGGGCGCTCTGTTTAGAGAAAATCGCGGAAGAGTTTTTCCTTAGCAAAAGCACATTGTCTAGGACTTTTTCCAAGGGTATGGGTATAAATCTGCACCAATATATAACCAAAAAAAGGCTGAATTTAGCAAGGGAAAAACTGCTTGAAGGCATTACGCCCTCTAAAGTGATAGAGCTGGTAGGCTATGGCGATTATTCTGCGTTTTACAGAGCCTTTGTTAAGGAATTTGGAGTTATGCCAAGTAAAATAAGGGATATGTGATGTGGTGCCAAAAAGTGACATCGATTATGGTATTATTGCAGACAGTATTCGCTTGAATGATCCGAAGTGATAGAAGTGTCACTTTGTGGTACTATAATGTCACTTTGGATCTCACTTTGAACGGAACAGAGAAAGCGGTTTACGCTATTCTAAAACAAAAACCGGATTTTTCAAGAGAAGAAATAGCCGAAAAGATTTCTAAAACTGTAAGAACGGTTCAAAGAGCGCTCAATTCTCTTGTAGAGAAAGGTTATATCAGGCGTGTCGGTTCTAAACAGAATCCGGTATGGGAAGTGTTGAAGTAAGACAAAATATAAAAATTGGAATTTGTTTCAGAGAAAGGGGATGGGCATATGATTATTATTCACTCCGTTAATAGGGATGAATTTGAAAAAGAGATTGAAACAGGCAGTTACGGAACAAAAAGTCTGGAAAGATGCGGTTTTATTCATTGCTCGGATTTAGATACATATTATCTGGTAGCGCCGAATTTTAAGAATGATTACGCTGAAAAGGTAATCCTTTTAATTGATACTGAGCGGTTAAACTGCGAAGTAAAATGGGAAAATGGCGGAAAATTTGATTATCCACATATATATGGACTGCTGGATAAAGGCGCAATTATAGGCATTGTCAAGCATCTATGGAGCGATGAAAGAGAATGGATCCCCAATGATGAACTGAAAGAATATGCTGTCAATGGATTTAAACGGGAATGGGAAGGATAGAGCTATTGCAAGTACAACTGAAAGGCAATGAATATATAAAATCCAATTTGTCGCTCCTAAAATTATATATAACCCTGATGTCCAACAAATGCCAAACCCGAAAAAGCCTTATTTCACTGGCTTTACCGAGTTTAAAAACAAGTAAAAACAGCATTTTTTTATTCAACTCCTCATCAGGGGAGGGTGTCATAATAATGCTAAAAGGGAAAAACTTAAGTAACTCAAAGGGTTTCAGAGCTTCCACAAAGTATGAAACTAAAAAAAGTGATATAATCGACAAAAGTATCATTGATCGGCGATTGTAGAGTGGTTGAATTTAGGTAGGGTTTCATATAAAATTAAAATGCTTGGAGGTAGGTTTGTGAGTGAATTGATAAAGAAGGATGAATATTACCGCAAATGGATTCAATCCATCAGCAAGGAATTTAGAAAAAGCCAATTAAAAGCGGCTGTCAAAGTTAACGAACAAATGCTCCGGTTTTATTGGATTCTTGGCAGAGATATTTCATTGATGAACAGTGCATCACGCTATGGTACTGATTTCTATAATAATGTGAGCAAGGATCTGACGGAACTTCTGCCGGATGTAAAGTCTTTTTCGGTAACAAATTTACGCTATATGGTCTGGTTTTACGAATTATATCCCAATGCACTGAATCTACCCCAAGCCGGGGTGGATTATGTGGAAGAATCAAATTTACCCCAAGCCGGGGTGGAATTTGAAACACCAATTTTTAGAATACCTTGGGGGCATAACAAACTAATCATTGATAAGTGTAAGAGAGAATATGACAAAGCGTGTTTTTTTGTAAAGGAAACACTAAAGAACGGTTGGTCTAGGGCGGTTCTGCTAAATTTTTTGGATACGGACTTATTTGAGAGAAAGGGCATGGCGGTGACAAATTTCAATAAAAGTTTGCCACCTGTGAAAAGTGAACTTGCACAACAGATAACAAAAGATCCTTATAATTTCGATTTTCTCACCTTGCGCCGAAACTATGATGAAAAAGAATTAAAAGATGCACTTATGGACAACCTTCAACGATTCTTGCTGGAGCTGGGAACGGGATTTGCGTTTTTAGGGCGTGAATATAGATTGCTAGTCGGCAACACGGAGCAGTTTTTAGATATGCTTTTTTACAATGTTCAACTTCATAGTTATGTGGTAATTGAGGTTAAGGTAAGCGAATTTGAGCCTCGCGACATGGGGCAGTTAAGCACTTATGTAGCTGCGGTGGATGGCATTCTTCGCACCGATGGTGACAGTCCAACGATAGGACTGCTTGTATGCAAGACAAAAGATGATGTTTTAGCTCAGTATTCAGTAAATAATGTAAAGTCACCTGTCGGAATTTCCTCGTATGAATTGTCAAAGTTACTGCCTGAAAAATTTAAGTCGTCTATGCCTACAATTGAGGAAATTGAAAATGAACTGAAATAGATTAAATCAGAATTTATAGAGGCAATTATGGATATTAGTTTTTTGATTGATAACAGTAAATTTAATTATAGAGTATGTGCTGTAATCATTAACGATAATAAGATTTTAGCCATGAAAGATGAAAGATCACCTTATTATTATCTGCCAGGTGGTAGAGTCCAAATTGGTGAAAAAGCTGAAGATGCAGTTATTAGAGAAGTAAAAGAAGAGCTTGAAATTGATGCTAAAATTATAAGACCTTTGTGGTTAAATCAAGGATTTTTTGAAGAAGATGTTGATAAGATTATGTTCCACGAAATATGTGTATATTTTTTAATTGATATTTCACATACCAATATATTGGAAAAAGGAAGTAGATTTATCTTGCGTGAGCACCATAATAAACATGAATTTGAATGGCTAGAATTTGAAAATTTAAATGATTTGTATTTTTATCCTATATTTTTGAAAAAAGAAATATTTGATTTACCTGAGGTATTTACATTAAGAACAGAAATAGAATGAAAAAATCCCAGTTTGTCGGATTGACAAAATTCAATTTGTCTTACTTTTGAGTATGGAGTTTAAAAATGTCAGGCACTTTGTAGAATATGTGATTTTGGCAATAGTTGGAAAAATGAAGCCGATATAACCACTGATGTCAGACAAATGATAAAGATTGAAAAGATTGATTTTACGAGGTTTTATAAGTGTAAAAACAGTCAAAAAGAATGTTTTATTTTAAACTCCGCCACAGGCTCTGTTTATTTGACAACTATAAACTAGTGTAAGACAAATAGCTGCAACTAACACTTAATACAAATACATTTTGGTATGGCGGTTTTCAAAAAATGGCACCTTTTAATATGTAAAGACAGTGTGCGGCGTAGAAAACCGCTATAAATTTTTGTGTACAATGTTTAAATGTAATACGGCTTAGGGCGAATACTAAGCCCTTTTTTACGCTAAAAAGCCGCAGAACCACTAGCTTTTATGCGTTTACATATTGTTCACAAATTGTTTACCTGAGCCTTCAAAATAGCGCTTGACAGTGTGATAAATATATGTTATAAACATATTAGCACTCAACGAGAGAGAGTGCTAACAAAAAAGATTAACAACAAAGGAGAGTGTAAATATGACAAGATTAATTCCATTTAACCGTAGATCAGATAATTTGGTGAGTAGCATGACAAGCATACACGATATGCTGGACGATTTCTTCTCAAACAATTACCCTACAACTAGGAGCCTTGCTAGGGATACCTTCAAGCTAGATATTGAAGATAGGGAAAAGGACTTCCTTATTGAAGCGGAGCTTCCTGGCGTGGATAAGGAAAATGTAAGCATTTCAATGGAGGCGGATTGCCTTACCATAGCAGTAAATGTAAATGAAGAGAGAGAAGAAGAGGACAAGGAGCGCAACTATGTGCATAAGGAGCGCCGCTTCAGTTCTATGAGCCGCAAGATTTACCTAGGCGATGCTGATGTGGACAATATATCCGCAAAGCTTGAAAACGGCGTACTTTCCGTAACAGTACCCAAGATGGCTCAGGTAGAAACTGTAAAGACAATAAACATAGAATAATACTAAAAGCTGTTTTTCATGGTTTAATTAAGCTGAGGCAGGGAGTGTACCTGCCTCAGTGTTTTATTTCTCTATGTTTATGTTATTTTATAGCGTAATGCTAATATTTATCTCAGTTTAAAGCAGCGCATAGATTGTAGCGAATTTTTTGATTTGGCAAAGCTTGGCGAAGGAAACATAGCGGTGCTATATTGACTGAGCAAAGCAAAGACAAATCGGAAAAGGCGCACAAAATAAAGCTTATTTAGGCTGAGATGAGTATAAATAGCTATTGTTGTGTGGTTATGCCAAGTAGCTTTAATCATTCTCTAGCCTTGCTCTTTTTGAATACACACAGCCGCAGTAGTTCTGCCTGTAAAGCCCGTACTGTTTGGATAGCTCTATAGACCTTTTAAACCCGCCCCGTTTCTTGAAGTCAGCCACTAAGAAAGGTATGCTTATTTCTTTTTCCAGTTCAAGCCCTATGCTGTTTATAATATCAGCATTTTTATGCGGGCTTATAGAAAGCGTTGTAGTAAACTTTTCAAAGCCGTGCTCTTTTGCGTATTCAGCGGTTTTTTTAAGGCGCAGACGGTAGCAGGCGTGGCATCTTAAGCCGCCTTCTTTTTCGTTTTCAAGCCCTTTTACTATGCACTGGTATTCTAGGGGCTCAAAAGGTGGTATAATAACACTAGCGGCATTACCCGTTTCCTTTACTAGGCGTATAAGCTCTGAAGCTCTTTTGTTATATTCCTCTTCGCCGTCCATATTGGGGTTATAGAAAAAAAGAGTAATATCAAAATGGGGGCTTAGCCTTTCAAGCACTGCCGAGGAGCAGGGCGCGCAGCAGGCGTGCAGCAGCAGCCTCTCCCTTTTTGAAAGGCGGGAAATGCTATCCTGCATAATTTTATCGTAGTTGGTTTTCATAATACCTCCTAAGAGATTTTATACCCTGCATATAAAAATTTCAAATTATGTGCAAGGAAATTGGATTTTAATGCGTTATATATAGTAGAATGGTTTATAACTATTACGGAATATTTTTACGAGGTGATACAATGAAAAGAAAGTTAAGAAAGGGCTTTAGTGTTATACTTGCAATTATACTTGTACTATCTGTGCTGCCTGCGGCAAATGCAGACGGCATGCCAATAATAGGTACTGCTACAGTTACCGCGAAAAACTATCTAAATGTAAGGGAGGGCGGCTCTACAGCGTATGCGCTGATTACAAGCATTCCAACGGGTTCGAGCTATCCTGTGCTTTCTATTGCGCAAAGCGGCTGGTATGAGATACTGCTGCCCGATGGCAGAACGGGTTATGTATCAAATAACCTTGTGGATTTTACCGCAGGTTATCAGACATCTGGCGGCACTATACCCGTATACTACCGCACGCTTGACGGGAAATTGCTATATACAGATTATGTATATGGAAGGGTAGGCGTAAATGAGATATACGCAAACGCCTCTCTTGTGCCAAGCGGCTATCAGCTGCAAGGCTTGGGAAAGGTAAATGTAAGTGTGGATTCTGCCGGAAATGCAGTGCCCGCTGCTGTGCTTTTCCTTTATAGCGCTGGGGGTGTAGCCCCAACAACAGCGCCAAGTAACCTTGCTGCGGTTGAGATACGCTATGTGGATAATTATGGCAATCTGCTTAAAACAAGCACAGTATACCTGCGCGCGGGCAGCCACCTTCTATATGCTAATACAAACGGACTTCCAAGCGGATATCAGATTGTAGGGGCTAAGGACAGGGTGGTAAGCGTATCCGCGCAGCTTGTTGCAAACCCGTCAACGGTTATATTTACAGCCTCCGGCACCGGCTATATGCCTACTACTCCGCCAACTGTGCCTCAAGTGGTTGTAAACTACCAAACCACAAACGGAGTATGGCTTAATACCGAATATGTAAACTTATCAGCGGGATATAATATAGTATACGCAAACGACAACCTTGTGCCTGAGGGGTACAGCAGGTACTCAAGCTCCTCAATAAGCGTATATGTGGATAATTATGGCAAGCCAACGCCAAGTTCCGTAACATTCCAGTATCAGCCAAAAGCCGCGCAGGAGATTGTTGTATCGGTACCCGTGTACTACCGCAGCGCCTCGGGCGACACATTGGCTGTGGACTATGTGTCCTGCAGGCAGGGTAACAACACCATATACGCAAACGATAATAAGGTTCCAAGCGGCTATGCGCTTCAAAGCCAACGCAGCGTGCCTGTGTATATTTCCTATAACGGTACGGCAAGCCCCTCAAGCGTGGTGTTTACATACGCACTGCCCGTAAGCGCGAGTGTAAGCGTAATGTATCAGGATAATGCGGGTAATCTGTTAAACTCTCAAGTGGTAACAGTAGGCGTAGGCAGCCATACCATATACGCAAATTCTAGCATGGTTCCTAAGGGCTACACACGCATAAGCGCAGACAGCGCAAGCGTATATGTGGATGCAAACGGCAATGCAAGCCCTACAGGACTAGTGTTTGTGTATGCTCCGCCGAGCGCTATAACGGAAGCGCCCAAACCCCCGACGCCTACAGATACCCCTAAGCCCTATGTGGTGCCTACCATGCCGCCTGAAACCGTAGTGCCTATAATAACAAACCCGCCCGCGCCATCAGGAAGGGATTATAATATCCCTGCGCATAAGACAGGGTCTATATCATCTGAATACGCCGTGTACTCAGGTCCCGGTACAGAATACTACCGTGCCGCAAACGGGCAGGCTAATGTAAAAGGCGGCAGGTGCAGGTTCTATGGTCTTGATGGCGATTGGGCTATGATGGGCTACCAGTACAGGGATGATTACCGCATAGGCTATATACAGGCTTCAGGCGTGCCAAGCGGGGTAAGCCTTTCCCAGCTTAACTTTATGTATGAGCCGGTAACCATAGTGCAGGATGCCAATTTCAACGACGACCCAATACTTAGCCCCTCCAAAATAGGCGTAATAAGCAAGGGCACTAATGTAACGCTTCTTGGCTTTTTTGGAGAGCGTTGGGCGTATATAGAAACAACCCTTGAAGGCGAGCCAGCTAGAGGATTTATAAATAGGGCTAGGATAGGTAGATAAAGGCTGTATAACTCTGTTGCTCTTGAACAAAAGCAATAATCAATATATAATCATACACAATTAGTAATGAAAAACCATGCTGGCTAGGGAAACCTAGCCAGCTGTGTAAACTCAGAAAATATTAGTATTAGGAGGGTTATATGAGAAGTACAGATTTTCAGTTACTCGTTGATGAACTCAACAGAATTAAAGGTATGGGCTGGATTAAGAACCGACGCCCTGAAAATGTTGGTGGTGTAGGCAACACTTTAGAGGATTTACTTGAGCTTGCAGAGAACAATTTACAATTGCCTGATTTTGGTGATTGGGAAATAAAGACGCAACGCAGGAAGACAAGTTCCCTGCTAACTCTCTTTCACTGCGAGCCTGAGCCTAGGCCAGCAAGAATTGTCCCGCAAGTGTTGCTCCCTCTATATGGTTGGGCACATAAAGAGGCGGGCGTTAAGCACGGGGCGGGCGAACGCAGCTTTCGCCAGACAATAAATGCTACATCTTGTAGCGACAGGGGTTTTAAAGTGAATGTAGACAGGTATGAACAGATTATTTACATTTCGTTTGACTATAATGCGATAGACGATAGGCATGATGAATGGCGTCAATTTATTCTTGAGGGTGTTGGTACTGGAGATGTTGAACCTAGTCCATATTGGACTTTTGCTACAATTGAGCAATTGCTTAATACAAAGCTTAACAACCTTATGTATATAAAAGCCGATAGCAAATATATAGACGGTGAAGAACATTTTAAATATACTGAAATTGAGGCGCATATCAACCCAACGCTAGACAAATTCCTTGCGCTTGTTGAGGACGGCTCAATCTATATCGATTTTGATGCTCGTACTGGTCATAATCATGGTACAAAATACAGAATTAAACCCGATATGAGAAGCGATTTATACGAAGCCCAAATATTCGTGTAAAAACGAAGCTAAATATGCCTTTGTTTTGCTGTTAGCGTGCCTTTTCATCTGGTGCGGGCAATATGAAGTCAAGAATATATTCAAAGGTTGTACCCATAGTTATATAGTTGCTCGGCCAACCGAATATACCTATCCTATTAACTATGTTGCGCCTATCCCAAATAATGGTATTGCGAAACTCATAACCAGCGTTTCGCATGGCGTTGACTATATTTATATGTAGAGGCTCACGCTTACCATCTATCCATGCGTCTGTTATATTAATAAGTATGTGGGCTTTTTGCATGAATACAGGTTTCATAGCATAGAATATCTCAGATATGGCTTTTTCAAAATCATCAACTGAAAGCGTTCCAAGGTCTCTTGGGTCTTGACTGTATTGCTCAATTTTTCCAAATTGTTCGTTTAATCTCAAGTCCCCGCGTCTACTTTTGTTTTTGCGTTTTCTATTAAGTATGTTTGCGTATGGTGGTGAAGTAAAGGCTAGTTTTACGGTTTTTGGTGCGATTTTTTTTGAAATACTTCTTGCATCGTCGCATATAGCTAGTTGTTTACAAGGATGGCCTTCTGGTGGTACAGATATGCGTTCATTTGATAAATCAACATACTCTTTTTTAAGGTCAAAGCCGATGGCGTTTCGTTCTAAATCTTGTGCTGCAAGGAGAGTTGTACCTGAGCCTACGAAGGGGTCAAGAACGAGTTCACCTCTATGGGTAAATTGTTCAATCACTCTTTTTGCCATGGAAATAGGAAAAACAGCGGGATGTATGGATTTATCCCGCACATCACGGGGTTCATATGTAAACTCCCATACTCCAATTTGGTTTTTCATCCAATCTCGTGCTTCAATGCAGGAGAGATATCCTTGGTAGCAACCACACAATCGTTCATTGCTAATTTTTATATAATCAGTCATTTTTGGCTCCGATGCTTTCAGAAAACCGTTGATGTGCAAATTCAAAAAATTCGCGGTTGATTTCAAAGCCGATGCATTTACGGCCAAGTCGCTCGCTTACTACCCAAGTTGTTCCTGTTCCAAGAAATGGGTCAAAAACAACACCGCCTTTGGGGCTGCCACATAAGACAATCTGTTCAACGAGTTTCTCGGGAAATGTTGCGGTATGGCTACCTTTTATGGGCTGCGTATTAATTGACCATACATCGCCGGGATTTTTCATTCTACCATTTGCACCGGGCACCTTGACGGCATCAAGATCAAAGAAGTATTTTTTCCGTAGCACAAAATGGAATACATGTTCATAAGTATTGTTAAAGCGGTCTTTAACACTAGCAGGAATTCTATTTGGTTTGTGCCAAATAATGTCATCTCTTAGCAACCAGCCGCGCTCCTGCATCTCAATGGCAAACCGCGAAGGTATTAGTAAAAGCTGCTTGTTTTGGTAAAGTTTTCCATTTTGTTTTATTTTAGGCTGAAGCGGTTTTGTGGTGAAAAAAGTTTCTTTACGGTCTTTCTGTGCCTGAGTAACATTTCCTTTATCATCAAGATATTTACTCCAAGCGCCAGCGCCGGAGCCAAAGAATGTGTCTCCAACATTTATGAATATATTAGCGGAAGGCTTTAGATATGGCTTCAGAGTATCAAAAAAGTCTGCCAACCGTTCAACATAAGCTTCTGGTGTTTCTTCTGCGCCTATCTCGCCTTCTCCGTTGTTATAGGTTCTCTTTGCCCAATATGGAGGTGAAGTTACAAGTAGGTCAATAGATTCTAGCTCTATATCTTTTATTAACTGTAGCGTGTCGCCACAAGCAATAACATGTTTCATTGGTTATCCTCCTTGGTAACATCTACGATTTTTAGTATCAATTCATTCTTTCCTCTGTCAAGGTAGATTGCAAACTTAGTAACGCCTTTTTTAACAGGCATGTTATTCAATATTGATTTTGGTAATCTAATTCGCATGTCCTGCTGTAAGGTGTAAGTGTCTAAATAAAACAAGTCATTTTGCATAAAAGCCTCCTTTTGCCCTGATTTAAGACTGATTATAGTACTTTTTAATCCTAAAATCAAGTCTAATAATTAGTAAGTTTTTGGTGTGTTTTTTCAAAGGCTTTGAATAAAGGTGTTTACAGCAAGCAAAACGGAACAATTAATACTTTCTGTCAAATTATCGTCCGTTTATTGCTTGTTTGTACTTTGACTATATGTTATAATTGATTAAACATAAATATAAAAGGAGGCATTAATCAATGAAAAAACGCATTGCATTGCTAATTATTGCAAGCATTGTACTTTCTCTTGCGTCTTTTGTGGTTGCAGAGGAAGTTACTCTAACCATGGGTTCATGGCGCAACGAGGACGCTGAGCCCGTACAGCAGATGCTGGATAAGTACAAGGAAATAAGCGGGGTCAGCATACGCTTTGAGCCTACTCGCAATACCGAGTATAACGCGAACCTGCGCCTTCAGCTTGAAGCGGGCACAGGGCCTGACCTCTTCTATTCTAGGAGCTATACCGTAGGCCGTAAACTGTATGAAGACGGCTATGCCATGGATGTAACCGACATACCCGGTGTAATGGAAAACTTTGACGATACCGCCCGCCACGCGTGGACGGCTTACGATGGCAAGGTATTCGCAGTACCCTTTGCGGCTGTAAACCATGTTGTATACTACGATAAGGACGCATTTGCCAAATACGACCTTGAAGTCCCTACAAGCTTTGAAGAGCTGCTTGTAGTATGTGAAACACTTAAAGAAAACGGCGAAACCCCCTTTGCAAACGGTCTTGCGGAAAACTGGGATATACTAGAGTGCGTATTCTGCGGCATGGTACCCAACTACATAGGCGGCTTTGAAAACAGAGAGCTGTATGAGAGCGGCGAGCGTAAACTAAACGATGAATACTTCCTGCGCGCACTATCTGACTTTGAAAAGCTTACCAAATACTTCCCCGAGGGCTTCCAGTCCGTAGCAAATGCGGATGGTCCAATGCTGCTCGGGCTTGGCAGGGCTGTAATGTTTATAGACGGCTCATGGCGCTCCGGCGCATGGGATGTAGATTTCCCGGACTTCAACTGGGGAGCCTTCGCAATACCCGCGCCCGAGGGCAACGCACAGGCTATATGCCACCACTCCGACATGGCTATTACAGGCAATAATGCCACCAAGTACCCTGAAGAAGTAAAAGCTTTCCTTGAGTGGCTTGCCAGCCCCGAAGGCGCGCAGATAGTAACAGACTGTCTCCCCAAGGGCTTTTTCCCGATGATAAGCTCAGATGTTAAGCTTGCGGATGAAAAGACCGCAGGTCTAAAAGCCTTAAGCGATGAAGCTATAAGGGATTCAAGGTTCATGTGGAATACGCTGTTTGAGCTGTATACGCCACTGGTAGATAACCTTAACGGCATAGCAAACGGCACAATAACGGTAGAGGACGCGGCGGACGCGCTAACCAAGCTACAGGAAGAAATAGTAGCCAAATAACACCAATAAAGGGAGCCGGCAACGGCTCCCGAATTTGATACTATGTTGCCTTTACCCCAGCGTTTTCTTGTGCGTCTTTTCCAATTTGGCTTTGCCTTGTTCAGTCAGCATAGGATTCACTATGCTTTCTTCACAATACTTTGCCAAATCGAAAAAACCGCTACAATAAAATCGATGTTCTAAAAGCAACATAGTATCAGCTAGAGAGGAAAGCAGCTTTGACTACGAATAAAAGGCGCAGAAATAGCCTACACCCCGGCGGCAGCTATTGGATGATGTATATAATACCCGCGCTTGCCGTATACATATTTTTTATGGCATACCCTATGCTGGATTCTATAAGGCTTAGCCTGTACAATTCAAATGTTGTGCCGAGGGAATTTGTAGGTCTTCAAAACTACATAGATTTATTTACAGACAAAACGCATTCCGCAAGGTTTTGGGGAGCGTTTAAAAACACTTGGGTGTTCTTCGCTTTCCATATGGCATTCCAAAATGTGCTGGGAATGCTGTTTGCGGTAATACTTACAAATCGCACAATGCGGGGGAAAAGGTTCTACCACACCATAGTGTTTTTGCCCTGCACATTTGCGGTTACGGTAACAGGCTATCTTTTCCGCATGATATTAAGCCCTGTGCTTTCAGGCCCTGCGTTTAAATCTGTCGGGCTGGATTTTCTTGTATATCACTGGCTGGGCGATGAAAAGACAGCCCTTCCCATAGTAAGCCTAGTATCCGTATGGCAGTGGGTGGGCATACCAACCATGATGTTCTTTGCTGCGCTTCAAAATGTATCTGAAGATGTGCTTGAAGCCGCAGAAATAGAGGGCTGCAACTCATGGCAGGCTTTCTGGTATATAAAATATCCGCTTATACTGCCTGTGGTAGGTATGATAGCGATACTTACATTTGTTAATAACTTTAACGCCTTTGACATAGTGTACGCCATGGAAGGGCCTACAGGTCCGCCGAACTATGCTACAGACCTTATAGGTACGCTGTTTTACAGGGTGGGAGTAGTGGGGGTAAATGTTACCCCGCCGGAGCCTGGCATAGGCGCTGCCATATCTACATCTGTATTTTTCATGCTGTTGCTTGGCGTAATACCCACGCTTAAAGCCACGCAAACAAAGGAGTAAGCTATGGAAAAGAAAAAAACGCGTAGCCTTAAAATAATGAATATGCATATACCATCGCATATAGTGATGATAATATGGTGTTTCATAGTGATAGCTCCTATATATCTGCTTATAAGCAACTCGTTTAAGAATACGAGGGGATTATTCGAAAACCTATTCAGCTTCCCATCGCCCTTTATACTGGATAACTATAAGGCGGTAACTCAGGATGGCGATTTCTTTGTGTATTTTAAAAACTCCATAATAGTGGTTGTAGGCTCGCTTTTTGGAATATTGTTTTTAGGCTCTCTTGCGTCATTTGCGCTTGCGCAATGGACGCGCAGCAAGCTTTCAAATGGCATATATTTCTTTTTCATAATAGGTATGATGTTGCCTATAAAAATCGCCAGTATTAGGCTTCTTGAAATTATGAAAGCGCTGGGGCTTATAGGTAAACTTGCAAGCCTATTCCCCGTATATATAGCTATGGGGCTGCCTATTGCCGTGTTCGTGCTTACTGAGTTTATTAGAGGAATCCCTGTAGACCTATACGAAGCCGCCTATATGGACGGGGCTAAGCGCTCGTATGTGTATACTAGAATAGTGCTGCCCTTAATAAAGCCCGCTATGGCGACAGTTGCTATATATAACCTGGTGCCTATATGGAATGATTTATGGTTCCCGCTTATACTTGTAGGTAGAGCCGAGGGGCAGCAGACTATACTGTTTGCCGTTAGCGATTTGCAGGGGCAGTACACCACCCAGTGGACTAAGGTGTTTGCGCTGCTTACGCTTTCCGCAATGCCTGTGCTTATACTATACTTGCTTATGAGCAGACAGTTTGTATCAGGGCTTACTGCGGGCGCTGTAAAGGGCTAAATATAAAAGTCACATATTTGAGCCGGCTTGTCACTTGTTTGACTAGCCGGCTTTAGCTGTGTATAATCGCTTTTAGTATAATGAAGCGGAGGAAATATGCAGGGCGTAGAACAAAAGGACAGGAAAAAATTAATACTAGTCCTTTTAGCTATAGCGGTGGCGCTGGCGCTAGTAGTATATTTGACGGGGCTTTTTGGTACTAGGTCTAAGCAGATGTCCGCTAAAAAGCTA
The DNA here is from genome assembly GCA_012518615.1 of Christensenellaceae bacterium. Taxonomy (GTDB): domain Bacteria; phylum Bacillota; class Clostridia; order Christensenellales; family Aristaeellaceae; genus DTU024. Next base: position 78,139 of record JAAYRU010000029.1, on the reverse strand, counting down.
AGGTGTGTTGCCACTCAAAGAGTTACGCCCTTTGGCGATAAGGTGCTTTATTACGATGGCGATACTCTGTTCTGCCTGTCCTCCCAAGGGGCGGAGCTTTGGAAATATCCCCTAGGCAGCGGCGCGGGTTTCCATGCGTCAAACAGCCATATAGCCGCATGGGTGGGCGCTAACCTGCATATTATAGATAGAAACGGCAGGTCTACCTACAACGACAGCCTGTCTGAAAACATACAGTTTGCAAGGGTGGGGGAGAAATATGTAGCCGCCGTAATAGGCTCCAATGTGGGCTCTTATTGGATAGTTAAGGATTTTTCCGGTATTTCAGTTGATAACGAAGCCGCCCCCTATAGGGAAAGCACAAGGAGCAGGAGTAAAAACGACGAAGAGCAAACCCCCTTCAAGGGGCTTATGATACTAGACCTTGATTTTTTTGACGGTGGCGAGTTTCTATGGGTTACCCGCCTTGATGTGTCGGGCGTTGTAGCCTCCACGGTTATGAATATATATCAGGTGGGCGCCATGAATACCGGCACTGTGGAGCTTGGCGAAGATATAACATACAGGGTGCTTTTTTCAGGGGGGCTGCTAAATGTAGTAAACACGAGGGAAGTGCAGCAGTATACCTATAGAGGGCTTGAGGAAAACGCCAACATAAGGCGCCTTGTATACGGCTGGCAGCTTATAGACTGGGAAACTGGCAATTTTGATGCCAGAATGCTGTTTGCTCCCGTATTCCAGATTGCAGACCTTGGGCTGATTTCAGAGCTTAGGGTACTGCAAGGCAGCATTAATAAACGCTTTACCCTTCCCGATGGCTGCGTTGGAGCCTGCCTTAAAGGCAGCACCATATGCGCCTTTTCAAGCGATAGCTTGTATCAGGCGGGCATGGGGACGCAACGTTTTAATGCGCTTAAGCTTCCATCGCAGATAGAAAGCCCCATTACGGGCTATTTAGGGAAACTTACAAACGGCACTGTGCTTTTAAGTTCGGGCAATGAAGTATATGCCCTTGTGCTGCCCTAGTTAGGAGGATATATGAATGAGATAGACATAGCCATACTGTTTGTGATAGGCATGAGCCTTATTTACGGTCTTTACTACGGCTTTGTGCAGACGATAGGTTCGCTTGTGGCGGTGGTAGTATCTGTGCTACTCGCCTTTTGGTTGGGACCCATAGTAGCATCGCTCGCCATGGGCAATACAAGCATAAGTGAAAGCCTAGCCAGCGTTACAGACGCATTTGCAAGGGTGGGCGACTGGGATTTAGCCAACACTCCGGTTACAAACCTAACCGAGGGTATTACGGAAACTGTAATACAGTCCGTAAAACTGCCGGACGGCATAAGCGAAATATTAAGGAACAACCTAAACAGCAGGAGCTTTGCGGGCGAGGGCATACTTACAGTAAACGAATATGTTTCAAAGACCATAGTTTCGGTTGCTTTTGAAATACTGGGCTTTATTATAGCTTTCGCGCTTTCCTATGCTGTTATATCAATATTGCTTAGCATAATAAGGCAGGTGTTCAAATTCCCCGTGCTGCGCCAGCTGGATACTTTAATTGGCGGAGCGTTTGGGCTGCTTCGCGGTGGTGCGATAGTTGCGCTATTAACGCTGCTTATACCGCTTCTTGATACGGTAATACCCCAAAACGCGCTTGAAGCCTATTTAGAAACCAGCACACTGCTACCTTACTTTACAAATTTAGGTATGTTTATCAAAATCGCTACCGGCGGCTCGTAAAATGCTATGTTGCAAGAAAGGCGCATTGTTGCTATAATATGAGGGATTTTCTGAAAGGCAGGTATTCATTCTATGCTCGAAAAATTATTCGGTATTATTTCAGCAGTTGCTGAGGAAGCTGCACCGGCAGCGGCAGGCGCGGCGGAAGCCGGGGGCGAAGCCGCCGCGGAGCCAAACACATTCCTAGCGCTCCTTACGAGTATGCTCCCCATGCTGCTTATATTCGTGGTGTTTTACTTCATGTTAATACGCCCGCAGCGCAAGAAGGACAAAAAAATCAAGGAAATGCTCGATAATATAAAGGTCGGCGACAGGATTTGCACTATAGGCGGTATATACGGCACGGTTTCAGGGCTTCGCGAGGATACGGTAAATCTAATGGTAGGTACCGAGAACATGCCTATTGTTATAGCCCGCTGGGCAATACGCAGCGTTGAAGAAGTTACCGTTGAAAACGAGGGCGATATTATCGTCTGATATAAATGGCGATTAGAGCGCTTGTTCATACGGCAAGCGCTTTTTAAATGGAGGAATTTTTATATATAATTTAAGACAGGTTGATATAATAAACAATATAGCGTTAAACGCATATGGCAGCTGCCTTATATCCTTTGGCAATACAAAGGTAATATGCACCGCCTCATTTGAAAAAGGCTCGCCGCCATTTTTACAGGGCAGCGGCAAGGGTTGGCTTACTGCTGAATATGCTATGCTGCCCGGCAGCACATCTTCAAGAAAAAAGAGGGACGGAGTAAAAAGGGATAGTCGAAGCGTTGAAATAAGCAGGCTTATAGGTAGGTCGCTAAGGCAAGTGATAGACCTATACGCCATAGGGGAAAACACTATAACTATAGACTGTGATGTGCTTTCGGCAGATGGCGGCACCCGTACTGCCTCAATTTCAGGCGGCTTTGTTGCGCTTTGCCTTTGCGTAAGCCGCATGATGGAAGAGGGGATAATATCTTCTTCTCCTATATTAAGGCAAGTTGCGGCAATAAGCTGCGGCATAGTAGATGGCAAAATTGCGCTGGATTTAGATTATTATTTAGATAGCAATGCCTATACAGACGCTAATATTGTTGGGGATAATTTAGGCAATATTATAGAGATACAGGCAACGGGGGAAAGAGAACCTTTTTCAAGAAAAGAGCTTACTATGCTTCTTGACGCTGCCGAGTTTGGCATAAGGGTGGTACAGGCAAGGCAACAGCTTGCTCTTAAAAGTAAGCTTGCCCAGCTTAATATAAAGCCCAACATAGTAATAGCAAGCAGCAACGCTAATAAAAAGCGGGAGCTTAAAAACATTCTAGGCAAAAACTATAATATTTTATCTCCTGATGAAACAGGTTTTAAGCAAGAAATAGTAGAAGACGGCAGCACATTCAGCGAAAATGCCATTATAAAAGCCGAAACGCTTTGCAGAAGGACGGGATACCCTTCAATAGGCGATGATAGCGGGCTTATGGTGCACTCGCTAAATGGCGCGCCAGGCGTATACAGCGCAAGATATGCGGGCGATATGCATGATGATGAAGCGAACAACAAAAAGCTGCTTCAAGATATGCAGGGTATAGAAGATAGGCGCGCAAAATTTGTATGCGCTGCAGCGCTCTCTTACCCGCAAGAAGATACAAAGGTATTCACAGGCGAAGTATTTGGAGAAATAGGGCTATCCCCCGCAGGAGAAAACGGCTTTGGATATGACCCGCTTTTCGTACTGCCTAGCGGCAAAACAATGGCGCAGATAAGCTCAAGCGAGAAAAACGCGATAAGCCACAGGGCAATAGCTATGAAAAAACTTGAGGAAAGCCTTAAAGGTGAATAATTTGAGCAGCATAGATGAAAGCCTTATAGAAAGCATATTAGATAAGGTAGATAGACCTGCCCGCTATATAGGCGGGGAGCTTGGTGCTGTAAATAGGCAGAAAAAAGAGAGAGATATAAGCTTCGCCTTTTGTTTCCCTGATACATATGAACTTGCCATGAGCCACCTTGGCATGAAAATACTATACGAAATATTAAACGATACTCCGGGTGTAATATGCGAAAGAGTGTGTATGCCATGGAGTGACATGTATTCGCTGCTTAAAGAAAACAATATACCATTATTTTCACTTGAAAACAGAACCCCTTTACATGAGTTTGACATAGTAGGCTTTACATTCCAGTATGAGATGAACTTTACAAATGTGCTTGCTATGCTTGAGCTTGGCGGTGTGGAAATATTAAGTAAGGATAGGAAAGAAGGCGCGCCCATAGTAATTGCAGGTGGACCTTCGTGCTGTAACCCCGAGCCTATGAGCAGCTTTATAGACGCCTTTTTCATGGGTGATGGTGAAATAGGAATAGTAGAAATATGCGAATGTATAAGGAGCGCTAAACAAAAGGGGCTTAGCCGCCGTGATACGCTGCTGCAATTATCCAAAATAGAAGGCATATATGTGCCTGAGTTTTATTCTATAAGCTATAATAATGATGGTACTATAAAAGAGGTTGTACCAAATATTGATGGTGTACCCCAAAATCCGCGCAGGAGAATAGAAAGATCCATAGAGGATTTGCCTTTTCCTATTAAGTCCATAGTGCCATTTACACAAGCTGTGCATGATAGAATGGTGCTTGAAATTATGCGTGGCTGCACTCAGGGCTGCAGGTTCTGCCAAGCGGGTATGCTGTACAGACCCGTTAGAGAGCGCAGCGTAGAAAGCCTTATGGAATATGCTAGGGCGCAGGAAAAGGCTACGGGCTATGAGGAAATATCGCTTTCTTCGCTATCTAGCGGGGATTATAGCCATATAGATGAGCTTGTTGAAAAACTTATAGCGGAATTTTCTCAAAAAAGGGTATCCGTATCACTGCCAAGCCTTAGGCTTGATAGCAAAATTAAAGGAGCGCTTGAGGAAGCTTCAAAGGTTAAAAAAAGCGGGCTTACGCTTGCGCCGGAAGCCGGTACACAAAGGCTTAGGGATGGTATAAACAAGCGCATAACCCATGATGATATAATGCAAAGGGTAAAGGAGGCTTTTTCCATTGGCTACAGCAATATAAAGCTGTATTTTATGATGGGGCTTCCAACCGAAACCTATGAGGATTTAGACGGCATAGTACAATTAGCAAAGGATATAAGCGCTTATTATCACTCCCTCCCAAAAAGACCCAAGGGGCTTAGGATTACAGTTAGCACATCTACATTCGTACCCAAGCCCTTTACCCCTTTCCAGTGGGCTAAGCAGGACGATTTAGAAACCATATATAAAAAGCAGGAGTATTTAAGAAACAGCCTTCGCATAAAGGGCGTTCAATATAACTGGCATGAGGCGGAGCTTAGCGTGCTTGAAGCGGCAATAGCAAGGGGCGATAGGAATATGGGCAGGGTAATATACAGCGCCTATAAGGCTGGTGCCATGCTGGATTCGTGGAGAGAGCATTTCTCATTTGATATATGGAAAAAAGCTTTTTTGGATTGCGGTATCGATATGGATTTTTACTCCAGCAGGGAGAGGGAATATAATGAAATACTCCCTTGGGATATTATAGATATAGGCGTAAGCAGAGATTATTTAATTAGGGAAAATGAAAGGGCAAAAAAAGCTCAAACCACTAGGGATTGCAGGCAGGGCTGCATGGGCTGCGGGCTTCAAAATATAGAGGGTATTTGCCAATGAAAATGCGCGCAGTGTACTCAGTATCTAAAAGACTTCGCCATGTAGGGCATCTTGACCTTATGCGTCTTATGCATAGGGCGCTTAGGCGAAGCGGAATTCCCGTTGCCTATTCATCGGGCTATAATCCGCATATACTTCTTTCCCTTGCGGCTCCTCTAAATGTTGGTATGGCGGGGGAAAGGGAAGTTATGGATGTGCAATTAAGCGAAGATTTCAATGAGCAAAATTTCGTGAATGAGCTTAATAACAGCCTGCCAGAGGGAGTGAGAATACTTTCTGCAAGCAGTAGGGAAGATAAACATCCCGCAGCTATGAGCCAGCTATTTGCCACTCAAATAAGGTATGATTTTTTATCCCCTGCGGACAGCATATTATCTAATGTGGATGCATTTATGCAAAGGGAAAGTATAATGTCAAAGCGCAAAAGTAAAAAAGGCATGGTGGAGTACGATATGCGCCCTTTAATATATGCGCTTAGCGTAAAGGAAGGCAGCCTGTATGCGCTGCTATCTCTATCATCACAGGGTACGCTTAAGCCCGCCTCACTAATAGAGGAGCTTTCAAGCTTTGCGGGCGTTTCTGTACCCCATTACATAGCGGTTAGAACCGCGCTATACGCTGAAAAGCTTATACCCTTGGAGGAAGCATGAGGGAAATACTGCTGGAAAAAAACGGCGATATATATTCCATGGCGTATTTAGTAGATGGAAAGCTTTATGAATACAGCACATGGGGTGAGGATAATTCTCCCAAGGTAAACAGCATATATTTAGCTAAAATAACCCGTAATATGCCGTCTATAAACGCCTGCTTTGTTTCACTTGGAAACGACATTCAAGGCTTTTTACCGCATGATGAGATTCCGTATAAAGTAAACACAGGCGATTTTATAATAGTTCAGGTTAAGCGCCCCGCAGATGGAGATAAAGCGGCATATGTTTCGGGCGATATAGCCTTTGTAGGGAAATATATAATTTACTTGCCATATAGTGAAAAAGGCGGAGTATCATCTAAAATAGAAGATAAGGAAGAAAGAGGCAGGCTGCACAACATAGCAAGGGGAATAGAAGTGGAGCGTGGGGCGTTTGTAATGCGCTCTATAAGCTGTAATGCGGACAGCTGCGAAATAGTAAAGGAAGCCGAAAGCCTTATATCTAAATGGAATGAGCTATATAATAAGTTGCAAAACACAGGCGAAGCGGGTTTGCTTATAGCAGCGCCAAATGCGCTTGAAACATTTTTAAGGGATAATCCATATAATATAGATAGCTTTATAAGCAATATAGAGGATGCAGGGGAAAAATACGGTATACCCTGTAAGTTAAGCGAAAACCCTATGCTGCTTGGGGCGGTTCCGGATAAGCTTTCAAAGGCGTTAAGGCGCAGGATACACCTTAAAAGCGGGGCGAATATATGCATAGACCCCTGTGAAGCTATGACCGTTATAGATGTAAACAGCGCCAAAAGCAAAAAGGGAGCGGGGCTTTCAACAAATATAGAAGCCGCAAGGGAAGTAGCGAGGCTAATCAGGCTTAGAAAAATATCAGGCATAATTATGGTAGATTTTATAGATATGCAGTCACAGCAGGAGAGGGATATACTGATAGATGAAATGAAAAAAGCGCTTTCAGAGGACAGCGTAAAAACGGATGTGCTTGGCTTTACAAGGCTTGGCATAATGGAAATTACAAGAAAGCGTAGCGACACTGCGCTTGCAAGCGATAGAAATATATGCCCGTATTGCAAAGGGAGCGGAATATATGAGCAATAGTATTATAAATATAAGCATTGAAGAAATTAACCAGCAGAAAATATATGCTCAGCAAGTAAAAGCTATTGAAAAAGTGCATAGCAGCTACCATGTTGTAACTTATGGCTGCCAGATGAATGAGCATGATAGCCAAAAAATAAGCGGTATGCTTGAACATATGGGCTTTACTATGGCTGAAGATAGAACGAAGGCGGACATAGTAATATTTAACACCTGCTGTATAAGGGAAAACGCAAATCGCCGCGCGCTTGGCAATATAATTTGGCTTAAGGAAACCAAAAAGAAAAGACCACATATGCTTATAGGCGTATGCGGCTGTATGATGGAGCAAAAGGGCATGGCGGAAAAAATATTAAAGCAATACCCCTTTATAGATTTTGCCCTTGGAACAGGCAACTTGTACAAACTGCCCGAAATTTTGTACAATGTAATTGCGGGCGATATTAGGTGCATAAGGGTATCTGAAAATCAGTCTACACTTGTTGAGGGTTTGCCCCTTGTGCGCCCAACGCGCGAAAAGGCCTATATATCCATTATGCAGGGATGTAACAATTTCTGTTCCTACTGCATAGTACCCTATGTAAGGGGGAGGGAGCGCTCAAGAAAATCCGCCGATATATTAAAAGAAGCGGAAGCGCTTTTAAAAGACGGAGTAAAAGAGATAATGCTTCTTGGGCAAAATGTAAATTCCTACGGCAAAGGCACGGGGGATATGACTTTTCCCGAGTTACTTCGCGCGCTTGATATAATAGGCGTACCTAGGATTCGCTTTATGACAAGCCACCCTAAGGACTTATCGCCTGAGCTAATAGAAGAATACGCTAAAAGCAAAGGGCTATGCGGGCATTTGCATTTGCCTGTACAGTCCGGAAGCGATAGAGTGCTTGAGCTTATGAATAGGGGCTATGATAGGGAAAGCTATAAACATAAGGTTATGGAGCTTAGAAAAGCTGTGCCGGATATAGGCATAACAAGCGATATTATTGTCGCCTTCCCAACCGAAACAGATGAGGATTTTGAACAAACTCTACAGCTTGTAAAAGAAATACGCTATGACAGCGCCTTTACATTCGTATATAGCCCAAGGGCAGGTACTAAAGCCTATAATATGAAAGGTAAAATACCAAAGGAAATAGCTACAGAGCGTATAGAAAGGCTTATAGCTATTCAGGAAAACATAACAAAGGAAGTGCTAAAAGAGCAGCTGGGGAAAACCTGTAATGTGCTTGTAGAAGGAGTATCAAGGCGGGATGAAACTATGCTTACAGGCAAAAATGAAAGGAATATAAGCGTAAACTTTACAGCCAATAATAAAAACTTGGTTGGCGAAATAGTAAAGGTAAAAATAACGGATTTTGGCAGCAATACGCTGCGTGGAATAGGAGTATAAAAATGAAAGAAACAGTATTTATTAAAGCGAGAGAACTTGGAGAGGAGATTAAAAATTCTCAGGTTTTCAAAGATATGACCCTAGCGGAGCAAAAGGCTAATACCAATCCGGAGCTTATTAGCTTATCCGGTGAGTATGAGCAGCTAAGGCATAGGCTTCAGGAATTAAGCCTTGAAGATGAGCCTGATAAAGAAAAAATATCCGAAATAGACAGGGAAATGCAGTCTATAAAAGAGAAAATGCTATCCCATGCGGATATGAAGAATTTAAGCCAAAAAAGAGAAGCTTTCAGCGCCCTCATGGATGAAGTAAATAGAGAGCTGCAATTAGCGCTCATGCCGAATATGCAGGGCTGCCCCGGAAGCTGCTCTAGTTGCTCCGGCTGCTAATTGCTGCAATAGTTTTAGGAGATATAGATGGCAAAGCTTAGCCCTATGATGCAGCATTATGTAAATACAAAGAGCCAGCACCCCGACGCTATACTCTTCTACCGCCTTGGGGATTTTTACGAGATGTTCTTTGAGGACGCAATAACTGTATCAAGGGAGCTTGAGCTTACGCTAACCGGTAAAGAATGCGGCCTTAAGGAGCGCGCGCCTATGGCGGGTGTGCCTTGGCACAGCGCGGACGGCTATATAGCAAAACTAATAGAAAAGGGCTATAAGGTGGCAATATGCGAGCAGGTTGAAGACCCCGCTAAAGCTAAGGGGCTTGTGAAGCGCGAAGTGGTGCGCATAATAACTCCCGGCACAGTAACAGACGCAAATTCCCTTGATGAAAAGCGCAATAATTATTTATATTCTGTATTCATGAGCGGAAAGCGCGGGGCGCTTGCGGGCGCTGATCTATCAACCGGAGAATTTTTTGTACGCCCCATAGAAAACGGGCTTGAGGGGCTAATGTCGGTACTTAGCGCGGAAAAACCCGGGGAGATTATAACCTGCGATAAGGACATGCTTTTTAATATTACTTCAAGCCATGTTGAGCAGCTTGATAATAAATACTTCGGTCTTAGAAACGCAAAAAGAGAGCTTATGCAGCATTTTGGTGTGAGTTCACTTGATAGCATTGGGCTGACTGATGATATGCCAAATCAAATAAAGGCTGCGGGGGCGCTTATATATTATCTTGGAGAAACGCAGAAAATTGCGCTCCCCCATATAAATAGGATAGAAATATTATCCTCCGGAGATACTATGCCACTGCCTGAAAACACAAGGCGCAATTTGGAGATTACAGAGGGCATAAGGTCAAGGGGTACAAAGGGTTCACTAATATGGGTGCTGGACAAAACCCTCACCGCCATGGGCGCAAGGCTGCTTCGCAGCTGGGTTGAGCAACCCCTTCTTAAAAAGGAATCCATAGTAGAGCGCCTTGAAGCCGTGGGTGAAATAAAGGACGATATAATTCTGCAGCAGGAAGCGGCAGAGATACTTAGGCAGGTATACGATATGGAGCGCCTTTTGTCCCGTATATCCTTTGGCACATTTAACGCAAGGGATTGCCTGTCGCTGTTTCGCTCACTAAACCAAATTAACCCCATGAGGCAAGTTTTAAGCCGCGCGCAATCAGGCGGGCTAAAAAAGGCTATGGAGCTGCTTGTGCCTGTGGATGATTTAATTAACCTTATACATTCCGCAATAGATGAATATGCCCCTATATCCATTACAGAAGGCGGTATAATTAAAAAGGGCTATAGCGCAGCGCTTGATGAACTTAGATCCGCCTCTTTTGAAGGCAGGCAATGGCTGCTTGACCTTGAAACCGCGGAGAAAGAAAAAACAGGCATTAAAAGCCTTAAAATACAGTATAACCGCATATTCGGCTATTATATAGAGGTTACCAAAGCTAATTATCATTTAGTACCGGATAGATACATACGAAAGCAGACCCTTGCAAATAGCGAAAGATATATAACCGAAGAGCTTCAAGAGATAGAGGACAAAATACTAGGCGCTGACGAAAAATCCGTACAACTTGAGTATGATTTATTTTTGCAGATAAGGGAAAGCATAAAGGAAGAGATACCACTTCTCCAAAATATAGCTGAGGGCTTTAAGCGCATAGACGCTTTAATTTCCCTTGCGCTTGCGGCGATGGAATACGGCTATGTATGTCCCGATATTAATACAGATGGAATACTCGATATTAAATCGGGCAGACATCCCGTAGTTGAGCGTACGCTAACTGACACCACTTTTGTACCCAACGACGCGTATATGGACGGCGACGACTCCACAATGCTAATAGTTACGGGTCCAAATATGGGCGGCAAATCCACTTATATGCGTCAAGTGGCGCTAATAGTGCTTATGGCGCATATGGGCTCATTCGTGCCTGCGGAATACGCTAATATCCCCCTTGTGGATAATGTATATACTCGTATAGGCGCTTCGGACGACTTAGCGGGCGGGCAGTCTACATTTATGGTGGAGATGAATGAGCTTAGCTTTATACTAAGAAACGCAACGGAAAACTCGCTAATAATACTGGACGAAATAGGCAGGGGCACAAGCACGCTTGACGGGCTTTCTATCGCTTGGGCAACTGTTGAATATATATGCTCAAACAATAAAACAAGGGCTAAAACATTGTTCGCTACCCATTACCATGAATTAAGCGAGCTTGAGGGCAATATGCAGGGCGTTAAAAACCTAAGCGTTGCAGTAAAAGAGATGGGCGATGAAGCAATATTTTTGCATACTATAATCAGCGGCGGGGCGGATAAATCCTTTGGGCTGTATGTTGCAAGGCTGGCAGGTTTGCCAAGGGAGCTTATAAATAGGGCAAGGCAGATACAGGCGCGTCTTGAAGCCAACAACATAAGCGCGGGCAGCCTTGCTGCGGGGATTATGGAAAAGCAGAGAGGCGATAAGCAGCTTAGCATAATGGATATAGGCAAGAGCGAACTTATAGAGGAGCTTGCCAATGTAGATGTTATGAGCATGAACCCCGTTGAAGCGCTTAACTATCTGTACCTGTTAAAGGAAAAGGCGAGGAAACTATAATGAAATCCATACGCAAATTACCCCAAGATGTAATAGGCAGGATAGCCGCGGGCGAAGTTGTAGAAAGACCTGAGGCTGTTGTAAAAGAGCTGGTCGAAAATAGCTGCGATGCAGGCGCTACAAGCATAACCGTTGAAATTAAAAATGGAGGGCTGGACTTTATAAGGGTAATAGATAATGGCTCCGGCATAGCAGAAGAAGATGCCGTAATGGCATTTGAAAAGAACGCCACAAGCAAGCTAAGGGAAGCGGAACAGCTTTTTAGCCTAAATACCCTCGGCTTTAGAGGGGAGGCATTGCACTCTATTGCGGCTGTTGCTAGGGTTACTCTTTTAAGCCGCATAGAGCAGGCTCAAAGCGGAATAAGGGTTATTAATACAGGTGGCAATATAGATAGTATAGAAGAATGCGCCTGCGCTAAGGGCACTTCTATAACTGTTGAGGATTTATTCTTTAATGTACCAGTGCGCCGCGGCTTTATGAAAAAACCCGCAACTGAAGCCGGCTATGTGGCGGATTTAATGCGCCTTATGATACTTGCAAACCCTAATATTTCATTTAGGTTTAAGCTGGACGGGAAAACAGTGTATTTTAGCTCCGGCGACGGTAAATTAGACAGCGCTTTTATAGCGGTATACGGTATACAAACCTATAAACTTATGAAAAAAATATCCTACAATGAAAGCGGCATAATAATAGATGGTCTTATAGGCGTTGGGGAACTTTCAAGGGGCAACAGAAGCCACCAGTCCTTTTTTATAAATTCCCGTGCTATAAGGAGCGATATTATAAGTTCCGCCATGGAAGATGCCGCAAGGCAAAGGGTAATGATAGGCAGGTTCCCCATATGCTGTATAAATATTGTTACCCCGCTTAACTTTGTAGATGTAAACGTACACCCAAACAAATGGGAGGTTCGCTTTTCAGACGAAAAAAAGCTTAAGGACGCTGTGTACTATGCGGTAGAGGACGCGCTTAAAGAAGGCATGGCAAGCGCAGAACCCGCCCCCATGTTTATTGATAGAGAAAAGGCTGTGCCACCACCCGCTCGTATAAAAGAGGTAAGCGTAGAGCCTAAAACGCAATATGCGCCTTCTGAAAGCAGAGCTATAAAACAAAACACATATATGAGCGTGCAAGACCCCGCTTGGAATATGGTAATTGAAAAAGCGCCGGTAGCTCCTATGAAACAAGAGCCTATAATAGAAATAAAGCAGGAAACGCTTATAGAAAAAAAAGACGAAATAATAATACACGGCTCCGTATTCAATACATATATAATATTTGAAGCGGGGGATACCCTATACATATGCGATCAACACGCAATGCACGAGAGGATATTATTTGAAAGGCTAACTAAACAGTACGATACAGGCGCTATAAGCCAAATGCTTTTAAGCCCTATTGCTATAAGGCTAACTATTAAGCAATACAGCGTATTTCTTGAACATCAGGCGCTGCTTGCAAGTATAGGCTATGACGCTGAGGATTTTGGAGAGCAAACTATAAGGCTGCATTCAGTACCTATAATACTTGGAGAACCGGAAGCGGAGAGAAGCTTTAGAGATGCCATAGACATGCTTGAAACTTCAGGCAATATTTCAGATGATAAAGCGTTTGAGCGCCTACTTTATAGGGCTTGCCGTTATGCGGTAAAGGGCGGAGATGAGCTTAGCAAGGACGAAATGCGCGCCATGCTTGAAGAAATGATAAATAGAGATTTAATGCCAACCTGCCCGCACGGAAGGCCTATAATACTTAAGATAAACCAAAAGGAGCTTGAAAAGCGCTTCGGGAGGATACAGCCTTGAAAGAACTAGTAATTGCGATATGCGGTCCCACGGCATCGGGCAAGAGCCTGCTTTCTATGGCGCTTAAAGATTATTTCCCCATAGAAATAATAGGCATGGACGCCTTTCAAATATATGATCGCCTTGATATAGGCACAGCAAAACCCACTAAAGAGGAGCAAGCCCAAGTAGAGCACTATATGATAGATATTATTTCCCCGCAGAGCGAATATACCGTTGCGGACTATAAGATAGACGCAAGCAACTGTATAGATTATGTTATAGATAGGGCTAAATTTCCTGTGCTTGTAGGCGGTACGGGCATGTATTTGCGCGCGCTTTCACTACCGCTATCATATGGTGGTACAGAGGGAGATGGCGATATACGCAAAAAATATGAGGATATAGCGAGTGTAAAAGGCAGCCTTTACCTGCATGAACTTTTAAGTAAAAGGGATATAAAAGCCGCTCAAAAGCTTCATCCTAATGATAAAAGGCGCATAATTCGCGCCCTTGAAGTGCAGGATATAACCGGTAAGCCCTTTTCCTCTCAAAAAATGCCATCTTACGATGAGGGGAAATATAATATTTTCCCCCTAGCGCTAAAATGGGATAGGAAAGTGCTGTATGACAGGATAAACAAAAGGGTGGATATTATGTTTAAAGATGGGCTTGTAGAAGAAGTAAAGGGGCTACTTGATAGCGGCGTACCGGAAAACGCACAATCCATGCAGGCGATAGGCTATAAAGAGATAATACCTCTTTTAAAGGGCGAAATAAGCCTTGATGAAACTAAGGAAATAATAAAAACCCGCAGCCGCCAGTACGCAAAAAGACAGCTTACATGGTTCAGGGCGGATAAGAGAGTTGTTTGGATAGATATGCAGTCAGGGGCTGATAGCGCAATACAGCAGGCTGTAAGGCTTATAGAGGAGGAAATTTATTGATAGGGGATATAATAAAGCAGGCGGAAAAGGACTGCCAGCCCTATTTTGATATATGTAACAAAAACGCGGAAATACTAACAGAGCGTGTGCTCAATGCATTTAAGGAGCTGCATATCGCCCAAAGGCATTTTGCGCCTTCAAACGGCTACGGTTATGATGATGTGGCGCGCGATACTCTTGAAAAGCTGTATGCATTGGTATTTGGCGCGGAAGACGCGCTTGTGCGCCCTCATATTACAAGCGGTACACATGCGTTGTCGCTAGCGCTATTTGGTCTGCTTAAATATGGAGATGAACTGCTCAGCATTACAGGAAAGCCCTATGATACCTTGTGTACTGTAATAGATGGGGAAAATACCCCCGGTACTCTTAAAGAAATGGGGGTAAGTTTTAATGCCGTTCCTCTTAAGAATGACAGTATAGATATAGAAAAAACAATTGCAGCCATTACCCCTAAAACAAAAGTAATAATGATACAGAAAAGCCGCGGATATGCTTGGCGGCGCGCGCTTAGTATAGATGAAATAAAATATGCAATTGATTTAATAAAAAAAGCAGCTCCAAATATAATTATATTTATAGACAACTGCTATGGGGAATTTACAGAGCCTATGGAGCCAACGCATGTAGGCGCGGATGTAATAGCGGGCTCTCTTATTAAAAACCCCGGCGGGGGTTTAGCTCCAATAGGTGGATATATTTTAGGCAAGGCAAAATATATAGAAGATATAGCCCAAAGGCTTACAGCCCCCGGCATAGGCAGGGAAACAGGCAGCTATGAAGCAAGCTACAGACCTTTCTATCAGGGCTTTTTTATGGCTCCGCACACAGTGTCTGAGGCGCTTAAGGTGTCTATACTTACAGCTAGAGTGGCGGAGCTTTTAGGCTTTAATGTATCTCCTAAATATACAGAAAAAAGAAGCGATACCATACAGGCTATAGAGTTTGTGTGTAGGGAAAAGCTTATAGCATTCTGCCAAGGCATACAGTATAATTCCCCTGTGGATAGCTTTGTTACTCCGGAGCCTTGGGCTATGCCCGGTTACACAGACCAAGTTATAATGGCTGCAGGTACATTTGTTGCTGGGGCTTCAATTGAACTTAGCTGCGATGCCCCTATACGTCCGCCGTATATAGCGTATTTGCAAGGCTCGCTTTCTTACGCTCACGGCAAAATAGCGCTTCAAAAAAGCTTTGAGCGCTTAAAGGATACAAATTTAATAGAATTTACTTAATAATAAAGTATTTGTACTCCTCGCTCTTTCCAAAATAGAACATGTACTGTTGCATAAGCCCTGCGGAGTCCTTATATATGCTTTCATCAAAGTGCCCGTTATACTGCTGCTCTTCAACCCGCTTAATCCATACATCTCTTGGGAATATATCCAGCCTGCGGTACGCGAAAAGCATTACGCAGCTTGCAACCTTTACGCCAACTCCGGGAAGTGTGCAAAGCGCGTTTAGCAGCTCATCATTAGGGTAGTTATTGAGTTCATCAAGCTTAAGCTTGCCGCTATATATAATATCAGCGGTTTTTTTAACATAGGGTACCCTGTAGCCAAGCCCGCAGCTTTTAAGCTCCTCATCTGTAGCCGCTGCAAGCCTATAGGGCTCAGGAAAGGCGTAAGGGGCAAGTCCGCCGGTGTAAACGCCAAATTTTTCGCAAAGCTTTTCAACACTGCTTTTTATTGCGGGTATATTTTTTCTCTGGGATAGTATGAAGCTTATTAGCGTTTCCCAAGTATCCTGCCTTAGCATTCTTATGCCTTGGCTGTAATCTTTAGCCGCGTTTAGAAAAAAGTCATCCTTTGGTATTCTATCGTGGAATACGGAATAATCGCATTCTATGTCAAAATAGGGGCTCCATATATTTTGAAAGTCTTCATCACTGCAGAAAAAAGTAATGGTGTTGCCCTCTTGTTTAACCCTAACCGAAATATCCCTATATGCGGCAATGTAGCTGCCGTCCTCTTGTAAATTCATCCTGAAGCACTGGCCGCTATCGGCTGTTTTCTGTATGCTTATATCATCTCTATTCAATACTACCATAATACTCTCCTTGACTTTTAATGATACCAACATAAGCATCTATTTGCAAGGCTTTACACACATTTTACAAATATGTTATAATAAGCCTTGTACTGCAAGGGGGTATTGTATATGAGCGTATACAGGTTTTCTATAAAGGGCGAAATGCCGCTACATGGAGAAACATATGTTTCAGGGGGGAAGAACACCTCACTTGCGGTTTTGCCTGCGATAATACTCTGTGATGAGCCCTGCGTCATAGAAAACCTACCTGATATAGATGATATAAATGTGCTTTATGATATACTCTGCCATCTTGGGGCGAAGGTAGACTATCAGCGCGATAAAAAGCGCATGGCTATAGACCCTACAAGCGTAAACTGTACGACTGTACCTTATAGGTACACTCAACAGATGCGCGCCAGCTACTATTTAATGGGCGCGCTTTTTGGGCGCTATGGAGAAGCGTCTGTAGGCTATCCCGGCGGCTGCGCTATAGGCAGCAGACCCATAGACCAGCATATTAAGGGCTTTTGCCTACTTGGAGCTGAGTTTTTAGAAGAAGGCGGTATGCTGCACCTTAAGGGGGAGCGCAGGGGCTCTATAATTAACTTCGACATGGCTACAGTCGGCGGCACAATAAATGTTATGCTCGCTGCCTGCAAAGCTAAGGGCAACACGGTGCTTACAAATGCCGCGAGGGAGCCGCATGTTGTAGACCTTGCGAACTTCCTAAACTCTATGGGAGCTAGGATAAGGGGAGCGGGTACATCTACAATACGCATAAGGGGAGTACAAAAGCTTACAGGCGCAACATACAGCGTAATTCCAGACCAAATAGAAACCGGCACGCTTATGATAGCCGCCGCCGCCACCCGTGGTGATGTACTAATAAAAGGCTGTATACCCACACATATGGAAGCGCTTACCGCAAAACTACTTGAAATGGGCGTGTTTGTAGACAGCTTTGATGACTGTATTCGTGTGCGGCTTAACAAGGGGCATAGGGCAATTCGCATATCCACGCAGGAATACCCCGGTTTCCCAACCGATTTACAGCAGCCAATGAGCGCCCTGCTTACAAAGGCTAACGGCAACAGCGAAGTTACAGAAAATATATTCGACAACCGCTTTAAGCATCTAGATGAAATGCGCCGTATGGGCGCCAAGGTGTATATATCAGGCAGAACAGCCTATATAGAAGGCGTGCCGGAATTAAGGGGCGCGCCTGTAAACGCCTGCGATTTAAGGGGCGGAGCCGCGCTTGTTATAGCCGGCCTTATGGCAAAGGGGGTAACGCAAATATATAATCCCGATTATATACATAGGGGCTATGAGCGTTTGGATGAAAAACTGCGCGCTCTTGGCGCCGATATACACCTTGAGAAAATAGAATAATTTTTACAATGCGAGATGTATTTCAAATACTAGGTATAAAGCCTACGGACGATAAGGAGCGAATACGCGCTGCCTACCATAAGCAGGTAAAAAAATGCCATCCTGATAAGTTTTCAGATGAAGCAAAGCAAAAACAGGCGCAGGATAGGCTTATTGAGCTTAATTTAGCTTATGAGCAGGCAATAAAGCTTACCTGCCGTAAGGATACAAGCTACCACAATGTTCCCGCTATAAAGGCGAAGAAATTCGCAATTAACCTTCTTGAAGGCGGGGAAGCTGAAAGCGCGCTAAGGCAGCTTCAAAGGGCAGACAGCAAGGACGATGAATGGTACTATATAGAAGGAAAAATAATGATGAGCCTTCGCCAGTATGAAGCTGCGCACAGAAGCTTTAGGGAAGCGGTAAGGCGCAGCCCTGATAATATGGATTTTAGAGCAGCAGCGCTTGAAGCGGCTCTTGAGGTTAAAAAGCGAAAAAAAACCCTCCACCGTATATGGGATAGCATACATGAAAGGTTTAGGCGTTTTTCTAAAAAAAGGAGGCTGTTCAGATAGCTGTTTTGTAAAATATTTCAAAAGTTCTACGCAGCCTTAACATTGCTTGACAGAGCTATGCTTTTGGCTTAAAATGCTACTAACAGATTTCGGAATGTTTATTAATTTGCGTTTGGAAGGAGGGACGGGCATGGTACTTGCCCTTCGTAATATGAAACACAGGATAATACTTATACTTGCCCTAATAATATGTTTGTTTTTGGTTGCTCCCACGTTTGCAACCAGCGTTGAGGGGCTTAACTTTTCTATAGCTGTGGATCCGGATACATTCACCAGCCCCGGCAAAACCAATGTAACAGTAAGGCTTACTAATTCCGGCAAGGCGGATATTACATCGCCCCTAGCCCTATACGACCCCGATGGTGAACTTGTAACCTCGTTTTTCGATGGCGGCAGTTTGAGCCAGCTTAAGATAGGCGATACACAAACTTGGACTGGCGAATACAAGGTAAAGCAATCTCAGCTGGACGAGCAAAAGCTCATATTCACAATAAAAACAAATGTAATAGACGCTTCAAACAATGTGGCGGTGGTTAATTTCCCCGCGGAAGCTAAGCTTAACTACATAGGCGAAAAGGTGGAGCTTTTCACCAAACGCAGCATAAGCCCTGAGATAATTCGCAAGGGCAGCACTGTAAAAGTAATATACGAATTTGTAAACAACGGCAATGTACGCCTGGAAGATATACGCATAAGGGAGCATAGCAGCCTATCCGGTAAGGCAGAGAGCATAAAATCGCTTGAGCCTGGAAGTAGTGCCACCATCACCTTTGAGCGCAAGTCATCAGGGAGCGATTTTACCAGCCACCCCAACATCACATATAAAAAGGCGGGCAGCAAGGAAACCTTCCGCGCAAGCCTTGATGAGCTTGTTATACCCGCTGCAAAACCCAATTTAAAGCTATCGCTAGTGGCGGAGCCCCAAAATGTAAACATAGGGGAAAAGACCATGCTTAAACTCGTTATGGAAAACGAGGGCAATATATCCTATTCCAATGTAAGCGCAAGCGATAAGGTGCTGGGCGAGGTATTTACAGGTATAGAAATACCCGCAAAGCAAACAGTAACCCGCGAAATAGAAGTTACCATGCAGAGCACCGAAACATTTAAGTTTACATTAAAGCTTCCAGATAACACAGGTACGGAGCAAACCGAAACCACTAACGAAGTTAAGGTAAGCGCGTATGACCCAAAGAACATGGTACGCATGACGCTTGATTTAACTGCCGATGCTGAAAGCATAGACAGCATACCCGGTAATATTGGCTTTACAGTAGTTGTTACAAACAACAGCGATTTTGAGGTTAAAGATATTAAGCTATACCAAGGTCAGGCGCAGGTATATACTATAGATGCTCTTAAACCCGGAGAAAGCTATACGGTGGATAGAAAATATAGTGTTTCCCAAGGGGGTAAGTTCCAGTTCCATGTAGAAGTTGTAGACAGCCAAAGCAACAAGCAAAAGTTCTACTCAAACGAATTGCAAATCCCCTATATACCTGCAACGCCCGCGCCAACTAAAGAGGTGTTTGCAACGGTAGAGCCTGTAACTACCTACACGCCCGTTCCCGTTGATGATACTTCAACTGCTGGCAAGGGCTCAAATATACTGCTTATGGCGGCAATAGTGGTTGCGGGGCTGTTTGCGGTAAGCTTTGTGCTGTTTATAATAAGCAGCATTTCAAGGGCAAGGCTGAACAAAAAATCCGAAAATGCGTATGACCATATGCAGCTTAACGCTAAGAGGGATTATCTAAACCCCGACACATATGGCGCAGAGGAGAAAACCGTACCCGTAAGCGACGCCGTTTTTGAAGAGGGAGAGCTGCCCCACGAAAAATACCTAAAAGAAGAAGTAACAAAACCAGTAGAAGAGCCCGAGGAAACCGAAGCTCCCGATAAACCTGAGGACGGCGCGTACCGCCTAATGCGGGAGGACGAAGTAAAAGAGCCTGAAGTGCAAAAGCGCACAAGGCGTTCCGACAAGCACCAAAACGGCTGATAGAAATGCAATCAATAAATAAGTCCAACCCAATTTATGGGCTATGCCCTAAGGGTGGACTTATTTAATTTTAAGGAGATTATTATGGATACACCTACACTACATAACACAGCAAAAAAGGGGGATTTTGCGCCCACAGTACTAATGCCCGGCGACCCCCTGCGCGCAAAATTCATAGCGGAAACCTATCTTGAAAATGCAAGGCTTGTAAACAATGTGCGCTCCATATACGGATACACGGGCTTTTATAAAGGGAAAGAGGTATCCGTAATGGGTAGCGGCATGGGCATACCTTCAATTGGCATATACAGCTATGAGCTATACAATGCCTATGGCGTTGAAACCATAATAAGGGTAGGCTCAGCCGGAATGATTAACCCCAAGCTTAGAGTAAGGGATTTAGTTATAGGCATGAGCGCTTATTCAAACTCTAGCTATGGTAAGCAGTTTGGCTTTGAGGGAAACCTCGCTCCCTGCGCGGATTTTGAACTCGTAAGCGCAGCAGTTGATGAAGCTAAAAAAATAGGCATACACACCATGGTGGGTCCTATTTTTTCAACCGATTGTTTCTATAACGCCAAAAATCCCCTTCCCACACTGCAAAAACTTGGAGTGCTTGCGGTAGAGATGGAAGCATACGGGTTGTACCTAAACGCTGCATATGCGGGCAAAAAGGCTCTGTGCTTGTGCCAGATATCTGACGACCCCTTTACAGGTGAAGCCCTAAGCCCACAGGAAGTAAGGGAAACCTTCACACAGATGATGGAAATCGCGCTAAATATAGCATGAATATATGCGTAAGCGCCTGTCTTTTAGGGCTGTGCACTAAATACGATGGCGGGCATAATATGTGTGAGGAGCTATTAAAACTCAAGGAAAAACATGGGCTTATTCCCGTATGCCCTGAGCAGATGGGAGGGCTATCCACCCCAAGGGAGCCTTCTGAAATAGTTTCGAGCGATAGCGATGAAATATGCGTAAAAACTAAGAACGGAAAAGATGTAAGTAGAGAATTTATTCATGGAGCTCAAATAGCCATGCGGGTGTTTGAAATATGCTCATGCGAAATGGCAATACTTAAGGCTCGCAGCCCATCTTGCGGCAGCGGTATAATATACGATGGCAGCTTTACCGGTAGCAAAACAAAGGGCGACGGGGTATTTGCAAAAATGCTTAAAGAAAAGGGTGTACCCGTGTATACAGAGGAAGAGCTTAAATCTTTAGAAATTTCAGAGGTGTAATATGGAAAACGATATTATAGAGGATATAATTCAGGTAGAGGACGAAGATGGAAACGAAATCTCCCTACAGCTTAACCGCTATTTCTATGTAAATGGCGATGAATACGCCCTTTTTGAAAACATGGAAGATGGCAAGGAGCAATATATAGCCAGAGTTGTAATAAGCGAAGTTGACGGCGAAGAATATGAGGATTTTGACTTTTTAGAGCAAGACGAGGCTAATGCCATATTCCCCATATTTTTAAACAGGGTAGATGAAATAGAATTTGATGAATGAACGCTTAAGCCTTAAACTTGAAACACTTCCCGACAGCCCCGGCTGCTACCTTATGAAACAGCGGGGCAATATAATATATGTAGGAAAGGCTATAAACCTTAAAAACAGGGTACGCTCATACTTCCAAAAGGGGGAACACAGCCCTAAGGTATCCGCCATGATGCCAAAGGTTGACGATTTTGATATAGTAATATGTTCTTCCGACATGGAAGCGCTTTTATTGGAGTGCAACCTTATAAAGGAACACAGACCCTATTACAATATATTATTAAAGGACGATAAGCACTATCCATACCTTAGAATAAACCCGTCTGAGCTTTTCCCGCGCCTCAACATAGTAAGGAAAGTGGCAAAGGACGGCGCTATGTATTTTGGACCCTATCTTTCCGCGGGCGCTGTAAGGCAGGTGTTTCAGCTGCTAAGGAGCATATTTCCGCTTCGCACTTGCAGGCATAAGCTGCCGCTTAAAAAGCCCATACGCCCATGCCTTAATTACGAAATAGGCAGATGCCTTGCTCCCTGTGCAGGTAAATGCACGGAAGCACAGTACGGCGAAATAGTGCAGGGTGTAATAGAGTTCCTACAAGGCAAGCATAAGCACATAAAGGAAAAGCTATCAAGGGATATGCAAACAGCTTCTTCCAATATGCAGTATGAAAAAGCGGCGGAAATAAGGGATGCGCTTAGCGAAATAGATAGGCTAACAGAAAAACAGAATGTGCTCAGCGCAAAAAACGCCAATCAGGATATTATATCCCTATATCAGGACGATTTAGATGCCATGGCGCAGGTGCTTTTTATCCGCCAAGGAAAAATGATAGGCGGCGACAGCTTCCTACTTGAAAGGGAAGGACGGGAGGCTATTGCGGAAGTGCTCAGGAGTTTTGTTCTCCAGTTCTACCAGAAGCATAAGCCCGCAAGGGAAGTAATAGTTAAGGATATTGTAGATAGTGAAAGCATAACTCTGTGGCTTAAAAATAGAAGGGGAACAGCCGTTAATTTAACCCTGCCTAAAAGGGGGGATAAACTGCGCCTTGTTAAAATGGCGGAAAGAAACGCAAAGGACGCTCTTATAAAGCATTCACTTAAAGCGCAGGTTAAGTATGAGCGCTCAGTTGGCGCAAGCGAGGAATTAGCAAGCGCAATAGGGCTTAAAAAAACACCTGTAAGGATAGAAGGCTTTGATATAAGCAACACCCAAGGCGGACAGAGCGTTGCCTCTATGGTGGTGTTTATAAACGGAGAGCCCGAGCGCAAGGAATACCGCAGGTTTAATATAAAAACTGTAGAGGGAGCGGATGATTTAGCATCCATGGCTGAAGCCATATCTCGCAGGGTACGGCGATCAAAAGATAGCAGCTCTCCTTGGCAGGAGCCGGATTTAATACTGGTTGATGGAGGACCTGAACAGCTTAAATATGCCATTAGGGCTATGCATGAAGCAGGGGGAGATTACCCTATATTTGCTCTATCTGAAAAGCAGGAAGAGATATGGCTTCCGGGGCGAAAAACGCCTATAATGTTACCTGATAGAAGCCCCGCGCTGTATCTTGTGCAGCGTATACGCGATGAGGCGCACCGCTTTGCCATAAGCGCCCACAGGAAAGCTAGGGCTAAAAAGAGCTTTAAGAGCAGCCTTGAGGAAATACCCGGTATAGGACCTGCAAGAAGGCGCGCGCTGCTGGCGAAATTCCGCAATATGGAAGCCATAAAAAACGCCAGTATGGAGGAGCTGCTTTCAGTTAAGGGCATGAATGAGCCTGCCGCTCGCGCGCTTTACGATGCTTTTCACGGCTAATGCAAGTATTTGCTATTTTGTTTCGTTATATCATATAGGAGGTAGTATGAAAAAGCTTTTAATTATTTTTATTATATTGTTATCGCTTATAACAGGCGTATGCGCAGAGGGCGATGTAAGCCTTGTTGTAAGCGCGGAAATTAACAGCTGGGATATGTTTTCAGGCGCAAGCCTTGATAGCATAAAACAGTGGCTTTCAAACAGCAGGCTTATGCTTGATATAAGCGATGAAATGTCTTTGGCGAAGTTCGTTTATAAAGATGAGCCTATGCTTTCTATATATAAAACCTCTGAAGGCTTTCAGCTTGATGATAATACATGGTACGAGGGGAATGAAAGCGCTTTTTACAAACTTTTAGCTAAAGATGCCCCGATATATAACGCAAGGCAGTATTATGCGGCGTATAATGCGCTAGCGCCAACATTTGAAAATATATGCGCAAGGCTAGGCGGCTATAAGGAAACAAAAAAAGGCGGCAGCGAAATTAAAAAAGTAGGAAAACCCGCATATACTGAGGAATATAATATAAGCGCCATGGAGCTTGGCTCTATATGGCATGAATGCATAGCATACTATGCGCAGCTTTTGCGGGATAATGGAGCTGAAGCCGATTTCGTGCAGAAAACAAGTGTGTTCTTAAGCCAAATTACATTCGGAGGCAATGTTAAGCTAATTCAAATGCTGGATAGCGATATGCGGCCCATAGCTTGGCGCTTTAATGGGGATATAAATATATATGGAGCGGATACAAGAAAAGCCTCTATATTATTTGCCAAAAACGCTGAAGGCTTGTATGCTAAGATTGCCCTGCCCGCCGCGAAGGGTAGAAATGCGCTTGATATAAATATTGCGGGCAGCGATAAGGGCGGTAAGCTTGCAATGGACGGCAATTTTAAGCGCAATTTAGAGGGAGAAACCTCAAGCGGCAGCTATGATATATCTCTAAACACAGGCGAAGGCGTATCAGGCAAGATAGATATAAAGCTTAAATTCGGCAAGGAGCCTCAAATGCGCTATACGCTGCGCCCCAAGCTTGATAGCGCATATAGGGGCACACTATCTTTTATAAAGGAGTACGATAAAAGAAAGCTTGATATGCTGTTTACAATAGCTGATGGTGAAAAAATACCCTTTAATAAGGGCTTACGCATAGTGGATATAGAAAGCCTAAGCGATAAGCAGCTATCTATTGAAAGGGATATGCTGTCCTACAACAACTCTCAAAAGCTATACAGGCTTATAAACGATGTGCCTGAGGAAGTTAGAAATATAGTGCTTCACGAAATAACAAGGCATGCTCGTTTGATATAGAATATAATCCTACTGAATGGAGGTATAATTATGAAAAAAATGCTTACAATTTTGCTTGCGCTATGCATGTTTACATGCTCTGCGCTTGCAACGGCAACAGTGGATGAAAGGCAGGATACACTCGACTGGAAGCTGTCAAAGCAGCTTAGCAACGGTTCCGGGCTTAGGCTTAATTTCAAGTTTTCACCGGAAAACAGCTTACCCGAAACAGGGCTTGAAGAGCAGATGGCAACGCTTGTGTCAGCCCTTACAAAAGGTACGGAGCTTGAAATAAATTACCTCAAAGCTGCCATTGGCGCGCAGAAGGGCAGGGAGGAGTTTAAGCTTAACCTAAAGCAGGAGAGCGCAGTGCTGACCAGCCTTATATACAGAACTGACGGTATACTTGAGATGATAAAAACTCCCCTTCTTGGCAAGGAAGGCTATGTATCCGCAAGCGGGGAGGCTGCACTATTTGGCGCATCTGGCGATTGGCCTGAAATAGGCAGGCTTATATTCAGCATATATTCAGCGGATAACGAGTGGAAAACCCGCCTTGGGCAGCTTGCCATGCCATATCAGAATGATGTTGCGAACCTAATACAGCGGCATTCTAAACTCTCTTCGGAAACTGAGGGTGGGGTAACATATACGCTTACCGAAATAAATATACCCGCAAGCGCTATAAAGGCGGGCATGAAAGAGCTTATTACAAAGTTTTTTGCGGACGAACAGCTGCTAACCCTGCTTAAAGAAAAGGCTACCATAAGGGAACAGCATGTGTACCTTAACCCCGAAATGCTGCCCGCATTTGAAAGCGCCATAGATGCCTTGGTGCTTGAAGGCGATGTAAAGGTAAACCGCAGGTTTACAAGCGAAGGCGTGCTTGTGTACGATAAGCTCGAATTCCCCATGGGAGGAGCAAAGGATATAAGCAAGTTCAGCTACTTTTTCAGCGTAAACGAAGGTAAGGGTAATACTGCAATAGACCTACTATATGTTGATGGCACTAATAAATCGCTTAAATATTCATCTGAAAAGCTGGAAAGCGGCGACACCAGCTTTGTTGGGGAATATCTAAGCGGTGTTGAAGGCGAAAGCATAGCTTTCAACCTATATATTGTTGATGGAGAGCCTGAGCACGATAAAACTGCGGATAGATATAAGCAGGATTATTCAGCCAAGCTTACTCTTACTCCCAATGGTAAAGAAGCCCACATAATAGAGTGCG
Organism: Christensenellaceae bacterium; assembly: GCA_012518615.1. Lineage (GTDB taxonomy): Bacteria > Bacillota > Clostridia > Christensenellales > Aristaeellaceae > DTU024. The sequence goes on along the minus strand of JAAYRU010000029.1, from coordinate 52,002 downwards.
ATTTGTCGCTTTCGTCAGGCTCTAACCCAAGGAGCGCAACGGATATAAAGGGCAATATTTCATGGAAAAAAGAGGGAGACGATAAAGCGGTATCCGCAGAGATAGAAGGCGCTTCCACTCCGCCATGGTCTATACCCCAAGTTGACGAGGGCGATTTTATACGCATAGAGCATATGAGTGAAGAGGACATCAAAAAATTGATAGAAGGGGTACAGGCAAATGTAATGGCTATGCTTGCAGCCCTTACCATACGCAATATGCCTGCTCAGTCCCCTAATCCTTAATATATACCGACTTCACACGGATTTTATGTAGATTTTACATAAAATTCATGAATTTAATCTAATTCTAATCGTATTTTATAAAGTATTATGCTATAATAAATCGAACCAAAAGAAATGGAGGAGAACCAATGAAAACGAAAAGACTTATTGCATTGCTACTAAGCCTTATCATGATGCTGCCCGTGTTTGCGGTATCAGCCGGTGATGACTATCAGAGCAGAGTTGCAGCCCTTCTAGAGGAAGGCAAACGCTTAGAAAGCACAATTACTCTAAGCGTAAACAAGGACATGCTAGCCGGTATGCTGGTATCAACCATGCCAGGCTCAGATACCCCCGAGGGTATGGAAGCTAACATGGCTACCGCGGATACTCTGCTATCCATACTAAACAAGCTGCAGATAGTATATGTTTCTGACAAGGAAAACATATCCGGTACCGTAGGCAGCGCAATTGCTCCGCTGTTCAAATTCGCCGGTAAAGTAGACGCGGCAACTGGCGAAAGCACGCTTTCATCAGACATGTTCCCGGGCATATTGCTCAGTCTCCCCGCTGCACCTGGCGCAAGCGATATTGACCTTAGCGCACTTGAAGCCTTGGACGAAGATTTCGAGAAAGCGTTTGAAAACTACTTCGAAACCGAAATCGTACCCGTAGCAGAAAAGAGCGAAGGCGAATTTGCAAAAGAAGGCAAGACTTTCAAAGAGAGCTATAAGTTTAATCTGAATACCCACCTTGTAGCCAAGGGCATGAATGTGTTCTCAGAGCAGATTAAAGCAAACGAAGCCCTCAAAAACCTATTTGACACAGCGCTGGCTTCTAGTGCGCAAATGGCAGATAGCGTAGAAAAAGAAATGCCCGAAGGCACTGCACCCACAGGCGTTACAATTGAGAAAGCCACTCCCAAGAATGCGGACGAACTTATAGCCATGATTGAAGGCGCAAGCGCAAATATGCTTGCAGCAGAGCCCCAAGACATAGCGGAAGTAGAAGTACTTGTAAATGATGATGACTTCAATGTAAGCGTAGAGCTGCCCGGTGGCGTAGGTTATGTAAATGTATTCGTATCCGAAGTGGGCGATGATGCGGTTGAATTAAGTCTATATATGATTATGAAGAACGGTTATGCAGCGGAAAGCGAAGAAGCTCCGGAAGCTACTGATTGGGCGCAGCTTAAGGAAGACATACTTGCAGGCAAGGACTACTCAAGCACATATGTACAGGCAGATCTAGTTGCTAAGGAAGATGAAGGCGCAAACAAGGCGAATGCAGCCCTTAAGCTTAATGTGTTTGCCGGTGGAATGCCCATAGGCTTCAGCGTGGAATCCGAAGAGAACCTAACAGGCGCATATGAAGGCGTAGCCACAATAAGCGTTTCGCTTTTCAGCCCCGAGCCCATGCTAACCCTAACTGGCAAAACCGTAGAAACCGATAAAGCGGTTGAACCCCTTGGCGAAGGCGAGAAGCTAGTATTCAATCCTAATGCAAGCGAAGAGGAGATGGCGCCCCTGATGAACGCAGTAATGGGCAATGCACCCGTGCTGCTTGAGAACCTTTCAAAGGCATTCCCGGACGAAGCGGGAGCTATCAACCAAATGCTAGAGCAAATGGGACCCGGCGCCGAAACACAGGCAAACTAATAGTATTTTCAACACTTTATAGGACTTTCATTGTTTGACAATGAACATATAAACCAGTATACTGGCATGTGCCGGTATACTGGCAGTACAAGAAGAATGAGAGGTGTATCAGATGTTAAAGAGGATCGGTATTTTACTGATGGTCGTTATCATGGCTTTTGCCGCCACAGGCTGCAAAAAGGAAGAAGCTCCTAAAGCCACGGATGCGCCCAAAGTAACCGAAGCTCCTGCAGAGGAGAAGGCTGATGAAAAAGCCGAAGAAAAGGTAGAAGAAAAAGCTGACGAAAAAGCTGAAGAAACCGAAGAAAAAGCCCCTGCAGAAGAAAAGAAGCCCTGATTTATATAGAGCTCTTCACACCGGCATATGCCGGTGTTTTTATTTACCTTTTAGAACAAATATGTTATGCTTCGGCATATAGAGTACTTCAGGAGGTATTATGTATAGACGACCCGGAATGAAACGCAATGTGTCATTTAATGCAGGCAATATAGGCAGGCGTAATGTTTTCAATATACTTGTTGCGGTATTGATAGTAGCTGTAATAGTGCTTAGCATACTATTAGCAAGCGCTATTTCATACAGAAATCAGGTTAATATTCAGTTTGAGCGGCAGGTGCTAAACGCCGTTGTAGATGCGCTTGATGGAGTGAGCCGCCTAAGTTCTGGCGTACAGTCGGATTCGGCTTCTAAGCTGTCTATAGTAAGGCAGAATGTATACCTAATAGAAAGGCTCAACGCAATGAACACCGCCCTAGGCGGGGATGCATTCGTACCAAGTGATGCTATGCAAATATTGTTTGATGATATAACTTACTATGAAAGATTGTTGCAAACGGGCACATCTTCTACGCTTGAAGCGAGGGACGCGCTGCTTACGCATCTAACAGCAGTTCAGGAGATGATTAGAAAATAACTACACAAGCGTATAGCTTAGGTAGCAAAACCTGTAAACTTTCTGTAAATTTTTATATGCCCTTTCAGCTTCCTTGTAATTTCTAAATACACCATACACTGCGGAACCCGCGCCAGTCATAATAGCATGGCGGGATCCCGCTTTTTTAAGGGCGACAATGGCGGAGCTTATTTCATTATTCATGCTTTCGCATACTTCCTGCAAATCGTTTGTTGCGCTACTTGATAGTAGGGCAAAATCCCTATTTTTAAGCGCTAATGCAGTGTTTTCTATAGAGCCGTTTTTATCTTCCTTAATAACAAAGTTTGTGAACACATTTTTAGTGCTCAAACCCCTTGAGGGCTTTATTATTACAAGCCAGTACTGGACATCTATCAGTATAGGGCTTATTTTTTCGCCTATGCCTCTAGCCCTTACAAAGCCGCCATGCAGGCAGTACGGTACATCAGCGCCTAGTTTAAGCCCTATTTTAGCTAGGGTATTGTAATCTAAGTTAAGCTCCCATAATTTATTTAAGCCGAGCAGCACTGCCGCTGCGTTTGAGCTGCCGCCAGCAAGCCCCGCGCCAACTGGTATTCTTTTTTCAAGTGTAATTTTTGCGCCTTTACTATAGCCAGAATATTCTTTAAGAGCTTCAGCTGCCTTGTATGCTATGTTCTTATCCGAAGAGGGTATCCTGTATGAGCGGGCAAGGGATAGGGAAATATCATCGCTTTTCTGCAAATATACGCTGTCGCTTAGCTTTATCTGCTGCATTAGCATATCAAGCTCGTGATAGCCGTCCTCTCGCTTATATAGTACGCTTAAGTGCCAGTTTATTTTAGCATGTGCATCTATCCGCATTATTGTTTCTCCGCTTTTTTATGGTGAAGCTAAAAGCTGTGCCATTATCGCTGCTTTCAAGCCATATCTTTTCGCCGTGTTTTTCTATTATAGTTTTGCATATTGCAAGCCCAAGGCCGGTACCCTTGCCGGAAGTATGCGCCTTTTCCGCCATGTAGAACCTATCAAACACATAGGGAATATCTTCATCTAATATGCCTATGCCGTTATCCTTTACTGTTACTGTAATTCTATTGTCATTGGTATTTTTAGTGAGTATGGATATATGCCCGTTTTCAGGCGTGTATTTTATTGCGTTATCTACAAGGTTTATAAGCACCTGCTCTATTTTATCCTTATCCGCCTGTATATAAAGGGGAGTTTCATCGAAATTTAGTATTATCTCCTGCTTTTTATTCTCAAGCTTGTTCATATTGGTTATAACTACAAGGCGTATCATTTCATGTATGTCAAAGCTGCTAATATTAAGCTGTTCATCGCTTTGCATTCGGCTTAGTTTAAGCAGCGAAGACACAAGCTTTGAAAGCCTGTCTGTTTCATCAAGCGCTATCTGTAAGTACTGCGCAGCTTTGTCATCCTCAATAGTGCCGTCTAGTATTCCCTGTATAAATCCCCGTATGGATGTGAGTGGGGAGCTTAATTCGTGCGAAACATTGGCTATAAAATCCCGCCTTACGGTTTCGTTTTCCTCAAGCTTTTGGCTCATTATGTTAAACGCATTGGAAAGTTCAATCATTTCTTTTGTGCCCCTGCCATAAACCCTTGTAGCGAAATTGCCAAGGCTTAAATCGCTTGCGGCTTTAGCCATGTCCGCAAGCGGGGCTGTTAGCTGTTTATGGAAATAAAGGCTTATAAGCGCCGCGAGCGCGAATATAACAAGCCCGCTTATTGCTATTATTATGCTGATGTTAGCATACGCCTGTTTTACATTCTGCGCAGCTGTTTGTATATATACAGCGCCTATAATACTATTTCCGCTTAGCATTGGTATGGCAAGGGTAAACATGGGGCCGTCTTTGGTGTTATTCTGTACTGTTATCTCATCACCTTTAAGCACATTTTGAAGTGTATTTATAATATTATCCGCATCAAAATTTGCCTTAAGCTCGCTATGCTCCTCAAGTATGGATAAAAAGAAGCTAACTACCCGCCCGCTCCTGTTTACTACAAGGCAATAGGCGTCATACTCTTCATACAGCATATATAGTTTATCGTGTAAAAATTGCCTTGATGAAGAAGTAAGCGACACGCTCTCAGGCCATACAGATACGCTTTTTGTAAGGCGCGCTATGTCATAGGCGTGTATTTTAAGCGTTTCCATGCGGCTTTTTATCTGCTCATCCCTAACTGAAAAATATGTTATGGTAAACATGAGCACTAGGCATAGCATGATAATAATCACATTTCCAAGCATTAATCTCGAAAATGTAGTGCGGTTTTTCATACTACTGCGCCTCAAATTTATAGCCGACGCTCCACACGGTTTTAATGTGCCAGCCAAGTTCCTCGCTTCCGGGAATCTTTTCCCTTATGCGCTTTACATGTACATCTACAGTCCTGCTGTCGCCAAAAAATTCAAAGCCCCAAACCTTTTCTAGCAGCTGTTCCCTCGTAAATACCCTGTTTGGGTGAGAGGCTAAAAAATAAAGCAGCTCCAGCTCCTTTGGTGGCATTTCTATTGTTTTACCTTTATATATAACTTCATATTTATCAAGGCTTATAGAAAGCCCGGGGAAGGACACTGTTTTTTCCTCCGCTTCGGGTGTGCCGCCGCGCCTTAATACCGCCTTTATACGTGCGACAAGCTCTTTAGAATCAAAGGGTTTAGTAATATAGTCGTCCGCTCCAAGCTCAAGCCCCAGTACCTTATCAAAGGTTTCGTCCTTGGCGGATAGCATTATTATAGGTATGCTGCTTATTTGCCTTATATTGCGGCATACCTGCCAGCCGTCCATGCCGGGGAGCATAATATCAAGCAGTATGAGCGATGGCGGGTTTCTTTTGAAAGCCTCAACTGCCTCATCGCCCCTTTCATATGTGCTTACTTCATAGCCCTCTTTTTCTAGGTATAGGCGTATAAGCTGGGCGATATGCCTATCGTCGTCAACTACCATTACATGTTGTTTGTTTGACATCTTTTCCCTCCTAGCGCAGCTTTACCACTGTAACGCCGTCCTCGCCCTCTCCGAACCTGCCAAGGCGATATTCCTCAACCTGTTTGTGTTTCTTTAGGTGTTCCTGTATGCCTTTTCTAAGTATTCCGCTTCCCTTGCCGTGTATTATGGAAACTTCCTTAAGCCCGTTCATAGTGGCATTATCTAGGTACCTGTCGGTTTCGAGAATCGCTTCCTCAAGGTTAAGCCCCCTTACATCGCAGGATAGGGAAACGGCTTTATTTACAGTGCTTTTAGATACAAAGCTCCTCTGCTTTTTTGCGCTTACTTGGCTTTGGCTTAGCATATCTATGCTTACATCAAGCTTTATTTGCCCTGCTTGCACAGAAAGCCTTCCTGATTTATCGGGGAGACTAAGCACTGTCGCCTGAGTGCCTGTGCTGTTCAGCTTTACTGTATCGCCTATCTCTATTTCTTCTGGAGATAGGGGCTGATTATTATCAAGCTTTTTTGGCGCATCAAAAAGAGAATTAATTTCGCCAAGCCTATCCGCCTGCTTATTTATCTCATGCCAGGGGATTTTACTTTCCTTTTGAAGGCGCTTGAGCTCCTCTATTATGCTTGCGCTCTCGCGCTTAGTTTTATCGAGAAGTTTTTTAGCTTCGCTCTTTGCGCTTTTTATAGCCTGCTCGTATTTATCCTCGGCTTTACTGTACATTTCTTCGCTTTTGCGCTTAATTTCAAGGGCATCGCTGTACATCTGCTCTGCCTTTTCCTTTTCCCTGCGGGCAATCTGCCTGTGGTGCTCAGCGCTTGCTATTACATCTTCAAAGCGCAGCTCCTCGCTGCTCAAATACTGCCTTGCGCTTTCTATAAAACGCTTTGGCAGCCCAAGCCTTTCGGATATCTCAAATGCGTTAGACTTACCCGGTATGCCTACCGATAGCCTGTATGTAGGGCGTAGGGATTCAACATCAAACTCCACGCTTGCGTTTTCAACGCCTTCTGTGGACAGGGCATAGGCTTTAAGCTCGCTATAGTGTGTGGTGGCTATGGTAAGTATTTTCCTGTCTGTTAAATAGCCAAGTATCGCTCTAGCCAGCGCTGAGCCTTCCGTAGGGTCAGTCCCCGCGCCAAGTTCGTCAAATAACACAAGGCTGTTTTCGTTTGCGGTTTCAAGTATTTTTACAATATTGCTCATATGCGATGAAAATGTGGATAGGGATTGCTCTATGCTCTGCTCATCTCCAATATCCGCATAAATTTCATCAAATACAGCAAGCTGTGTGCCGGCATTTGCCGGTATATGAAGCCCTGCCTGCGCCATCATGCTTATTAGCCCAACAGTTTTAAGTGTTACAGTTTTGCCGCCTGTGTTGGGGCCTGTAATTACAAGCGTGGTAAAGCTATCCCCTAGCCATATATCGCAGGGTACTACGCTTTCTTTTGGAAGCAGCGGGTGGCGAGCTTTAATTAGGTTAAGGCTTTTATCATCCCTAATGTTTGGGCGTATACCTTCCATAGATAGAGCAAGCTGAGCCTTTGAAAAAACGAAATCTATATGGCATAGTATGTCTACATTTGCGGAAATTTCGTATTCGTTATCCGCGCACATTGCGGATAGGTACGAAAGTATACGCTCTATCTCCTGCTGCTCCTGTATGTTAAGCTGCTTAAGCTCATTGCCCATCTCAACAAGCGCCAAAGGCTCTATAAAAAGCGTTGCGCCGCTTGAAGATTGGTCATGCACTATGCCGGGCACATTTCGCCTGCTTTCAAGCTTTACGGGCAGGCAGTACCTGCCGTTTCTAAGGGTGATTATAGGCTCTTGCAGGTAGTTCATATTGCTGTTTACCATGTTGTTAAGCCTATTTTGTATGCGCTCGTTGCAGTGGCGTATCTGCCGCCTTATATTCATAAGCTCGGGGCTTGCGTTATCCGCGATGCTGTCTTCGCTAATTATGCATTCATTTATTTCGTTTTCAAGCTCTTTAAGCATATATAGCCCAGAAGCTATTTTACGAAGACTAGGCGTAAACTCATCTTCCTGTACAAGCTGCGCCCTTACCTTCCTTGAAACGCCAAGACAGGTGGATATTTCCATAAGCGCTCTTATACTAAGCGTAGCGCCTTTTTCTGCCCTTGATAGGTGCGGCTTTACATTTTGGAAACTGTTTACGGGAGACCTTCCCTTAAAGCGCAGCACATAAACAGCTTCCTGCGTTTCCTGCTGGGAATTTTCTATTGTATTTTTATTTTTGTCAGGTTTTAGCGCAAGGCATTTATCCCTGCCCATATCGCTTATAGCATATTCAGACAGCATATTTCGTATTTTATCAAATTCTAATATGCGTATGGCTCTATCGTTCATTTTTTAAGGCTTGTTTTATCCTGATTAGCTTCATCAAGTGAGCGTCTTAAGCGGGTATTATCTTCCTCAAGGCGTATTATCTCTTCCGCAAAGCGTAGCGCGGTAACGGTAACTGCGGTTTCAAAGCTTATTCGTCTATCGAGCGACATTATGTTTGAGATGTTTTCTTCCGTTATATTTACTATGCGGGATATATGCTCGCTATCTTCAGAGGAGGAAAGCGTAAACCTGCGCCCCGCAAGCGTTACGGTGTAAGTATTCTTATCCATATGCTTTAAGCTTTCTGAAGGGGTATTTTTCATATGTTTCAACGCGAATGGATTCAATCTCCTGCCGCTCTATAGGCATATCATTCTTATCGCGCTTTACATTTACTATTTTTTCTACCGCTTCCAAGTTTTCAAACACCTTGCCGAATGCCGCGTAATTGCCGTCAAGGTGGGGGGATGTAGATGTCATTATAAAGAATTGTGAGCCGGCGGAGTCATTCGCCATACTCCTTGCCATGCTAAGTACCCCGTATTCATGTTTTAAGGGGTTTTCAAATCCGTTTGCGTTAAATTCACCCTTAATGCAGTAGCCGGGACCGCCTGTTCCGTTGCCATTGGGGCAGCCGCCCTGTATCATAAAGTCGGGTATTACCCTGTGGAAGGAAAGTCCGTCATAAAAGCCGTAATTGGCAAGTTCTATAAAATTGCCCACGCTTTCGGGCGCAACTTCGGGGTACAGTTCTCCCTTTATTATATCCCCGTTTTGCATTGTGATTGTAAACTTAGGTCTATCAAACATAATTATTCCTCCTTTTAGGATATGATAATGTTATCCACGCTTATTGTCAATTTGTGCCATACTAAGCTTGTTATTAAGCCTTTCAAGCGTTTCTATGCCGAGTTTTAGAGCTTCTTCCGCGTCTTTACCCGCTTTTATAAGCAGCCTTGTGGTTTTGCCTGATGTAAGCCTTATACTGCTTTCATCTTTTAATATATATAAAAGCATTTCGGGGTCTTTTATATAATCCGGGTTAAGCCTTAGAGTTAGTATGCCGTCCTTATACATAACAAGGTCGCTGCCTATGTTGCTTGCAAGTGAGCGGAGTAGCGCAATGTTTATAAGCGCTATTACTTCTTCTGGCGGCTCACCGAAGCGGTCTATTAGCAGGGCTATTAATTCCTGTTTGTCATAGTTATTTTTTATCCAAGATATGCGCTTATATATTTCTATCCTCTGCGCTTGACCTTCTACATAGCTTTCAGGCAGATAGGCGTTTATATTCATATCCACCCTTGTATCTCTTTCTGTATCTTCTACAAGTTTGCCCTGAGCTGAAAGCACAGCGCGCTCTAGCATTTTGCAGTACATATCATAGCCTATTGCGCTCATTTGGCCGGACTGCTCAGGTCCAAATATATTGCCCGCGCCGCGTATCTGTATATCCCTCATGGCTATGCGGAAGCCCGCGCCAAATTCGGTAAACTGTTTTATTGCGGAGAGCCTTTTTTCCGCTACTTCAGACAGCGCCTTATCCGGGCGCACTAGGAAATATGCGTATGCCTTCCTTGCAGACCTGCCTACCCTGCCCCGAAGCTGGTATAATTGCCCTAAGCCAAATCTATCCGCATCATATACTATAAGCGTATTTACATTGGGTATATCAAGCCCGTTTTCTATTATTGTGGAGCAGAGCAACACATCATACCTGCCCATGGAAAAATCCATCATTATATCTTCAAGCGCATTGCTCCTAAGCTGCCCGTGAGCGATTGCGATTTTTGCTTCCGGCACAAGACGCCTTAACCTTGCGGAAAAATCCTCCATGCGCTGTACCCTGTTGTATAGGAAATATACCTGACCGCCGCGCCCTAGCTCCCTTAGTATTACATCCCTTATAAGCGCCGCGCTTGATGATACCACATAGCTTTGCACGGGCTGTCTTTCCTCCGGGGGAGTTTCTATAATACTCATATCCCGAATCCCCACCATGCTCATATGCAGCGTTCTTGGTATGGGAGTTGCGGATAGCGTCAGCACATCTACCGTTTTCTTAATATTTTTTATGCTCTCTTTATGCCCAACGCCAAAGCGCTGCTCCTCATCTACTATAAGTAGCCCTAGGTTTTTGAACATTACATCCTTTGAAAGCAGCCTGTGAGTGCCTATTACTATGTCTATTTCCCCCCTGTAAAGAGCGGCTAGAGTATTTTTGTTTTGTGCAGGGCTTTGAAAGCGGCTTAACTTTGCTATTTTAACAGGAAAACCCCTAAAGCGCCTTATAAAGCTGTGGTAATGTTGCTCAACAAGTATGGTGGTTGGGGCAAGCAGGGCAACCTGCTTGCCGTTAATTACTGCTCTAAAAGCAGCACGCATAGCAACCTCTGTCTTTCCAAAGCCAACATCGCCAAGCAGCAGCCTATCCATGTTCTTAGGTTTTTCCATATCGGATAGTACTTCATCTATTGCGCTTTGCTGGTCGGGGGTAAGTTCAAATTCAAAATTATCGTTAAATTCTTCCTCCCAAGCAGGGGAGGGCTCAAACGCGAAGCCTGGGGTGGCTTCCCTCTGCGCGTAAAGCTCAACTAGGTTAAACGCAAGCTTTTTAAGCGAGGATTTTACCTTCGCCTTCTGCTTTTGCCAAGATGTGCTGTTTAGCGAATCTAGCTTAGGTTCATAGCCCTCGCTGCCTATATATTTTTGTACCCTGTCGAACTGGTCAACGGGTATATACAGCTTGTCTGAGCCTTGGTAGCGTATGTATAGATAATCCCTCCATGTGCCCTCGCTTTGCAGCCTTACAGTGCCCTCGTACACGCCTATGCCGTGCATTTCGTGAACGACATAATCCCCCTTGTTAAGCTCAATAAAAGCTTCTATTGGACGGGATTTGGAGGAGGATACTCGCTTTCTCTGCGTGCTGCCGTATAAATCACTCTGAGTTATTATTGCGATTTTTGCGCTGTTAGATACAAAACCCTCATAGTAAGATATGGGTATAAAAACAGCCTTGCCGTGCGTGAGCGAGTAATCGTCAGGGGTAAAATCAGGCATAGCAAAGCCTTCAAGCGATAGCGCACTCTGTATGCGCTTTGCCCTGTTTTCGCTCTGCGTTGCTATGCCTACCGCATAGCCGTTCCCTATATATTCTTTTATGCCCTTTGAAAGCTCGGCAAAATTGCCCCTGTACATTTCATTTGTGGATTTTGCGCTCAGCTTAAACAGCTTTTCAGGCACAAAGCCTGAAAGCGCAAGCAGCATATCCTGCATTATTATAGGCTTAGCTGTTAAAAGCCTTTGCTTTATTTCGTCTACCGTGTAGCAAAGTTCCGCCTGCTTTTTTATAGCATCGCCGCGAAGAACAGCCTGTTTTAGTGAATCTAAAAAGGCAGCATGTTCCCTCTCTATACGGCTGAACACGCTGTTTGGAGTATCTATAACTATTATGGCGTTTTTTATATAGCTTTCTATGGGTAGCGTTTCTTCAATAAGCGGGTACCATAGATGTATGCTTGGGAAAAAGCCGGTGGCTTTAAGGCGCTGCATATCAAGCTCCATCCTGCCTATATTGCTAAGTGGAGCCGCTCCTGATGCTGTTTCCGCATTTTCGCTGTCGTTTTCTATAAGGTTAATTATGTTTTCTGCCGCATATTCCCTTTTGCTTTCTTCAATAATATAAAAGGGCGCGGGGGATATTTCTATGCTATTAATCCCGCTTTCGCTCCTTTGGCTAAGCGTGTCAAAGGGGCGTATGCTGTCTATCTCGGTGTCGAAAAACTCTATTCTGTATGGGATATCATCTAGCGGAGGGAATATATCTAGTATATCTCCCCTAAGCGCGCACTGCCCCTTGCCTTCTACCATGGATACCCGCTCATAGCCTAGGTTTACAAGCGTTTTTATTAATTCCTGCGGCTCATATATATCGCCTATATTTATTATGATATTGGTAAAATCAGGCAGGGGAAAGCGCTGCATAAGGCATTCCGGCGACAGGCATAGCATTTTAATATCGCCTTTTATTACATCGCTTAGTACCCTTCTGTTTTGAAGGGTTCTCTCCTTGCTGTATGTGCCCTGAACGAACTGAATATCTTGGTATGTAATATGCCCTGCCGCGCCACCCAGTAATGATGAGGCGTTATGTGAAATACGCTCAGCAGCCTTAGCGCTAGGCGCAATATATATAAGTTGTCTGCCCGTATATTGGGATATTGCGCTTGCAACAAACACCCTCATGCTTTCAGGCATATCGTAAAGGGCAATGCAGCTGCCTATGCTATCTACTATATTTTTAAAGTCTACACTTTCAAAAAGCGGCTCAAAAATACTGCTCATTTATTTGAATTGTACAGGTTCATAGCCCGCTCTATATCGTATAGAACAAATTCAAGCGCCGCGTTTGCAGCCCTATCTATTGCGGGGTTTATAATATCCATATCCTCATCTGTAAATTTAGAAAGCACCCAAGAAGCAAGCTCCATTTGTTCAGGCGGACTGCCTATACCTATCCTAACCCTTGGGAATTTATCCGTAGATGTTTCAGCTATTATGCTGCGAAGCCCGTTATGCGTGCCAGCACCGCCGTGAGGGCGAAGGCGTATTTTGCCAAGGGGCAAATCAATATCGTCGGATATTATTAAAATATCTTCAGCTTTAAGCTTATACCAATGCATAATCTCTCGAACGGCTCTGCCGCTTAAATTCATATATGTTTGGGGCTTTGCAAGTATAAACCTTTCGCCCTTATATTCGGTGTCTATTAATATAGATGAAAGAGTATTCCTCTCCCTTTTAGAGCCGCATTTTTCTGCTATTCTATCTACCGTTCTAAAGCCCACATTATGGCGGGTGTATACATAGTTTATGCCCGGGTTTCCAAGGCCTATTATTACTTTCATTCTTTGCTCCTGCGCTCCTTAAGCCACTGGGCGGGCTGCACATATGGAGGCGCTTCGCTGGAGCGGCTTAGCGTCATAAGAGAAATATCGCCCGATACATGCCGCGCCTTGCGAGGCTCTTCAGACAGCATAAATGCCATGCCGGCTATATGCACATTAAATTCCTTCATAAGTGTGCACATACCAAGGGCTGTGCCGCCATCGCTTATAAAATCATCTATAATAAGCGCCTTTTCACCTGCCTTTGCTGCGCGCTTAGGGAGCGACATAGCCTCTAAACTGCCTTTTCCCGAAAAATAGTTTATGCTTACAGAGCTTCCCTCGTATACTTTGCTAGTGCGTCTTGCAACAAGCAGAGGCACTCCAAGCAGGTGGGCAACAGCAAATGCAAAGGGTATGCCCTTTGTTTCCATTGTGAGCACAAAATCAGCCTCGGAATTTAAATATTCCATAGCTATTATTGAAGCGAGCGTATTTACAATATTTGGCGTTGAAAGTATATCAGACCAGTATAGAAAGCCGCCGGGCAGTATGCGCCTTGGGTCATTTAACATGCGACTTACATTATTTACCTCTTCATATGCCCTATCAACAGAAAAATGCGGGCAATAATATACCCCGCCAAGCACGCCCTGTTTTGTAATAACTCTGCCTATGCCTTCCTTCTCGAATGCGTCCGCAATAAGAGCGACATCTTCACTAAGCGTAGACTTTGCCGCCCCAAACTTTTTAGAAAAGCTGGAGAGCGTAAAAACGCTGCTTGGGTTTTCCACAAGCATACGGCTTATTATTGCTATTCTTTGCGCGCGTTTAAATTTAGACAATACAATAAACTCCTAACCATAGAATAGATATATAATACCAAAAAAACTCTAACTATGCACAAAAAAGTAAAAATTTGGGATTATTTAAGCTTAGGCATGGCAAATAAAACCCCCGTATATAAGCGGGGGAATGCCATTGTAGTTTATACAAAAATTAGCTTACTTTTTTACTATTTCAGGTAGGCTTGCAGCTGCAACTGACTGACCTACCCTGCGGCTCTGCTCGTCCGGTATGTTAAGCTCCAGCTTCTTTGCAAGCTCTGGGAACTCATTATCAAGTACCTTTTGAGCGTTTTTGAGCATTAGCGTACCGCCATCGCCGGAGGTAACCCTGCCAAGGATAAGCACATGTTTAATATCGTAGAACAGCGCATAGTAGGCGATTGCATAGCCGAAGTATACTCCTATGCTTTCAAATATCTTCTTCGCGCCTTCATGACCTTCGGCGAGGTGTTTCTGCACTACCTTAAGCTTTTCAGCGGGGGATAGCGCCTCATCAAGCTCTATACCTGCAGCGGGCGCGAGCTTAATTACACCGTCCTGAGAGAAGTACTTAACGCCGCAGCCATAGTCGCCCGACCATTCGTCTACCATAGCATCGGGGTTTGCGTCTATCGGCACGAATGCAAGCTCATTTAACCAGCCCATAATATGCATGTTTTCATCTACATATCCGCCGGCTTCGCTTGTGCCCATTGCTATGCCAAGCACATTTCCGCTGTCCAGATTCATTGCGCCTGCAAGCGCGGTAACGTCTCCGTCGTTGGCAACTTCAAGCGGCACATCGCCGAACTTCTTGGCTATGTCTATGTACATGTTTTTTACATGCTTGTCGAACTTATCCCTAGGTACCTGCAGGAAGAGGGACGCAACCATTATCTTGTTGTCTACATAGTTGCCTGCGCTGCTAACGCCTATGGCATCAACGCGGGGCATATGGGAGGCGGCTGTTTTCATAGCTGCATATATGCCATCATAATGGTATTGGGGGTCTGAGTTGATTTTGGGGTGCCATACTACTTCTTCTGAGTACACAGGCTCGCCGTCTATAACCGCGCTTACCTTCCTATCGCTGCCGCCGGCATCAAAGCCTATCCTGCAGCCGTCAAGGTGTTTGCCTATGTTCTTTGCGCTTTCGATGGGCTTTTCTATAAGGGAAGCGTCCTCATAGTATTCTACCTCGAAGGGCTGTTCGTATACGGTTTCCATATGGTCTACGTCAAATGCGCGCTCGCCTTCGCGGGTGTATACTTTTTTAATATGCTCATAGATAGCTTTAGAGCCGGAAAGCTTAATCTTATAGCCGCCATACATCCAAAGCAGGCCCTTTATAATACGGTCAAACAGGGCTATGGTGCTCTCTTCCTCTACGCCATCGGGGAAGATATCGCAGCTCCACGGGGTTGAGAAACCGCCGCTCCTCTCGATTGCGCATACGAATTTCTGCTTTTTCTCCGCGCCTTTAAGCTTTTCCTGGTAATCCCTGAATGCTACGGAAAGAGGGGCGAACTTAGGGTCGAGTTCGGGTGTGAATTTTAGTTTCATTGCTGTGCTCCTTTGCTAAATTTTTCTATACCTCTAACGAAGGTGTTATATATATTGAAGGATGCGTCCATAATGGCTATATCGGCATCCTTGCCTATATCGAGCGAGCCTTTATTCCCGTCAAGGCCTATGGCTCTTGCGGGGTAAAGGGAGGCTGCGTTTATAGCCTCATAAAGGGGAATGTCGGTGTTTTCGTATAGGTTTTTTGCTGCATGGTTTAATCTTAGCACGCTGCCTGCTATGGTGCCGTCCGCAAGGCGGCATTCAACGCCCTTTACAAATATGGGTTGTCCACCTAGAGTATATTCTCCGTCCTCAAGACCGCCGGCTCTTGTGCAGTCTGTAATAAGTACAAGCTTATCCTTCTTAGCTTTATACACAAGCGAGAATAGCCCCGGGTGTATATGGAAACAATCGGCTATAAGTTCGCACACTACATCCTCTGTAAGCGCGGCGCCCACAACGCCGGGTTCCCTGTGGTTAAGCCCCGTCATAGCGTTAAATAGGTGGGTGATATGCGAAGCTCCCGCCTTTACCGCTTCTACAATCGTATCATAGCCTGCGTCCGTATGGCCGAGTGAAACCCTTATATCGCTGTTCTCTGTAATCTCTTTAATGCACTCAATGCCGCCCGGCATTTCGGGGGCTAGGGTGATTTTCTTTATAATGTCCTTATAGGGGAGCATACGAGAAGCATCGGGCGGGAGTATGTTGGTATCCGCCTGCGCGCCCTTTCTTTTGGGGTTTACATATGGACCTTCCGCATGTACGCCTAGTATCTCAGCGCCAATAAATTTTGGCGTTTGGCTTTCCGGCATCATGCTTTTTGTAAGCTCAAATGCTGCGACTATTTCATCCCAAGGCACAGTCATAGTAGTGGGTAAAAAGGAGCTTACGCCATTTTCCAGTATGCCTTTTGCCATTATGCGAAGACCTTCTTCGCTGCCATCTGATATATCCTCGCCATGGTATCCGTGTATATGTATATCCACAAGTCCCGGGATAATATATTTACCGCCTGCATCTATCTTTTCTTCAACCTGCATGAAGCCATCGTCTTCTATCGCAAGTATTTTGTCATCAAAATACAGCATCTTGTCCTTAATTTCGCCTTTTGGCGTGACAATAATGCCGTTATATATTCCCCTAACCATAAAACCCCTCCCGAATATTCTAATTCCTTTCCATTATATACAAATAGGCGGATAGTTTCAAGTAATTAGCTCTATGTTCTCATGTGCTTTAGAAACAGTGTGATAAAAATCCGTTTTATCGAATAAAAATTCTAGAAAAGCTAGGAATTGATGAATGAATTAACTTGAAAAGACAATTCAAATGCCAAAATCGTATGCAACAACAAGAAAAATGAACGTATGCATAATTATTAACATAAAAAACACGGTTTTTTCAATAAGCTTGCATTTTTTGGTTGATAACGGTATAATACTAACAAATAAATTTATGGAGGTAATATTCATGAAGAGATTTTTGTGTCTCGTGTTGTGCCTTGCGATGATGCCGATTGTTTTTAGCGTCTCAGCGCAAAGCGTCACCCTTAACTTTTCCATCTGGGATAAAAACCAGCAGCCCGGTATGGAAGCCATCGCAGCAGCCTACACTGAAAAAAACCCTGATGTAACCGTTAATGTACAGGTTACCCCATGGAGCGAGTATTGGACCAAGCTTCAGGCCGCCGCCGCAGGCGGTGCATTGCCGGATGTGTTCTGGATGCACTCCAATCAGTTCTATGTGTATGCAGAAGCCGGCACTATGTTAGATTTAACCGACCTTAACATCGATTATTCGCCATATCCTGAAGGCATTACGGCAATGTATCAGTATGAAGGTGCACAATATGCCGTTCCAAAGGATTATGATACGATTGCCCTAGCATACAATAAAGAGATATTTGATAATGCAGGCGTTGCCTATCCGGACGATACTTGGACATGGGATATACTGCTTGAAAACGCAAAGAAACTTACCGATAAGGAAAAAGGCATATACGGTTATGGTGCGCCCATACACGACCAGTCGGGTTTCCTTAACTTCATCTATCAAAATGAAGGTTACGAATTTAAAGACGGTAAATCCGGATACGATCTGCCCGAAACAAGAGAAGCGCTGCAATTCTACATAGATTTTGCCTTAAAACACGAAGTATCTCCCACACCGCAAAGCTTTGCCGATGTAAGTGCGGATGACCAGTTTAAGGCAGGCAGGCTTGCAATGCTTAATGTTGGCACATGGATGATGAGCGACTATACTGTCTATGACGGCATTAAAGACAAGTTTGATCTTGCGGTTTTACCCCAAGGTAAAGTACGCGCTTCCATATACAATGGTCTTGGATATGCGGGTGCCTCCACTACGAAATATCCCGAGCAGGTAAAAGATTTCATTAAATTCTGTGGCAGCGAAGAAGCGAATATTATTCAAGCAGAACATAAGGCTGCAATTCCCGCCTATGCTGGAACTGAAAAATACTTTGTAGCACAATTCCCCAACATAAACATCGGCGCTTATCCTGAAATGATTAGCTACGGTGTACCATTCCCCTTCTCACAGAGGAAGAGCCTGTGGATAAACACAGAGTATGAAAACTTAGGAGCAGTCTATTCCGGTGAATTTACACTTGAAGAAGCTTGCGACAGGATGCATCAAACCATTACAGAAGTCGAAGCCGAATAAAAAACAATAAGTATACTCAGGCTGGGCTTTTCCCAGCCTGAGTAGTTTAAAAGGAGGCAATAATGGATTTACGCACCGTTAATAAAAGAAAATTCAAAGCGGAATATGCATGGGGATATTTATTTGTGATGCCTACCATTATTGGTCTTGCCATACTAAATATCTATCCTCTATTTGACACTCTTGTATTAAGCCTATATAAAAAGCAGGGTCTTGTGGGAATGAAGTTTGTGGGTCTTGAGAACTATGTTAAGTTATTCGGTGACTCGCTTACATGGCAATCTACCATTAACACCTTTTTATATGTGCTATATACAGTGCCTATAGGCATATTAATTTCACTCATACTTGCTACAATGCTCAACAACAAGATACGCTTTAAAAGCCTTTTTAGAGGAATATACTTCTTGCCTATAGTTGTAGCCCCCGCTGCTGTAACGCTTGTCTGGAAATGGATATTCAATTCAGAGTTTGGTATATTAAACCAGTTTATTGGCTTGTTTGGCATAAAAGGTCCTGTTTGGATTTCCACTCCCGGTGTTACTCTTATAGCCGCTGCTATTATAGGAATATGGAGCAATGTGGGTTACGACCTTGTTATGATTTTAGCGGGTCTTCAGTCCATACCTAGTACGCTTTACGAAGCTGCCGATATAGATGGCGTAAACGCTTGGCAACGGTTTTTCTATATAACAATACCGCAGCTTTCTCCCGTGTTATTTTTTGTAACAGTTATGCGCACTATGAACTCCCTAAAACAGTTTGATACCATATATCTGCTTGTGGATAGGAGCAACCCTGCTTTCCGCTCCACTCAAACGCTTATGGTGCAATTCTATATAGAAGCTTTCCAAAAGTACAACCAAGGGTACGGGGCTGCTATTGCTACGTGGATGTTTGTCATAATAATGCTAATTACTGTACTACAATTTGTAGGCGAGAAAAAGCTTGTTCACTACACATAGGAGGGCGAACATGACAAAGAGCAGTATTGCACATAAATTAAGGAAAAACCACGTATTCATTTATTTCTTCCTGATACTTGGTTCATTCATAATGATATTTCCATTCATATGGATGATACTTACTTCCTTTAAAACGATTAGTGAATCCATGCAGGTTCCTCCAACTTTCCTGCCGGAAAGTTATCGTTTTGACAACTATAAGGATGTATTACAGCTTTTGCCGTTTAAAAATCTGTACATTAATACGGGTCTGCTGATTCTGCTTAGAATAATATGTGCGGTGGCATTTTCATCTACTGCGGCATTTGCTTTTGCAAAGCTTAATTTCCCGCTTAAAAAAGTACTCTTTACTGTTGTACTAGCACAGATGATGATACCTGCGCAGATTTTCATAATACCCCAGTATAGGATGCTTGCTAAAATGAACATGCTCAACTCGCTTTTTGCGCTACTTTTCCCGGGTATTGTAAGTGCTTTTGGCACATTTTTCCTAAGGCAGTTTTATATGGGTCTACCTGATGAGCTTGTTGAAGCATCTAATCTGGATGGATGCAATGTGTGGCAGACTTTTATATTGATACTCTTTCCTTTGACGCAAACGGCTGTTGTTGCTCTTGCCATTTTTACAGCTATATTTGCCTATTCTGATATGATGTGGCCTTTAATTGTAAACATGGAAATGGAGAAAATGACACTCTCTGCGGGCTTAAGTACATTAAATGCCGGTTATGGCACTAATTTCCCCGTACTTATGGCGGGCGCTACACTTGCAATGTTGCCGATGCTTGCCCTATACCTTGTATTCCAGAAGCAATTCATAGAAGGTATTGCACTTACCGGTACAAAAGCATAAACTATTATAAAATTTTAGGAGGCTACTTCTACTAATGAAAATCACTTTTATGGGGGCGGGCAGTACAATATTTGTCCGCAACATAGTGCGGGACTGTATGAATACAGAATGTCTTAAAGACGCAGAATTTGCCTTATATGATATAGACAGTGGACGTCTTGAGGATAGCTGTATAATATTACAAGGTTATAACGAGCGGTTCAATGAAAACAGGTCTAAAATAAGCACATATCTCGGCGTTGAAAATAGAAAAGATGCCTTGCGCAATGCAGACTTCGTAGTAAACGCGATACAGGTCGGCTTTTATGACCCCAGCACCATAATAGACTTTGAAATCCCTAAAAAATATGGGCTTAGACAAACCATTGCGGATACCCTTGGCATTGGCGGCATAATGAGGGCGCTTAGAACCATACCAGTTATGCAGGACTTCGCGGATGATATAATGGAAGTCTGCCCTAATGCACTGCTGCTTAACTATGTAAACCCCATGGCTATGCTTACCGGCTATATGCTGCGCTACACTGGCGTTAAAACAATAGGTCTTTGTCACAGCGTACAGGTATGTGTTAAAGAGCTTCTTGAAGGGGTTGGCATGGAAGATAAGCTTGATGGGCATAAGGAGCTTATAGCGGGTATAAACCATATGGCGTGGCTTTTGTCTATACAGGATAGGTACGGCAATGATTTATACCCCGAAATTAGAAAGCTTGCCGCCAAAAAGAACGCTGAAGAAAAACATAAAGATATGGTTCGCTTTGAATACATTAAAGACTTTGGCTACTATTGCACTGAAAGCAGCGAGCATAACAGCGAGTATAACAACTTCTTTATACGCACGGATACGCCCGAATACATAGAAAAGTTTAACATACCGCTTGATGAATATCCAAGGCGCTGTGTTGCGCAGATAGAAGGCTGGGCAAAAGAAAAAGAGGCAATACTTAAGCACTCTAATCAGGAAGATTTCCACCGCTCAATAGAATATGCTAGCCATATAATGGAAGCCGTTACGGAAAATAAACCCATACAAATAGGCGGCAATGTATTAAACACGGGTCTTATAGACAACTTGCCTAGGAACGCCTGTGTCGAAGTGCCCTGCCTTGTAAATGGCAGCGGTATACATCCCTGCCATGTCGGCTCTCTTCCGGAACAGCTTGCCGCAATGAACAGGATGAATATAAACGTTCAGTTGCTCACCATACAGGCTGCTGTGTCCAAAAAGCGTGAAGACATATATATGGCTGCCATGCTTGACCCGCTTACATCATCAGAACTTAACAAAGACAAAATCAAAGCCATGGTTGATGAAATGATAGAAGCCCATGGGGATTATATGAAGGACTATAGATAAGCAGTTAATCTGTATTAGTTTTTCTGGATTTAAACCCGCCAAATTTCTTGAAAAGTATGGATTTGGCGGGTTTATTCTTGAGAGAAGTATCAAATATAGTTTATATGTGAATACTGCATTTTTATAGCCTTAAGGCTTGCTAGTGGCGCAAATTGAGAAACAACCCCAATTTTAGTTTGATTGAAAAAACAATACTTATTTGATATTCTTATTTCGTAGGAGGCGGTATGCGCAGCTTCGTGTATATGGCAACTTGTCATAGCCTTAATATGCGGGACTAATAGCTGCGTATATGTCTTGTTTTTAAACCTTGGGCTCGGAGGTTGATATGGAACTGTGGGAACTTATGGTTATAGCAGTAGGGCTTTCAATGGACGCTTTCGCTATAGCTATATGCAAGGGATTATCTGTTAATAAAATAGAAAAAAAGCACATGATTATTACAGGGCTTTGGTTTGGCGGCGCGCAGGCTGTTATGCCGCTTATAGGATACCTTTTAGGCGCGGGTTTTCAGTCCTTTATTGAGAGCATAGACCACTGGATAGCATTTATACTGCTTGGGCTTATAGGCATAGGCATGATAAGGGAATCAAAGCAGGAGGCGAAATCGCTAGATGATAGTTTTTCAGCAAAAGCCATGCTTCCGCTTTCTATTGCGAACAGCATAGACGCGCTCGTGGTAGGGGTCAGCTTTGCATTCTTGAAAGTAAACATAATACCTAGTATACTACTTATAGGTACGGTTACATTTTTATTCTCCGCGTTTGGCGTTTGGCTTGGCAACAAGTTTGGTGAAAAATACTGCTCAAAAGCCGAATTTGCGGGCGGTATAATATTAATACTTATGGGTACAAGGATATTGCTTACCCATACGGGGGTTATTTAATATTTGTTAATTGCCTATGTATGGAACAATTTAACCACATATGCTTTAAAGCTCAATATGCGCGGCTTTTACAGTGTTTATAATAATGCTATCGTCTACACGCTCATCGGTATATATAATATGCGCTAAAAATTCTATATTTCCCTTGGGTCCTGTTATTGGAGAATAGGAAAGCTTGTTTACATTCCAGCCTTCAGGGCAGTTTTCACATATATTTTTTATTACATCTATATGTGTTTTTTCGTCCCTTACAACGCCTTTTTTGCCTACCTGCTCTCTACCCGCTTCAAACTGCGGCTTTATAAGCGTTACTATTTCGCCTTCTTCGCCTATAATATCCACAATTACAGGCAGCAAAAGCAGTATAGATATAAAGGATACATCCATTACCGCAAGGCTTGGTTTATCTGGGAAATCATCTGCTTTTAAATATCTTGCGTTTGTTCTTTCCATAACGCATACCCTGCTATCCTGCCTTAATTTCCAGTCCAGCTGTCCATAGCCCACATCTATGGCATATACTTTTTTAGCGCCGTTTTTAAGCAGCACATCTGTAAAGCCGCCAGTGGACGCGCCTATATCCATGCAAATTTTATCTTGTACATCTATATTAAATGCATCAAGTGCCTTAATAAGCTTATAGGCGCCGCGGCTTACATATGCTTCTTCTTCATTTCTTAGGGTTAATATATCCGTGCTTTCCACTAATTCTGAGGATTTATCTATGCGTACCTCGTCCAGATATACATCGCCCGCCATAATATGGCGCTGAGCCTTTTCTCTGCTGATGTTGAGCTGCCTTGAAAGGCGAATATCCGCTCTTTCACGCATGGTCTTTTGTAAATTCATCAGCTAGGGATAGTATGCAATCCGCTATGCTTTTAGCATCTAACCCAAACTGTTTTAGCAGAGCCTTTCTATCCCCATGGGGTATAAATTCATCAGGCAGGGCTATGGTTTTTATTGGAGGATTTAAGCCTTCCTGCATTGCGTATTCTGCTATGGCGCTTCCAAGCCCGCCTGAAAGCTGCACTTCCTCCGCTACTATGTAAGGAATGTTTTTAAGCGATAGCTTTTTTAAAAGCGAAGTATCTAGGGGCTTTATACTTGAGGCATTTATAACCCCTGCATGTATGCCTTCATTCAACAATATTTCACTTGCGTCAAGAGCCTCATCTACTATGTGCCCATAGGCTATTATGCATATATCCTTGCCTTGTTTTATATTCTCCCATACTCCAAGTGAGAAACTTGGCTCAGGAAGTTCACATTGCCTATGCCCTTCAGCTTTTGCGTAGCGTATAATTACAGGTTTTTCCTGCTCAAATGAAAAGGTGAGCATTTGTTTTAATTCCTTTGTTGAGCGGGGGGATAGCAGAAGTAAATTCGGTATGCTTCTAAATAATGCTGTGCCGAACACACCGTGATGTGTGGGACCGTCCTCTCCGCCTATGCCGCTTCTATCAAGCGCCATAACTACAGGCAATTTTTGAAGGGCAATATCCATAATTATCTGGTCAAGCGCGCGCTGCATAAATGTATCGTACACCGCAAGCACGGGTCTTAAGCCACCGCTTGCCATGCCCGCGGCAAGTACTGCCGCATGTTCTTCAGCTATTCCAACATCAAATACCTTATCTGGGTGAGCCTGCCTAAGTATTTCAAGCCCTGTGGATTCTACCATGGCGGCGGATATGCCTACTATTTTTGGGTTGTTTTCAGCAAGCTTTGTAAGCTCATCCCCAAGCGCTTTTGAGTATGACTTGCTTGTAGATGAATTTTTGCACTTTCCATCTACAAGCGAAAATGGGGGAGTGCCGTGCATTCTCTCAGGCGCGACTTCCGCAGGTGCATAGCCCGCTCCCTTTGTAGTAACTATATGCAGTATTACAGGCTCTTCAAACTGTTTTGCGCGCTCAAGCAAATCTTCAAGCAACGCTTCATCATGCCCGTCTATTGGGCCTAGGTATTTAAAACCGAGGCTAGTAAAATAGCTCTCCTTAACAAACAAATTGCGCAAGTGGTTTTTAATGCTCTGCACAGATTTAAAAAGGAAATTTCCTACAAACGGTATTATTTTAAGCATATGGCTTACGCCTTTTTTAGCCATAAGGTAGGGCTTGCTGGTACGCAGATGGCTTAGGTAATTATTGAGAGCGCCTACATTTCTTTCTATGCTCATCTGGTTGTCATTTAATACAACTATAAGGCGCGTTTTATTGTTGCCTGCGTCGTTAAGCGCTTCGTAGCACATGCCGCCTGTAAGCGCGCCATCTCCAACAACAGCTACCACATGATAGTCTTCATTTTGTAAATCCCTTGCCCTTGCAAAGCCAAGCGCTGCAGACAGAGCGGTAGATGCATGGCCTGTTTCGTATGCATCGTGAGGGCTTTCGCTTCTTTTTGGAAAGCCGCTTATACCATTGTACTGCCTTAGGGTATCAAAATTGTACTGTCTACCAGTTAATAGCTTATGCGTATAGCATTGGTGGCCAACGTCAAATATTATCTTATCCTCAGGGCTATTAAACACCCTGTGAAGGGCTATGCTAAGTTCCACAACGCCTAAGTTTCCAGCGAGATGACCTCCGTTTTCGGACACAACCTGCGTGATTTTCTCCCTTATCTCATGCGCGAGCGCGGGTATTTCTTCCCTAGGAAAACGCTTTAAATCCTCAGGTGTTTTGATGTCCGATAGCTTCATGCCATGCTCCCTTCCAGATAGTTTAAATATTATACCACATTTTCAGTTGGTTAGGCGATAGTATCGAAACCAAAGTGTTAAAAAGATATTAAATATGGTTGACAAATTTTATATCTTTGTGTATATTATCTGTGAGCCTTTATGAGGCTCAAAAATATGAGTTTAGATTTTAGGAGGTAATTTATGAACATATGGGCCTATGTGCTAATACTTGTTGCAAAGGCTATAGAGGTTAGCTTTTCAACACTTAGAATAATGCTTATTAACCGTGGGGAGAGGAAGCTTGGCTCAATACTCAGCTTTGTAGAGATAACGCTGTGGGTGTTTATCGCGTCCAGCGTATTAACCGATGTTCAGAACGACCCTATAAAGGGGGTTTTATATGCAGCGGGTTTTATGTTAGGTAACTATGTGGGCTCCCTTATAGAGGAGAAGCTGGCAATAGGTACTACCAAGGTAGAGGCTATAGTATCCGGCAAAAGCGGTCATGAATTGGCTGAAAGCATACGTGAAAAAGGCTTTGCCGTAACGGTAGTCGAGGGCAAGGGCATGGATGACACCGAGAGATGGATACTC
Organism: Christensenellaceae bacterium; assembly: GCA_012518615.1. GTDB lineage: Bacteria > Bacillota > Clostridia > Christensenellales > Aristaeellaceae > DTU024. The sequence continues at coordinate 26,549 of JAAYRU010000029.1, read as the reverse complement.
TATATGTCCATGCGCAGGAAGGACTATAAGGACATTTGCAGCTTTATACAGAAAGAGGACCCCAACGCCTTTGTTACCGCGTATAATATAACACCTATTCAGGGAGGCTACGGTTTCATTAAAAACGGGAACGGAAGACACAGCAGGCACGGAAAATAATGAGTTTGTTAAGCAAAAGGGCTACCGAGTGGAAGCCCTTTTATACTTATCTCAGTTTAAAGCAGCGCATAGATTGCAGCGAATTATTTGATTTGGCGAAGCTTGGCGAAGGAAACATAGTGGTGCTATAGCGCCTTAACAAATCAAAGACAAATCGGAAAAGGCGCGCAAGATAAAGATGATTTAGGCTAAGGTAAGTAGTATTAATATGTGCAAATATTTATCTCGCGTCTGTGCTGAAAAGCTTTGTGAGCGTTTCCCTGCCCGCGGCGCCATCTGGCGCTAATCCGTTATTACGCTGGAATTCCTGCACGGCGACCTTTGTGCCGCTTCCGAATTTACCGTCTGCGCTGCCTTGCTGCATATAGTCTAACTCTATAAGGCGCTGCTGCATCTGGCGCACTTGTTCGTTATTATCTCCCTTTCTAAGGGTCATAATCTCGGTGGGTTTAGGGGTGGCTGTGGGCTGTGGTGTGGGTTCCGGCGTTTCGGTTGGAACTGCGGTTGGTACATCCGTAGGCGGGCTTGAAATCTGCGCCCCTACGGGAAAATATCCGCCCTGCTGCATTGAACTTACAGGGTTAGATATGGAAGGAGGAATCTGCGTTGCGGCAACCGGTGCCGGCTCATTAAAGGTTCTAACAATAAGCACAATAATAAGCACCAGCAAAAGGCTTAAGACTACCAGTATAAAGCTTTTTACCTTTGCTTCACTCATGTTATCGGGGTTGTTGTACATGCTATTCCTCCCTTATAATTTCTACTAAAAAGATAACCTTTTTATAGGGTTTTGTCAATCAATAGCGAAGCTGCTCTGTAGGCGTATTATGGGTTCGTAAGCGGGGTCTATTAGTTTAAGCTCGTCTGTAATTCTGTCAACTAAACCGTCTTTATGCTCTATTTCGTTAGATGGCACAAGTAAATCAAAGCTGAATCTAATAACATCACCTTGTTTTAATAATTGTAAATCCTGAAAAGCGCATGAGCAGCCTATTTTTCTTAGCACTTTTTCAAGGTTGTTTCTTCCCCTATTATAAAGAGGGTCGTTAATGCGTATTGGGTCCATATGGGCAATGAGGCGGTAGCCGAACTTATCCTGTACCTTTCTTTCTACACGGTCTGCAATGAAGTGCGCTTGTTCAAGGCTCATAGTGGCATCAAGGCATAAATCAACAGTTGCGAAGCGGTTTTCGCCGCCGTATTCGTGCAGCATAAGGTCATGCGCGTCTATAACCTCTTTGAAGGATACTATATACTGCATAATTTCATCGCCTTTTTTCGTGTGCGCGCCGTGCCCAAGCAGTATAGAAACATTGTCCTTAATTATTTCAACGCCGTTTTTAATTATAAGTAGGGATATTATTAAACCCACAACGCCGTCTAAGTTTATGTTGAATATATGGGATATAATTAGGGATACAAGCACCCCAGAAGTCCTAATAATATCGCTCATAGAATCTGCGGCGGTAGCGCGAAGCATTTCGCTGTTTATACGCTCTGCTATGCTTGTGTAAAAGCCTTTGAGCCATATTTTAAGCAGTACGGATAGACACATAACTATTACAGCAGCCACATGGAAATAAATAGCTTCTGGATTTAGTATCTTTTTTACGGATTCAAAAAGCGTGCTTCCGCCTAAATACAGTATAGACATACCCACAAGCAGGCTAAGCAGCATTTCAAGGCGCATATGCCCGTAGGGGTGCTCTTTATCCGCAGGACGTGCGCTTGCGTAGAAGCTGAAGAGTGCAAGCAGGTTAGTAAAACAATCCGTAAGGTTATCAACTGCATCAGCGCGTATAGCAAGCGAATTTGTAAGAAAGCTCGCCACAACTTTACCTATAAATAGGCTAAGGTTAATAGCAAGCCCAGCAAAGCTGGTAAGCCTGCCATAGCTTAGCCTTGCCTTAGTAATACTTTCGTCCTTAATAAAAAAGCGTATAAGCTTTTCCGTCATAAACACCTCAATGCCTTGTGGCACAGTTAAAAATCACACATAAAACGCAATTAACATTGCACAAAAAATATACACTTATTACAACTTTTTGTCAAATATGGGAAGGGAATGTTTTGTTAAAATTATCTTGTTTTGTTTTTAGAATTGTGGTAGGATTATACCAATAGAAAAAGAAACGAAAGGGCGTTTTGCTTTTTCCGTTTTTATTGTTGTACTTTAATAAAAGGAGGGCGGGCAATGGCTGTTGAGGGGATAATCTCCAGTAAAGATGAGATACTTAATACCTTGAGGGACTGCCTTATCCCATTTTGGCTTGAGCGTGGGGTTGATGAAGTGCATGGAGGGTATCTAACTGAGTTTGATGAAAACGGCAATTTTAACGGTACGGGTGTAAAAAATATAGTAACTCAATCCCGCATGATTTGGGGTTTTTCTTATCTGCTTCCGCTTGCAAGGGAGGAAGATAAGGAGCGTATGCGTCTTGCGGCTAAACAGGGTGTTAAGTTCTTTATAGATAAGTTTTGGGATAAGGAATACGGCGGCTTTTATTGGCTGCTGAACCGCGATGGTTCTGTTAAGGATGGGGCAAAGCTTACATATGGCGAAAGTTTTGCTATATATGCCCTATCCCAGTACGCGATTACTTATGGCGATAATGAAGCTTTAAAATACGCGGAAGCTACATTCGATCTGCTTCAAAAATATGCTGCTGATACGCTTTATGGCGGCTACTATGAAAATATTGAGAGAGATTGGACTATTTCCAAGGGTGGAGCCTATGCTGGAGATAGGAAGAGCCTAGATATACATATGCACCTGCTTGAAGCCTTTACAACGCTATATAGGGCGAGCGGAAAGCATATCCATGCAAGAAAGCTAAAGGAATGCTGGGGTATAATTAAAACCCATATGATAAATAAAAATCCCTGCTATGGCTTAAATCAGTTCAGCCTTGATTTTACTCCCTTAAATGCAATAGATATTATGCGCACATGGAACGCAGAGAGAGAAAGCAATGAAACCGTTGATGTTCCGCTTAACACTACTAGCTATGGGCATAATGTTGAATTAAGCTGGCTTGCAGATGAAGCGCTTGAACTTCTAGGCGACCGTAGCGCTGAGGATAACGAAATACTGATAAGTCTTCTTGACCATGCGCTGGAACACGGCTACGATTATGAATACGGCGGAATTTTTAGAGATGGTGTAGGCGATGGTGAAGCCGTTGTGCTTGATAAGGAATGGTGGCAGAACTGGGAATCCCTCGTGGGCTTTTTGAATGGCTATGTATTAACTTCGGATGAAAAATATTTGAAAGCCTTCCAAAAACTTTGGCAATTCGTTAAAACCCGTTTTATGAACTACGATGTAGGTGAGAGCCGCCAGCTACTTAGCAGACAAGGTGAGCCAATAATAAGCAACATGGGTAACGCATGGAAGGCGATATATCATACAGGCAGGTCGCTTTTTGAATGTGTAAAGCGGCTTGAAAGCATTTTAGATATCAAGGTGAGTTAATATGCAAAAAGATATTGTAGTAATGAAAAATATCTGTAAAACCTTCCCCGGCGTAAAGGCGCTTGACAATGCCACCTTACAGCTTAGAGAAGGCGAAGTAATGGCGCTGCTCGGTGAAAACGGAGCGGGTAAGTCTACACTGGTTAAGATATTAAGCGGCGTATACACAAAGGATAGTGGTACAATAGAGGTGTTTGGGAAGAACATACCCGTTATGAACCAAAAAACCGCAGCGGAAAATGGTATAGCGATAATACACCAAGAGCTTAACATGTGCCCTCATCTATCTATAACCGGAAATATATTCCTTGGAAGAGAGCTTACAAAAAACGGCATTATAGACGATAAAACCATGCAAGAAAAAACTCGTGAGGTGTTAAATAGGCTAGGACTAAAGCTTGATCCCGCAACAGTTACAGGTACACTTCCGGTAGCCCAGCAGCAGCTTGTTGAAATATGCAGGGCGCTATCGATAAATGCTAAAATACTAATAATGGACGAGCCTACTTCAGCCCTTACAAATAAAGAAATAGAGCAGCTTTTTGATATAATACGCCAGCTTAAAAGTGAAGGCTGTGGAATAATATATATTTCCCACAGGCTTGAAGAGCTTAAGCTTATAACCGACAGGGTTACCATAATGCGCGACGGTAAATTCGTGACTAGTGGCGATTATTCTTCCTTTACTATGGATGAAATAATATCACATATGGTGGGTAGGGAAATTAAAGAGAAATACCCTCACGAGTACGCGAATATTGGGAATACTGTGCTTGAAGTAAAAGGCTTAAATGCCGGAAGGCTTGTGCGTGATGTTTCGTTTAATGTAAAAGAGGGCGAAATCGTCGGCATGGCAGGTCTTCTTGGGGCAGGCAGAACCGAAACGCTAAGGGCAATATTCGGTGCTGATGAAAAAGAGAGCGGTGAGATACTCGTAGATGGTAAGTCCTGCTCCATAAACGATGTAAAGGATGCCATAGAAGCAGGCATAGTGCTTGTGCCTGATGACCGTAAAAAAAGAGGGCTTTGTCTAAACCTATCGGTAAGAGAAAACATAGCCCTTCCTAACCTTGATGAGCTGTCTAATGCGGGCGTGCTTGACAACAAAAAAGAAGAAGCCATGGCTGAAAAAGCAGTAAAGGCTATGAATATTAGGCTACCCGGTATAGAGGCGGGAAGCGCCAACCTTTCAGGCGGCAACCAACAAAAGGTTGTTATAAGCAAATGGCTAATGCGGGATAGCAGAGTTATTATGCTTGATGAGCCAACGCGTGGCATTGATGTTTCCGCTAAGGTTGAGATATATCAGATAATGAACCGCCTTAAGGCGCAGGGCATAGGTTGCCTATTTGTTTCATCCGAATTGCCGGAAATATTGGGCATATCCGACAGGATAATAGTTATGTGCGATGGTAAAATTACGGGCGAGCTTAGCCGTGAAGAAGCTACGCAGGAAAAAATATTGACACTTGCGACTATGTTTGAAAATAAAACAAATTGATTGAGGGAAACAAAATGAAAAACGAGTCTTTTTTGCAAAAACAACTATCAAAACAGGGAATGCGGCAGGTATTTACCATATTATTTGGTCTAATAGTACTGCTTGTAGCTTTCTCCATAATAAATCCCCTGTTCCTATCTTCAAGGAATGCTGCCAACCTTTCAAGGCAGATAGCTCCAATAATTATGATAGGTATAGCGCAGTCATTCGTGCTTATGACAGGCAATATAGACCTTTCGATAGGCTCAATAGTAGGCATGTCAACCATGATGAGCGCCACCCTTATGACCAAGGGAATGAACCCGTGGACTGCATCGCTTATCACCATGGGCGCATCGCTACTTGTAGGTCTTATAAACGGCTATCTTGTCGCAGGCTTTAGATTACCGCCTTTTATAGCAACTCTTGGTACGATGACCATATGCCGTGGAATAGCGCAAATAGTAAACGGCAACTATAATACGGGGGCTATTAACACCATACCCGAAACTGCCGAGGCGGTAGATACATTCAGAAATATTTTCTACTATGGCAGAATTGGCGGTATATATAATACGGTGTACATTGCCTTGGTAATGTTTTTGATATTCAATTTTGTACTTCTTAAAACAAAAACAGGCAGGCATATATATGCGCTTGGTTCTAATGCCGAAGCGGCAAGGTTGTCGGGAGTTAGCATTATAAAGACTACTACCGTTGCCTATGTAGTATCCGCTTTTTGCTCCTGCATAGTAGGTATAATACAGTGCTGCTCCGCAGGCATGGGCGCTATGGATGCAGGCAACAGCTACGAGATGTATGGCGTTGCGGCTTCCGTTATGGGCGGCGTATCAACCCTTGGCGGTACGGGAAGGCTTATAGGTACTCTGGTTGGCGCGTGCGTGTGGGCTACACTTCAAAACGGGCTTCAGTTTGCCAATGCCCCTGTTGCGCTTAGAAATATAATAATCGGTATAATAGTAATAGTTGCTGTATTGCTTGACATAATAATCAGAAATAAAAAGCCGAGGCTTATCTCGGCTGAAAATCAAGAGGAAAAATCATCGCCTGGCGATGATAATAAATAAAAAGGAGAGTATGCTCATGAAAAAACTACTTGTCTTCCTACTCGCTCTAAGCCTTACAACCGCAATGATGGGGGCTGCATTAGCGAAGGAATACACAATCCATCTTATCACCATGGATACGATGGATCAACACTGGCAATCCTGCTGGAAAGGCGCTCAGGACGCCGCTGAAGAAATTGGCGTAAAGGTTGTCTTCAACTCACCCGACACGAAGGATGACAATAAACAGAACGAGTGCATTAATAACTCTGTCGGCATGGGTGCAGACGGTATACTGCTTGCTGCAAACTCACCCACTTCCCCCGTTGCTGCCCTTAAAGAGGCGACCGGACAGGGAGTAAAGCTTCTCTATGTAGATTCCCCCGCTGATTTTGATTCCCCCCGTCTATTTGCAACTGACAACCGTGCAGGTGGTAAAAAAATTGGTGAAAGGCTTCTTGCAGAACTTACAGAAAAAGGTATAACCAACGGCAAAATTGGCGTTATCGGCGTCAACCCCTCAACAGAATCCTGTAACACAAGGGAAGAAGGTTTCAGGGAAGCCTTTGAAGGCACTGATTTTGAACTGCTTGAAACTCAATACGGCGATGGCGATGCTTCAAAATCCAAGGAAATTGCGGATAACTACATAGCTCAGGGCTGTGTAGCAGTCTATGGCTCAAACGAAGGCTCAACTGTTGGCTGCGGCAACGCTGCCAAGGAAGCGCTTGCTGCCGGCATAGAAGTTATTGCCTGCGGCTCCGACGCATCAGACACAAACATGGCGCTTGTTCGTGACGGCTCACTCCTTTGCATAATGGGTCAAAACCCCTATCAGATGGGCTATCAGGGCGTTAAGGCAATGGTAGAATATCTAGATGGTAAAATGGACGAAGCATACGCATATGTAGACACCGGAGTAAATGTAATAGAGCTTGCAAATATAGACGAGTTCTAATTGTATTAATAACTCAAAAAAAGGCTGTCGCTTTTGCGATGGCCTTTTTCTATGAATATAATTTAGGTTAAAAAAACATAAACTAAGTCGTAGACAACAACATATGCCCACCAGTAAATTCAAGCGGATAGCATTTTGCAGGTATGAATGCCGTGTCGCCTGCGTTTAAGGGAAGGGAATCTTGCTGCCAGAATAACTCACCTTTTTCTATGCATGTTACCATGGCGAAAGAGCGGATGAATGATGGCAGGGGAGAGCGGTTGCAAGAAGTGTAGCGGTATGTGCTGAAGTATTCGCCTTCAAATAGTTTTTCAAGCTTGCCATTTTCAAGGGGCAGGGGCGTTGGTGTAACGGCATAATCTGCAAAATTTACATCGCTTACATCTAGCGCTTTATCTATATGCAGTTCCCTTTTATTGCCTTTTGCGTCTACTCTATCCCAATCGTAAAAGCGGTAGGTTACATCGCTGCTCTGCTGTATTTCATATAGAGTTATGCCCGCGCCTATTGCGTGTACTGCGCCTGCGGGTATAAAGAAGGCGTCGCCTTTTTTTACCTTTACATGCCTTAATAGCCCGGGTATTTTAGATGTGTCCTGTGTAAAAGCGTTAAGAAGCATATCCTTTGTTACGCCTGCATTTAATCCATATACTATTTCAGCGCCTTCAGAGGCATCGAGTATAATCCACGCCTCTGTTTTGCCAAGTTTATTTTCATGCTCTTTTGCGTATGTGTCATCTGGGTGAACCTGCACGCTAAGCCTATCACTTGCGCTTATTAGTTTAAGCAGCAGGGGGAAGGGCTTATCCGCGTAATCCCCGACAAGCCTTTCTCCGTATCTGTCTATAAGCTCTGGCAGTGTTTCGCCGTTTACATTTGTGCTGCTAAGCTTATCAAGCGCGCTTACTTCAAGGCTCTCTCCGGTTTTATCGCTTGGAATTGCGTGGTTAAAAAGCCTTGCTAAACTATCCCCCCCCCAAGGGGTGGCTTTTCCGTACCTGTAAGCAGGGTACATTTTAAATGGCGCTAAAAAATTACTATCGCTCATAGCAGGGTTTTTGTGGCGATTACATTAACCCCTGTTGAGGCGACATCTTCTATAAGCGTATCGCCTATATGTATGGGCGTGCTGAAATCTGCGCTGTTTATTTCATCCATAACAGCCATAATCTTATCTTTGGGGATAGGCTCTTCCGTTTTTACGCTTATGGGTGTTTTGCTGCCCTTTACTGGGGCAACGGCTGTTATCATGCGCATGGGGGATATACACTCCTGCTTTGCGTAGGTTTCGCCGCGCTTGCATGTATTGTTCTCTACCTTAATTACTTCGTTTTCGGATAGAGTAACGGTCATCCTACAGCCCATAGGGCAGGATACGCATATTATCTCTCTTTCTTGCATATTATTCATCTCCCTTTGCAAGTTTTACTATGGCGCGGGCGAATATCCTTGAGCTGTCAAAAAGCTTGTCTAAGTCTACATATTCGTCCGCTCTGTGCGCTTTGTCAGGGTCTCCGGGGAAGGCTATGCCAAAGGCAACGCCTTCATCAAGCATTTTTGCGTATGTGCCGCCGCCTATGGCTAAGGTTTCTTTTGGCAGACCTGTAACCTCATTATATGCTTCAAGCAGCTTTTGTACAAGCTCGCTCTCGGCGGGTACATAGTGGGGGGCTTTGTCGGTGGTTTGTATAATTTCAAACTCTGGAAGGCTTTGCTTTAGTATGCGAAGCAGGTATGCTCTGTCTGTAAGTACAGGGCAGCGCATGTCAAGGGTTGCGTATATGCTGCTATCATCAACGCGTATTATGCCTATGTTGTTTGTAAGCCTGCCTGAAAGCTTGTCCTCAACTGCAATATTAAGCCCCTCGCCATATGGGTCGGTAGCTACAGTGTTTGCAAGCGTTTTAAGCGGACCTTCGGCGCCAAGCTCCTTTAGCACTATAAGCAGGCGGCTTATTGCGTTTTCAGCGGCATGGGGGTATGCGGCGTGCCCTGCAACGCCCTTTACGGTTATACGCATAAATTCATCATCAGGTTCAGCCTTTATTTCCCAGCCGTATTTTTCGCTTACTTCTTTTACTCTGGGTATTATTTCATCTCCCGCCTTAACTAGAGCATAGGATACCCCGGGTATAACATTAGTTCTATCGCCTGTTGACCAGCGCACTACCTGAAGCCCCTCTTTTGAGGGCTTGGCGCTTATCTGCACGCCTATCATACCTTTTTCTATGTTTATTACAGGGAAGCCTGCATCAGGGCTGAAACCTGAGCGGGGCATGGTTAGCTTTTGCCTGTAATATTCCATACATTGCATACCGCTTTCTTCGTCGCAGCCGAATATTATGCGCACCTTTCTTTTAAGCGGTATGCCTGCTTTTTTAACAGCAAGCATTGCATATAGGGCGGCAACAGCGGGGCCTTTATCGTCCATAGTGCCTCTGCCATACATTTTATTATCTACTATTTCGCCGCCGAAGGGGTTATAAGTCCAGCCATCGCCATCGGGAACTATATCAAGGTGAACGAGCATAGCAAGCGCGTCCTCATCCTTGCCTTCGCCCATTTCAGCGTGGCCGGCATAGCCGTCTACATCTAGGGTATCAAAACCCATTTCATCGCAAAGGGCGAGGGCTTTATCCAGCATAACCCTAAGAGCGCTTCCAAAGGGAGCGTTTTCTTTGGGCGCGGATTTAATGCTGTTTACGCTTATCCAATCCTGAAGGGTGGATATCATATCGGGTTTTAGTTCAAGTAGAATATCTTCTATGTTTTTCATGTTTTTTTTACTCCTTTTCAGTAAGTGCTATTTTAAGTCGCCTCATGCCTTCGAGCAGCTGCTCTTTGGGGCAGGCGAAGTTAATCCTTATATATCCCTTGCCGCCTTCTTCTCCGAATATGATTCCAGGGTTTACGCATACGCCTTTTTCATAGCAGCGCTGTTTTAAAGCTTCGTTATCTGTTTCATATGCGCTTATGTTTACCCACGCAAGGTATGTAGATTCAATTGGGGTGAGCGTTGCAAGGGGCAGTTCGTTTTGTAAAAACTCTGCAAGTGCTTTGCGGTTGTTATCAAGATAAGCTATAAGCCCGTCAAGCCAGTCGTCACATAAAGAAAATGCTGCTTTATTTGCCACTAGACCAAATATGTTGGCGGATAACGCGTCTACTTTGTCTGCTGTATCTTCTATCTTTTCTAGGGTGTCAGCATCTCTGCAAATTGCATAAGCCTGCCTGAGCCCCGCTACGTTAAAGGTTTTGCTTGCGGAGTACAGGCATATGGTATCCTCAGGAGCTTCAGCAATATTTAATATGCTTGTAAATTTATGCGGAGGGTATACAAAATCGCAGTGTATTTCGTCTACTACAAGTTTTACATTGTATTTATTGCATAGAATGGCGATTTGTCTGAGTTCATCTTGTGAAAGCAGCCTAGATACAGGGTTGTGCGGGCTGCACACTACGAATAGCTTTACATTGTCATTTTTAAAGCTGTTTTCAATTGCGTCAAAATCTATATTATAGCGGTGGTTTTCATCCTTTATAAGAGGTATGTCAACCAGATTGCGCTTGTTATCCAAGATTGAGCTATAAAAAGGACCGTATACCGGGCTTAGTATGAGCACATTTTCGCCCTCATTGGCGAAGCTGAGCACGCAGGCTTTAATAGCGGATACTATGGTTGGAAATACCAAAAGGTTAGCGGGCTCTAAATCAATATCATGCCTGCGCTTAAGGAAGTCTACAAGCGCCTGTCCATCATCGGGTATGGTGTAGGCGTATACGGGGTGTTTTGCCCTTTCTATTACGGCTTCTACTACAGCGGGCGGGCAGGGGAAATCCATATCCGCTATCCAAAGGGGTATACCGCCCTCTTTCATTAATTCGCGCGCATCCCATTTAACGCTGTCCGTATTGCGCCTGTCTATTGCCTTGTCAAAGTAAGTACAGTCAAATTCCATTTTTTGCCTCCTTGCATTTAATTATATGATATCCCGCCTTGCGGTTTATAGTATCCACATTTTCAAATAAACTTTTAAGATATTCCTTTGCTGATGGCGCCCCCTGCCTTTTACGCATTACTATATAGAGTGCGCCACCCGGCTTTAGATGTTTAGCTGCGCCGCTGAATAAATTATAGACTATTTTTTTCCCCGCCCTTATAGGGGGGTTTAGGAAAATATAGTTAAAACTGCCGTCTATATTTTGAAAGCCGTCGCTTTCTATTATTTTGACAAGCGCCCTGTTTTTCTTGGCGTTTATATTAGCCAGCTCAACCGCTCTTTTGTTTATATCAGCCATAGTGATATTTATACCCTTATAGAGTTTAGAGAGTATTATGCCAACAGCGCCCCAGCCGCAGCCAAGGTCTAGCACATTGCCGGAAAGCGGTTCATCTATTGAGTTTAGCAGAATTTGTGTGCCCTTATCAAGAGCTCCCTTTGAGAAAACACCCGAGTCGGTTACGAATTTAAACATCTCTCCATCATAGACTATATCTATAGTTACGGGAGAGCTTACAGATGTAGGTGTAGAATCAAAATACTGTTCACTCATAATTTACGCTCCTGTATAGGGAAATAAGCTCTGTATCGCTTATAGCTCTCCACTCGCCGGGGGCAAGATTACTATCAAGCAGTATATCTCCAAATGCTATGCGCTTAAGTTTTAATACCTCATGCCCGCAGGAGGAAAACATACGGCGCACTTGGCGGTATTTGCCCTCTGTTATTATAACTTCGCAAAGAGTATTGCCCTCATATTTGGATATAATTTCAAGGTTTGCGGGCTTTGCGGTAAAATCGCTAAGTCTTATACCTTTTTGGAATGCAGCTATTGCGCTATCTTGCACATCTCCGCTTACAAGCGCATGGTAGCATTTTTTTACCCCGTATTTTGGGGAGCATAGCCTATGGTTTAGCGTGCCGTCTGTGGTAAAGAGCAGCAGCCCCTCGGTATCCTTATCAAGCCTACCAACGGGCATACATTTAAGCGCTAAGTATTTTGAAGGGAGCAAGTCCATTACAGTGGGGCTGCTGATATCGCTAGAGGCTGTAATATAGCCTAGAGGTTTATTTAGCATAATATGGTGGGATAGGCGGCTGTCTATAGTTTCGCCATCTACACTTATTATATCGGATGGGGAAACGCCGGTGGAGCTGTCGTGTACGGTTTCACCGTTTACCATTATCCTGCCTTGCCTTGCGTATGTCTTAGCTTCCTTGCGGCTGAGTAAACCTATGTTTGAAAGCAATCTATCAAGGCGGATTGTTTCCTTCATTTAAGGGGTTTTAGCGCAAGCGCTATATTGCGCTTTCTAAATACCACAAAGGGGAGATTTAGCACTATATATGCAAGCGCGCACAGCGCATAGGTTTTGGTTGTAAAATTAAGCGTAGTTACAGCCTCAAGCAGCACGAAAACATCGCTTGTGGCTTCGCCTGTTAGCTTGGTTGATATCTCCATTGCAAGCAGGAAAAATGTAACAGCCAAATAAGGCAGCAGCATAAGAAAGTTTTTAGCAGTAGTACGCCTTAAATTAGCCTTATTTTCCTTTATATATATGCGGTTTGTTGCGAATGCCCTAGTATTATTCATGCCATTCATGGGCAAGTATTCAATAGCGGCATATCTCCTCCAGCCTATAAAGGCTAGGAATAGAGCAATAAAGAAAAGCAATACAAGTATAATGAAACCGTGTACAAAACTGCCGCCAACTAATGTGCCTGCGGAGCGTATGGTTTTAAATAGCTGAGTAGCATCGCCTATAAACCACAGGTAGTAAAAGCCCACAACAAATATAAATATAGGCAGTATAAAGGGGAGCGCGCGCAGCAGCCTGTTTAGTGCAAGCGCAAAAGCCCTTGAAAACTTTAACTTTTCGCCCTGCACAGGGTAGCAGGTTTTGTAAAGCGTACTTCTAGTATAGAACCTTGACGGTAGCACTATTATTATATACAGGGGTATACAGCACAGTGCCGACACGAATACCCTGTAATTTTCGGGCAAGGGAAAATGAACCCCTAAAAAATTGAGCCATAGAGGCGATAGCGCTACAAGCCTTAGTATTAAACCTATTAGACTTAGCTTTATATGTAGAGATGTCCCGTAGGGCAGTAGCTTCTTTTGCTCGATGTTATCCATGTAAAATCCCCCAAAAATCGATGATTGTATTATAGGATATAGGCATGGCAAAATCAAGGGATATGGTTAGGCTTTGATTTATTTACAGTTGTGTTGTACATTCCGCTATCTTCTTCCACTATCGCATGCCTTCTGCGTGCAATAAATGTATTATAATTTAACATAAAAAACCGAGGTAGAATTAATAATAATTTGAAGGCTTGTTTTTTCAAAGCTCCTCAAAATACTCCAAATTAGGCGCTTTTGAAATGATCTTGATAATTTTGTCTCGGTTCATTAGTTCCATACTCTTTATTGTTACAATAAAGGCAAATCCTATATTTGCTTCAATCATATCCTCATGTTCAACCTGAATGTCGTACAAAGCCATTTTGTTATCACGCATATATCTGACAAAAGGACCCATATCTTCTTTCCCTTTGAGCTCTATATATGATTCAACATGTGTACTTTTTTGTCTTGTAATTGCATCAAACTTTTGTAAAACAGTTAATATCAAGAAAATAGTTACTCCACCCGGAATAGCAAGTTCATAAAAGCCTATTCCTATCGCCAAGCCTATACAGGCAGCAGCCCAAAGACCTGCAGCTGTTGTTAAGCCTTTTATTTGGTTCCTTCTCGTTACCAAAATAGAACCCGCTCCTAAAAAACCGATACCACTTATTACCTGTGCCCCTAACCTGAGCGGGTCGCCGGTGTTGAACAATTGTTCAACATATTGATTCGTAATCATAACTACTGTAGCGCCAAGGCATACTAGCATATGCGTTCTAAGTCCTGCAGGTCTGTTTTTGCTGCCTCGCTCTATGCCTATAATACCGCCAATAATGGTGCTTAATATAATCCTTACAATAATCGCTTTATGTGTAACTTCACGTATTACCAACAATTTTTATTACCTTCTTTTTTTATGATTATCGTTTTGTGACTTTTTAGTAGTGATTCCTAAAAAATATTGGATCCTAACCTTTCGCTTATATTACCTTCCCACGGTCAATTATTAAGGTTTGAAAGAGTTAGACAACAATTTAGCAAAAACAAATTTTTAAAAATCTTCTTCTTTTGTCTGCGGTAGTGCTTTTTATCCGATTTATTGCTTAGTTTCATACTACAGATTTGCCTACTTATTGAATCAGAACATATTTTATAGCCTTTATCTTGAGACGTGCGCTAAGCTTGTAGAAATGTCAAACAAACATAACAATACCCCATTGGCTATCCTCCTTTCTTTGTAAAAAAGTAATATGTCTTGACATAGGAATTAAAGTAACTTAAGCAAGTCAAGCCCGAGTATAAGCAATACTTCGTTAAAATTAAACTATATGCAAAGTATAATGAATTGTCAAATCGTTGTTTCATTCTGATTTTACTATATTCTTATTAATTAAACGATTATTAGCTGTTTCCTATATTAAACATATTATATTATATTTTTTTGCTAAGGAACTTTGTATTGTCAATTATTTGCGCGTTTTTATTATACCTAAAGTGTATTTGGTTTTTGACTATTCGGTTTAAAATTAATTTATATGTAAAATCAAGGGGAATAGCTATGCTTTAGGTTTGATGCCAGCCTTTTTAAGGTATTGCCCTGTATAGCTATTTTTGTTTGCCGCGACCTCTTCGGGCGTGCCGCTGGCTACTAGGTAGCCGCCACCATCCCCGCCTTCTGGACCTAGGTCTATAATATAATCCGCGGTTTTAAGCACATCTAGGTTGTGCTCTATTACAAGAACAGTGTTGCCGTTATCAGTAAGCTGCTGGAGCACCTTTATAAGCCTAGATACATCGTCCGCATGTAAGCCTGTTGTAGGTTCATCTAGCAGTATTATGGTTTTGCCTGTAGCCCTTTTGCTAAGTTGAGTGGCAAGCTTTACCCTCTGCGCTTCGCCGCCTGACAGCGTGGTGCTGCTCTGCCCAAGCCTTATATAGCCAAGCCCTACATCATAGAGTGTTTGCAGCTTGTTCATAATAGCGGGTTGGTTTTCAAATAGGCGCATGGCTTCTGTTACGCTTAAGTTAAGCACATCTGATATATTCTTATCCCTATACTTTATTTCAAGCGTTTCCCTGCCGTAGCGTTTGCCCTTGCACACATCGCAGGGTACATATATATCCGCCATGAAGTGCATCTCTATTTTTATTAGCCCATCGCCCTTGCAGGCTTCACACCTGCCGCCCTTAATATTGAATGAAAACCTGCCCCGATTATAGCCCCTAGCCTTAGCTTCGGGCAGCTGGGCGAATACATCTCGTACCAAATCAAAAAGCCCTGTATATGTGGCGGGGTTGCTGCGGGGGGTTCTGCCTATGGGGGATTGGTCTATGTTTATTATCTTATCCAGCTTATCTATGCCCTCTATTTTTTTATACTTGCCGGGCACAGTTTTAGCGCGGTTTAAATCGCGAGCTAAGGTTTTGTAAAGTATCTCATTTACAAGGCTGCTTTTTCCGCTGCCAGAAACGCCCGATACGCAGCAGAACACCCCAAGTGGGAATTTTACATCTATATTTTTAAGGTTGTTTTCGCTCGCGCCTATTACCTTAAGGAAGCCGCTTGCCTTGCGCCTTTTTTTGGGTATTTGTATGTTTTTTTCGCCGCTTAGGTATTTGCCAGTTACAGAGCGGGGGGATTGCATTAAATCCTCTATTGAGCCCTGCGCCACTATTTCGCCGCCGTGCTCACCCGCGCCGGGACCTATGTCTACAATGTGGTCGGCGTTTCTAAGGGTTTCCTCATCGTGTTCTACCACTATTAGCGTATTGCCTAAATCCCTAAGCGCTTTTAGGGTAGATAGCAACCTCTCATTATCCCTCTGATGCAGCCCTATGCTGGGTTCGTCTAATATATAAAGCACTCCTACAAGCCTTGAGCCTATCTGCGTCGCAAGCCTTATGCGCTGCGCTTCTCCGCCGGACAGTGTAGCAGCCGCCCTTGAAAGGGATAGATAATCCAGCCCTACATTGCATAGGAAACCAAGCCTAGAATCTAGCTCTCTTATTATTTGGTCTGCAATCATATGTTGTGTTTCGCTTAATTTTAGCTTGGTTAAGAAATTGCGGGAGGTGTTTAAGCTCATATCGCTGAGCTCTGCTATGTTAATGTCGTTTATGGTTACCGCAAGCGCGGTATCATTAAGCCGCTGACCTTTACAGGCGCTGCAAGGCACTTCGCGCATATATTCCTCGTATGCAGCCTTGGTGTTTTCACTAGTGGTTTCATTGTAGCGCCGCATGGTTGAGGGGATAATTCCCTCATAGCTTATTTTATATACCCCATGCCCTGAGAGTGATTCAAACCTCATGGGTATTTTTTCACCCTTTGTGCCATAGAGTATAATATCTATTACCTTCTTGGGTAAATCCTTTATAGGCGTATCCATGCTGAAATTATAATATTCGCTAAGGGCTTTAAACATCATATGAGAGGTGCTGCGGCTGTTTCCCGCGCTGTTCCAGCCCATTATGCTAATAGCGCCCTCATTTAGGGATTTATTCCTGTCGGGGAATATCATATCTTCAGAAACCGACATAAACCTACCTAGCCCTGAGCACACGGGGCAGGCTCCGTAAGGGTTGTTGAATGAAAACATGCGGGGGGATAGCTCCTCTATGTTTATACCGCAGTCTGTACAGGCGTAGTTTTGGGAAAATGTAATTTCTTTGCCATCTAAAAGATATATCTGCACTATGCCGCCGGATTGTTTAAGCGCTGTTTCTATAGAATCGCTAAGGCGGGTTTCAAGCCCTTCCCTTATAGATACCCTATCCACCACTATTTCTATGGTGTGTTTTTTGTTTTTTTCAAGCTTAGGGGTGTCGCCAAGTTCATAAATTTCCCCATCTATTCTGGCGCGCACAAAGCCGTCTTTTTGAGCTTGCTCAAGAAGTTTAACGTGTTCGCCCTTCCTGCCGCGCACTATTGGAGCCATTATGTAAAGCCTTGTTTTTTCGGGAAGGCGCATAAGGCTATCCACCATCTGGTCTACCGTTTGCTGTTTAATTTCCTTGCCGCATTTAGGGCAATGGGGTATGCCTATGCGCGCGTAGAGCAGGCGCAGATAGTCGTGTATTTCCGTTACCGTACCCACGGTTGAGCGGGGGTTATGCACTGTTGATTTTTGGTCTATGGATATGGCGGGGGACAGTCCCTCTATTAAATCCACATCGGGTTTTTCCATCTGCCCTAGAAACTGCCTAGCGTATGATGAAAGGCTTTCAACATACCTGCGTTGCCCTTCCGCGTATATGGTGTCAAATGCCAGTGAAGATTTTCCCGAGCCTGAAAGCCCCGTAAATACTATAAGCTTATTCCTAGGTATTGTTAAATCTATATTTTTAAGGTTGTTTACCCTTGCGCCCTTAATTACAATAAAGTCCTGCATTAAATCTCCTTCTGGATAGTGAATATCCTTAAGCAGTATAGCACTCCTTAAGTGCGCTTACAAGCCGTATAGGCTAGCATATAAAAAAGCCGCAAGCGCTTAAGCCCACGGCAAAATATTAAACAATATGCGATTACCTTTCGGCGATAATCTCTTTTACCTTCATTAGGCGTACTATTGAGCTTCTTTCAGCTTCATCAAGCTTCATGGATATTATGCGTATGGTTTCCTCAAACTGGGGTATCATTACATGTTCAAGGGCGTTTACACGCCTTCTGGTTTTTTCTATTTCTTCAGCGAGTAGCGAGCAGGTCTTTTCTATTTCAGCAAGCTTTATAAGCTGGGGGAGTATATCCGCCATTGTGGATATGGCTTCATCAAGCTCATAGGGTGTATCCGCGTAGCCGTATGTTTGCTTGGTTTCGCTAAGGCTTTCCTCATCAACATGTATTTCCGGCACCTGTACTGATAGTATATTCCTGCGTCCCATTGAAACCCTAGCGCTCCTTGCAGGGTACATAAGCGCGCTTTCAAGCGTGGGTCCATCCATAACAGAGCGCGCAAGAGCGAAGCGCCTTAGCGCATTTTGCAGGCTTTCTTCTACTTCTTTGCGTACCCTTGCGTTTTCACGCGCAATATGTACGAACCTTCTTATGAGTTCGTCCCTCTTATCCTTCAGGAGCTTATGCCCGCGCTTTGCCGTTACTAGGCGCCTTTTGGTGCGGGTAAGCTCCATTCTGGTTGGGTTTACGCGGAGTTCAGACATCAGGCGTCCTCCTCTTCCTCAAGGGGAAGGTATTTATCTACCATATCATCACGTATGCGCTTAAGTTCATTGCGCGGTATAAGTTTTAGAAGTTCCCAGCCGAGGTTAAGAGTTTCTTCTATAGAGCGGTCTTCGTTGAAGCCTTGGGAAACATATTGTTTTTCGAATTCATCTGCGAAATTCGCGAATTGCTTGTCTACATCGCTAAGCGCGGCATCGCCAAGTATTATGGCAAGCTCCTTAGCGTCCTTTCCGCGGGAGTACGCGGCGAATAGCTGGTTCATGGTGGGGGCATGGTCTTCCCTAGTTTTGCCTTCGCCTATGCCCTTGTCCTTTAGGCGCGATAGGCTTGGAAGCACGTTAATAGGCGGCTCTATGCCTACGCGGTGCAGTTCGCGGTTTAGTATAATCTGCCCTTCGGTTATGTAACCTGTAAGGTCTGGTATGGGGTGGGTGATATCGTCTTCAGGCATGGTAAGTATGGGAAGCTGCGTTATAGAGCCTTTTTTGCCCCTTATGCGGCCAGCTCTTTCATACATGGAGGCAAGGTCTGTATACAGATACCCCGGATATCCGCGCCTGCCGGGCACTTCTTTGCGCGCGGCGGATACTTCCCTTAGCGCTTCTGCGTAGTTGGTAATATCCGTCATTATTACAAGCACATGCATGTCTTTTTCATAGGCTAGGTATTCTGCCGCTGTAAGCGCCATGCGTGGTGTAGCTATGCGCTCTATAGCGGGGTCATCCGCTAGGTTCATAAATAGCACCGCATGTTCTATAGCGCCTGTGCGGGTGAAATCCTGTATAAAATAATCCGCTTCTTCAAATGTGATTCCTATAGCCGCAAACACAACGGCGAAACTTTCATCCGTGCCTAATACCTTTGCTTGCCTTGCAATCTGCGTTGCAAGCCTTGCATGGGGCAGACCGTTGCCTGAAAACACAGGCAATTTTTGACCGCGCACCAATGTGTTAAGCCCGTCTATAGCGGATATGCCTGTTTGGATAAATTCACTAGGATAGTCCCTTGCGGCGGGGTTAATAGGTTCGCCATTTATATTACGGCGCTCATCGGGGATAATGGCGGGACCGCCATCCCTTGGGTTCCCCATGCCGTCAAATATCCTGCCGAGCATATCCATAGAAAGCGAGAGTTCTATTCCACGCCCTAGGAAGCGTACCTTGCTGTCGTCTATCTTAAGGCCATGGCTGCTTTCAAAAAGCTGAACCAGCGCCTTGTCGCCATCGACCTCAAGCACCTTGCCGCGCCTTATTTCTCCGTTTACCTGTTCTATTTCTACAAGCTCATCGTAGGAAACGCCTGATACATTCTCAACCATGAGAAGCGGGCCTACGACCTCCTGTATGCTGCGGTATTCTTTAAGCATTTAATTCTCCTTCTTCTGACAGCATAGCGATTTGATTGTTAAGCTCCTGCTCGTATGTTTCAAATGTGCTGAGCTCTTTTTCGGACAGATATTTTGTACGGGCTATATCGTCTCTTATAGGTAGGCTGAGTACACGGCTAAGCTGCGCCCCATTAGAAAGAGCTTCCCTGCCCTTATGCCCATAGAGCAGTATAAGCCTTAGCATATTGTACTGTTTTTCAAGCGATGTATATGTGTCGATATCATCAAAAGCGTTTTGGTGCAGATAGTCCTCTCTTATAGACCTTGCAACTTCCATGGTAAGCCTATCCTCCCAGCTTAGGGCGTCTATACCAACAAGACGGACGATTTCATCAAGCTCTGATTCCCTTTGCAGTATGCTCATCGCCTCAAGCCGTAGGGAGTTAAAGTCCTGAGCGATATTATCCGTATACCAAGGGGAGAGTGAGTCTAAATATAGAGAGTATGATTGCAGCCAGTCTATAGCAGGGAAGTGGCGCGCGTATGCAAGCGGGGCTGATAGCCGCCAGAACACCTTTACTATGCGCAGCGTTGCCTGCGAAACGGGTTCTGAAATATCGCCGCCGGGCGGGGATACCGCGCCTATTGCGGATATTGAGCCATAGCGCTCTTTATTAGAAACACATCTTACCACGCCCGCGCGCTCGTAGAACTCCGCTATGCGGCTTGAAAGGTATGCGGGGTAGCCTTCCTCGCCGGGCATCTCCTCAAGCCTTCCGCTCATCTCGCGGAGGGCTTCCGCCCATCTGCTGGTAGAGTCCGCCATTATGGCTACCTTGTAGCCCATATCGCGGTAATATTCTGCTATGGTTATACCGGTATATATGGAAGCCTCGCGCGCAGCGACAGGCATATCTGAAGTATTTGCTATAAGCACTGTGCGCTTCATAAGGGTTTCGCCGGTGCGCGGGTCGTATAGATTGGGAAATTCCATAAGAACGTCGGTCATCTCATTGCCGCGCTCTCCGCAGCCTACATATACGATAATATCCGCATCTGCCCATTTGGCTAGCTGGTGTTGTACTACCGTTTTTCCAGAGCCGAAAGGTCCGGGTACTGCGGCGGTTCCGCCTGAAGCTATGGGGAAAAATGTATCTATTACCCTTTGCCCTGTAACCATTGGACCTGTTGGAGCCAGCTTTTCATGGTATGGGCGTCCACGCCTTACAGGCCAGCGCTGCATCATGCTTATATCTCGGGTTTCGCCCGTATCACCTGCTATGGAGCATACAGTATCTTCAACTTTTGCGCTGCCTGAATGTATATACCTAACTATACCTGAAACGCCATGTGGTACCATTATTCTATGCTCAACAACTACACTTTCACGAACTACGCCAAGCACATCTCCGCTGGATACTCTATCGCCTATAGAAACCCTAGGCATAAACGCCCATTCCTTTTCGCGGTCAAGCGCGGGTACATCTATGCCGCGTTTTATCCTATCGCCTGCGATATCCCTTATGGCGGTAAGCGGGCGCTGTATGCCATCGAATATGGATTCTATAAGCCCGGGACCAAGCTCCACCGAAAGCGGAGCGCCTGTTGAGTATACGGGCTCCCCGGGACCAAGACCTGCGGTTTCTTCGTATACCTGTATAGAAGCTCTATCTCCTCGCAGCTCTATAATTTCGCCCACTAGGTGGCTGTTGCTGACGCGCACAACATCGTACATGCGTGCGTCCGCCATGCCGCTAGCCACTATAAGCGGACCTGATACTTTAATAATGGTTCCTTGTGCCATTTAAGTTTCCTCCGTATTAAGCAGTATGTTTGCGCCTACAGCACGCTCCACATTGCTCTTTAAGCTTTGCATAGCAAAACCGTCTGTTCCCTTGGAGCCGGGTATGGGTATAAGCGCAACATCAGGGTTGCTGTTATATCTATCTATAGTTTCAGGTATCATGCGTGCTATGTCTTCCGTGATGAATATTATGCCTATACCTTGGCTTACAAGCCTGTGCACAGCCATATTAGCCCTCTGGGGGCTATCGCAGGATGCAACCTGCATACCAAGCGTACGGAAGGCGAGCACTATATCGCTATCGCCTATTACGCCTATTTCCTGCATTTTTTTAGACATATAGTTCACGCAGCCTTTCCTGTATTATCTCCTTTGAAAAGCCGTTTTCCTTTCCGGCGAGTATAAGCCGTATTGCCTGTGCCTCTCTATCCCTCATTAGAAGGTGGCCTATAAGCCTTTCGTCTTTGTCTATGCTGCTTTTATAGGGGAAGAAAAGCTCAAGCAGGCTGTCATCTGCCGTTTTTTGGAATGAGGCGATTTTTGCGTCGTCCATAAATGCGGCTATTGCGCTTTGGTATAGTTTGCCACCGTATGCTTGCATTAAAAGCGGCAGGTATTCGGGTTCATCATATGCCTTTTGCCAGTTACTTTCTGTTATGGTGCCGCCTGGCAGAAGCATATTTTTTAAAAATTCATAGGGCTTTCCTAAGTGCATAGAGCGTATAGCCATTGCATAGTTGGTAGTATCTGCCATGGTGGTGAAGTATTTGTGAAGTAGCTTATGTTTTTTTGGCAGCTTGTTAAACACATAAGACATATACGCCTTGTCAAGCAATATATCTATATACATGGGGTTTACATTATCTTGAATGATAGTTTCCTCAATTTCTTTAATGGCTGCCTGCAATTCTTCGGGAAATATATCGTATTGTTTTTCCTCAGCGGCAATCTTTAAATCCTCAGGATCAATAGTGCCGTTTGGGGATAGCAGCTCCGGCTGAGTTTTTAGCGCAGATGCCTTTAAGATTATCTTAAGGTTGGTAACATCGTTTTTAAACAGGAACAGCTTTACCATTTCAACATCGGTTGTAAGTTCAAGAATAAGCTTGCAGGCGTTCTGTACATGTTTAAGGGCGTTTTTTTCGTCATTATCGCCATCAGGCCAACCATATTCGTTGAGTATTCGGCGCGCCTCTTGTGTGGTACTTGCCTGAAGCAGGCGCTCAAGCTTGGCGCTGTTTATTGCATTAGCCTCTATAAGACTAATTCTACCGATGGCATAATATATGCTATCTTGCGGCAAAAAACATCACCCTCCTATAAATCGCCGGAGAACAGAATTTTGGCAACTTTGCCCTCAAGCTCAAGGCGCTTTGAATTTACCAGAGCCTCAAAAGTGCAGTTTATTTCAATTCCGTTCTTTTGTAGTATAAATCCTGTGCCAAAAACAGAGTTGTCATGGCTTAGACGTATAAGCCCATTTTTGCCCGAATTTTTAAGAGCTTCATTTATTTCGAGTATAAAATGTTCGTCAAATAGCTGCCTAGACCTATCCGCCGGCACAAGTGCTTCATCGCCCGCTGCAAGAGAGAGTATCTGTTTTAGAAAAAACTCTTTCTTTTCTTTATCAGGCAGCGCGTAAAGCAGCCCTATTGCCCTGTCAAAGGCGTCGGAAACCAGCTCTCTTTTTGATGAGAGCAGGTCTTTTTTACTTTCGAGTTCGCCCATGCGCAGCATTCTATCCTGCATGGCGGCGGCTTCATTATCAAACCTTGCGCGGTTCTTTTCGTGCATTAAACTTATGCGCTTATTAGTCTGCTGCTTTATTTCATCGGTTCTTTGCTTTGCGGCATTTATTATATCCGATGCTTGCTTAAGAGCATCCTCTTTTATCTTTTTAAGGATAGGCGTTGCGTCCATAGTGCCCGCCTTATATTGTGTTTACAATCAGGAATGATATAAGTAGCCCGAAAACTGCGTAGGTTTCAACCATAACAGCCATGGTAACACCGCGACCGGACATATCAGGGTGTTTGCCCGTCATAAGCATACCTGCTTGGGAAACGCGCGCCTGTTTAATTGCCGAATACCAGCCTAGTACCATTATAGGCAGGCAGCCTATTATGTATTTGACGCCTTGGTCGACAGTTACGGACACCATCTCTCCGCCTAGTATTCCGGTATTAATAAGTATTATAACGGCAATAAGGAAGCCGTATATACCCTGCGTTGCGGGTAGCAATTGCAGAACCAACAGCTTGCCTGCAACCTCGGGGTTTTCGGTGGCTACGCCGGCAGCGGTTTCACCTGCCATTCCAACACCACGGCTTGATGCCATGCCTGTTACTATAACCGCAAGGGATGCTCCTATAAGGGCGAGTATTTGACCGAGTTGAAGTTCCATGTTTTTCTCCTTTCAAATAGAGCGATATATACTAAGCGATAATTTCGCTTTGTATGCTTACATAACGCGTTTTCATATTGAGGGGCTTAAATGCTTTGCCGCCGTCATCGTAGAATTTGCTGAAGAACTCTATATATTGCAGCCTGCAGCCGTGCACATATGCGCCAAGGGCGTTAATGCCAAGGTTAAACAGGTGGCACACCACAAAGACTACCGCGGCAATTATCTTTGCCACTATACCGCCTGACCAGAGCATGCCTATAAGCAGGTTAAACACCATGCCTATAACTCCTGTGGCAAGCCCCATGCCGAAAAGGCGCATATAGCTTAATATATCGCTAACCCAGCTTGTAATGCCGTATAGCGCGCCAAATCCGCTTATAAGCCGCTTTATTGGGTTTTTCTTATCCCGCCCTGTCATAACGATTATTATGCCGCAGCCAATCAGCGCTAAATACTTGCCTATCTCAGCTGTAGAGGGCAGAAGCAATAGACCAAGCCCTGTAAGCAGTATAAGCCAGCTTATATTATCTGATATGGCGGCTATAACATCACCGTTTTTAATATTTTGGTAGGCTCCGGCAAGTACGCCTGCAAATAGGTGTATTACTCCAATAGTAAGACATACAACCATTACGGGCAGGGGATCATTAACCGCGTCAAGCGGGAAGAAGCGCGAATATTGCGGCAACACATTAAAGCCCATAACGGTGTTGAAGCCAAGCCCGCAAATTACCGTTGCCGCGCCGCAGAACATAAGCAGGTACAGCATTTTTGCATTGCGTACGGGGATTTTCTTTATCTTTACAAATGCAAACAGCGCCAGAGCCATGAAAAGACCGTATCCGGCATCTGAAAGCATTACCCCGAATAAAATCATATAGAAAGGCGCCATTACTGCGGTTGGGTCCAGCGCCCTATACATGGGAAGCGAAAAGCCCTCAACCACAGGCTCAAAAGCGGTTACAAAGTCGTTATTATCAAGCTTTATGGATGGCTCTTCATCAGGCAGAGGGTCTCTTAACTCAATAGCGGTATAGGGGGCTATAGAGTGTATGCGCTGCTTTAGTTTTTCGGAATCGCTCTCAAGCACCCAGCCCTGTATATAAAATGCGCTTTCAGTGTCGTGAGAAAGCTCTGAAGCCTCAAGCTGAGCTTTTTTAAGCATAAGCAAATCGTGGAAGGACTTAAGCCTTGGCAGCTCATCCCCAAAGGATGCTATATTGCTTATAAGCTCTTTTTCTTTTATATCTAAATTTTTTATCTGCTCTCTAAGTGAGAACAGATATTCCTTTGGGCTCATATCGCCAAGGTTTGTAAAGCTTTCTCTGGTAAAAGACAGCTTTTCAAGAAGCTCAAGCGCGGGTTCCTTGTCGTCTTTATGTATAGCTACAAGTACAAGGTATTCGCTTGGGGTTTGGTTTATAACTTCGTAGCTTGCGGATAATTCCAAAAAAGCTTCTTCAAGCCTTGCTAAATTACGCAGGGAAATAGAGCCTGCAAGAATATCAACCGTTTTAGCGCTACTGAGCTCAGACAAACTATATATAAGCTGCTCCCAAGGTTCATATAGCTTTATGGAAGCGTGTAAACGCTGGCGAGTGCTGCGTATTTCAGCGAGCTTTAAGTCTATCTCGTCAAGCGAATCAAGAATGTTTATGAAACTATCTTTATTGTTTTGTATTTCCTTAGCTTCCTCAGCCAAAACCACTCTGTACTGACCAAAGGAAGGTTTTTTCTCGGTGTCGTACCTTGAAAGCCTGTCTATAGTGCGGCGTACCCTAGGTAAGAGCTGTTCTACCTCATCGCTTTGTACCAGCGGGGCAGAGTCTGAAAGCTCCTCAGGGAGCGGTGTCAATTCCACGCATCCCATACCCTGCATAAGCTTTAACAGTTTTTCCTTATCTCGCTTTAAGCCCAGCAGGGTTAGGCGCTTCATTTTAGCTACTGCCATTTTCAAGTACCTTATTTACTATAAACTGTGCTGCTTGGTGGAGCCTGTTTTCAGCATTTGAAAGCTGTTTTTGTATGTCCTTTTTATTATCCTCACTGCGGGAATTTACAATAGTTTCTATTTGGGTTTTTCTTTCGTCCATTTTTTCTATATAGAGGCGGCGCTGCTCCCTTTCCTGAGCTCTTATATCATGCGCGCATGCCTCTTCGCAGGAACTTATCATATCCCTTGCCTGCCTGGAAGCATTTGATAGTATGGAAGCGGCTTCTTCCTCCGCCCTTGCTATGGTGTTAAATAAGTCCATTTTTTCCTCCAAAAAGAAAAAGCAAAATGTTACCTCATACGCGAATTATTATAACATCTATCATTCGCTTTTTCAAGCAAGCATTGTCATAATGGGAAAGATTCTGGCGATATCGTAGAAATTCACAATAATTACTCACCGATTTTACATGGAATGCTTGTGTAGTTTAAACTTATTATCTTGTCTTTTACAACAAATTTAGTTAAAAACAGCCCTCATCCCTTGTAAACTCAAAGGATTGAGGGTTATGTTTCTTTCGATTTTATGTAGTGTTATTTTCCTTAGTTTGTTGTTTTTAGAATT
>JAAYRU010000028.1 GCA_012518615.1 Christensenellaceae bacterium | reverse complement strand
AGCGTGTCGCCCAGCCCCACACCAA
Source organism: Christensenellaceae bacterium (assembly GCA_012518615.1). GTDB lineage: Bacteria > Bacillota > Clostridia > Christensenellales > Aristaeellaceae > DTU024. The sequence continues at coordinate 50,775 of JAAYRU010000028.1, read as the reverse complement.
GTGCAACACCTAGCGTAACGCCCAGCCCTACGCCAAGCGCAACACCCAGCGTGTCGCCAAGTGTGTCACCAAGTGTATCACCTAGCGTAGAGCCAAGTGTGTTACCAAGCGCATCACCTAGTGTAAAGCCGAGTGTATCACCTAGCCCTGCCCCCGTAGAGGAAAGCACATCAGAGCCTACTAGAAAACCTGCCTCAACACCCAAACCGGGAGTTACACCCAAGCCGTCCGAAGTACCGGAAGAAAAACCGCAGGCTACAAAGAAACCTCAGTCTATATCCCTTGTAAAGCCTATAGCAAGCACAGCACCGGTTGTTGAGGGTGAGCCTAAAGTGTCTGAAGCGGTCGCTTCCATTATTGAAGTTGTTGATGATGAAAAAGGGAGTGTATCTTATACAGCTGATGTAGCTCAAACCGCTACAGGTCAAAATGTAATAGTTGTAAATGCAAACAATGTAGCTGCTGAGGAAAAGAAAGTAACATTTAATGTGAAGCCTGCTATGCTTGAGGAGCTTGGGGAAAACAAGGCAGACCAAGTAGTATTAGGTTGGGACGATGTCCAAGTATGGGTAGAGCCTGATAAACTGGATACAAGTGATACGAACCAAATAAGCGTAACACTTGAAAAGACAGAAACTAAGGTGGAATCAATACCTGCGCTGCCCAAAGATACTAAAGTGGTATCTACTGCCTATAAGGTGCAGGCAACAGGGGTTGATAAAGATGAACTTCTGCCCATAACATTTAAGGCGGCAGCGAATGTTCGTATTATGATTATTACTCCTGAGGGAGAAGTGATTTTCCCCGAAATGCAAATTGTTCAGGTATATGGAGAAAACGCACTATGGGCTGAAATACCCAACGGTTCTCTTGTAATGTTGGTTGAAAATAATTAGATAATTAGCCTTCAAGGCGGCGCTGCATTTCATTGTGCAGCGCCGTATTTTTAATGTTGGAATGATAATTATGCAAAAATAATTATAAAAATTATCTCTTCCCAAATTGACATATACGCATAAAAATGCTATGGTTTATTAAAATAAAAAACCTAGGAGGTAGAATATGAAAAGACTAATTGCGCTATTTTGTACCCTGTTGCTTATAGTAGGGGCTATGCCTATTATGGGCGCGGTGGCGGAGGAAAAAATCACCCTTACATTTGTTGAGGTTATGACCTCGCCCGAAAGAACTCTAGTGCTTGAAGAAGCCATAAAGGGCTTTGAAGAAAAATTCCCCAATATAGAGATAGAGCTTGTTTCACCGCCCTATGAAACCGCGGAAACCAAGGTAGCCTCTATGCTCGCCGTAGGGCAGGATGTTGATATCGTCGAAATGCGTGACAACTCTGTTGCCCCGTGGATAAACAACGGCTTCCTGTATGCGCTTGATGAACTCGTTGCAAACTGGGAAGGCAAGGACGATTTGGTAGAAGCTGCGCTGCTTGCAGGCTCTTCAATAGGCGATGCGACATACTTTATCCCTCAGTACCTATATGTAAAAGCGTTGATGGTAAGGACAGACATACTTGAAAAGCTCGGCGTTACGGAAATGCCTGTAACAACCGACGAGTTCCTTGAAGTATGCAAAAAGATTACCGACCCTGAAAAGGGGCAATACGCATTCGCGCTTCGCGGAATAGGCGCTCCCTGCAAGACCACAGATGTTATGTGGGTAACTGAAGTGCCGGAGATAAGCGAAGATAATATCTACCTTACAAAAGACGGTACATTCTATATGGACACCCCCGGTGGCAAAAAGGCAGTAGAGAACTACTATACGCTGTTTAAAGAGTGCTGCCCGCCAGACTCTATCAACTGGGGCTTTAACGAGCAGATTAACGGCTTCGTGTCGGGCACAACCCCCTTCCTAGTGCAGGATCCCGACGCTGTGGGCAATGTATCAAAATCACTAAAGCCTGAGCAATATACTGCAATACCAATGCCGCTTGGCGATTCCGGAAAGCGCTACCTAGACTATGGCTATGCGGGTCTTGCGGTTGCGGCAAACTCTGAACACCCTGAAGAAGCCTTTGAGTTTATCAAATATATGATTTCAGGCGAAGTAAACGCTAGAATATGCGAATTTTACGGCGCGCTTCCTGTAAGCAAGGCTGCATACGAAACATCTGATATGTTCAAACTCCCTGTGTATAAGGCATGGGCGGACGAAATGGAAGATGAGAACACGGTATTTACCAAGTTCCCGCTTGAGGATCCGAGGTTCGCAGAATACTCTTCAACCGTGCACCTTGCTGCCATACAGAGCTATCTGCTTGGCGAAACAACTGCGGATGAGTTTATTAAAACCTGTAAGGATTTCTGGGGCTACTAATAATTAAACATGGGGCGGCTTTTTTGCCGCCCCTAATTTTACACTAACCTAACGATTGTGAGGGAGAATTATGAAAGCTAATAAATGGTATCTCCTAATGGTACTCCCGGTTATCGCCGTCGTTGCGTTTTTCATTTTTTATCCGCTTATGAAGGGCGGAATAATCGCCTTTCAAAACTATAACCTGTTCAACCTTAAAGATATAAGATTTATAGGTTTTGATAATTTCAAGGCTATAATCGACAACAAAAATGTAAGCTTCGTAATGATACTTATGAACACCATAAAATGGACTGTTCTATCGCTTATGTTTCAATTCTTGCTGGGATTTTTGTTGGCGATGATGCTAAGGGACCCATTCAAGGGGAGAAGCGTATACTGCGGTTTTGTGTTTTACCCTTGGGCTCTATGCGGTTTTTCCATAGGTCTTATATGGTCTTGGCTATTTAACGGACAGTTTGGAGTTATAAACGACCTTCTTATGAAGGCGGGTATAATAAGTGAAAACATAGGCTGGCTTTCTAACCCGGATATAGCGATGTACAGCGTAATAACCGCCAATGTGTGGTACGGCATACCCTATTTTGGCATTATGCTGCTTGCTGCGCTGCAATCAGTACCTAGTGATTTATATGAAGCCGCAACGCTTGACGGCTGCGGCTCGGCGCAGAAACTATTTCATGTTACAATACCGTACATAAAGCCTACTATTGTAAGCACGGTATTGCTTAGGAGCATGTGGATAGTAAACTTCCCCGATTTAATCTACGCCATGACAAATGGCGGACCTGTAAATAGGACGCATATACTAGGCACTATGATGATAAACAAGGTATATAAGGAGTTTGATTATGGTCAAGCCTCCGCCTACGGCGTGATTATTATGGTGCTGCTGCTAAGCTATTCGATAGCTTATCTTAAGCTTACGAAGGCTTCGGAGGATAATATGCTATGAGTACAAAAAAGATTAGAGCTATATCATATAATGTATTCAGGGTGTTTATCTTGATACTGTTCCTGCTGTTTGCTATACTTCCGCTGTTTTGGATATTTATAACCAGCATAAAAACAGGCGAAGAGCTATACAGCATCCCGCTTGTATACTGGCCTAAAAACCCCACATTCGATGCGTATACAAGGCTGTTTACCTATAGCAATTTCAAGCAGTACTTCATAAACTCAATGTCTGTTACATTATCATCATCGCTTGTTGCTATGATACTATCGGTAATGGGCGGCTTTGCGCTATCCAGATTCAGGCAGAAGAAACTTAAAGGCTGGACTGAGTTATTGCTCTATTTCACCCAGACAGTGCCATCGTTTATGATAATGTTGCCGCTGTTTATGTTCTTCTCCAAGCTTAAGCTGGTGGATAATTTACCCGTGCTTGCGAGCATATATGTAGCGACGGTTATTGCGTTCAGCACGCTTATGTCAAGGAGCTTTTTTGACAGGATTCCCGTAAGCCTTGAGGAAGCCGCGAAAATAGACGGCTGCAATATGCTGCAATCCATAGTATATGTTGTATTGCCGCTTACGCTTCCCGGTATTGCGGCTATATTCTGCTTTGCCTTTGTAAACATATGGAATGAGCTTTTCCTTGCGGTAATGCTCATAAATAAATCTTCAAAGTATACTGTGCCGGTCGCGCTAAACTCCTTTATATCAAAGGCGGGCGTCAGCTGGGACCTTATGAGCGCAGGTATAGTTGTATCGCTACTTCCCACTATGGTTATATTCGGAATAGGTCAAAAATATATAGTGGCTGGGCTTACAGAAGGCGGAGTAAAGGGATAATTACTACTCGCATTTTAGGCGCATAGTAATAATTTCAAAAGCCTTAAAATTTAAATGGATTGAGCTGTTTTCTACATGCAGCTCTTTCTCTTTTTCTTCAAGCATGGAGCATAGCCATGCTTGCTTTATTTTGTAGCATGTTGATAGCTTAGTCTGTCTTGTGCCCTGCATACTTTCGTATAGCCTTAAAATAATATCTCCGCTGTTATCCTCAGCCAGTTTTACCGTTTCAATTACTATGGCTGGGTTGTCTACGCTAAAGAATGATTGCTCTTTTGCAATGCCTTCTCTTATGTATACGGGGTTATTAATTTCGCCCGCCTCATGTACTATGTTTGAATTTGAGAACGCGCCCTCCCATATGTAGTAGGCATATTTAAAGCGGTGTATGCCCTTATCCGCATAGGGGTCGGGGTTGGTTGCGCCCTTTAAAAGCGTAAGCTTTATAGAGCTTCCACTGTTGCTAACTCCGTATTTACAGTCGTTTAGTACTGCCGCTCCATGGGTAGAGTCAAAAAGCGCAGTGTAGCTGTGGTTGCATACTTCAAATCTGTCTGCGTCAAACTGCCTTGATGCATGAGTAGGTCTCATTATATAGCCGAACTGTATTTGGTTTGCTGCCTCATCGCTTGTTATTCCTGTATCAAATGCTACTTTTAGTAGCTTATGTTTTTCATTCCAATGTACAGCGGTGTTGAAATCTAAGCGTTTTTTGCCAGAATCTAGGCTTATTACCTGCTCTATACTAGATGACAATACTTCATGTTCAAACTTTATAGAGGCTCGTATGCCTTCTTTTAATATTACAGTTGCCTTTGTTTTTATTTTGGGTTCAATTATTCGCTGAGGCACTTGGCTGTCTATATCCCAAGCTTCATAAGCTCTTGGAACATCCCTGTAAAAGCAGAATTTGTTTGAGGCTGAGCCCACATAGTTTACCCCTGTTTTTTTATCCTTAAAAGATAATAGCAGACCTTCTTTTGATATGCTGGCAACAACACATTCGTTTGATATTTCGTAGCCTTCAGGCGTTTCTTTTATACTTACAGGAGTATAAGTGTTGTCTTGTTTTTTTGGTATTATGCTTGTAATACCCATTGGGGGAATGTTTACAAGCGCAAGCGTTTTGTCGCCTGATACTGTGTGTGGAATAGCCTTGCCATCAAGCGTGGCTGCTCCATAGCTAAATCTGCTATCAAGCTCCACAACCCTATTTACAGCTACGCTTAGTGTATTTATAAGCGTTGCTCCATCGCCTCTATCGCACAGATGTTTTATTGCATGGTTAATGCCATTATCTATTTTTTTAAGAGCATCGTCGTACATTTCTAGCGCTCTTCTATTCACCTCGTATATAGAGCTTCCGGGCAATATGTCGTGGAACTGGTTAAGCAGTATAATTTTCCATATATTGAGTATTTCTTCTTGTGGGTAAGGAGTATTTTTGCTTTTATTTGCAATTGTTGAAAGTATTTCAAGCGCGCGCACGCCGTTTTCACATAGGCGGTTGCTGCGTTTTATCTCTGCTTGGGCTGTATATGTCCCCCTGTGGCACTGGAAATATAGCTCTCCAAAATATGTAGGTTTATTAATATCCTTGCGGCGGGTAAAGAAATGCTCAGGGCACTCATAGCTAAGCTTAGGCACGCCCTGTATGTCCTTTTCCCTGCGTATTTGCTCATAATCATCCCTTGTGGGACCTCCGCCGCCATCTCCATAGCCAAATGGCAGATAAAATTCGCCAGTGCCGTCCTTATTCAGCCTATCTTTCCAGCGGGTATTAAGGGTTTTTGCGTCTACAAAGGATTCATACTGCATGTGCAGATAGCAGTCAACTTCCGTGCCGTCTATACCCTTCCACATAAAGCTGTGGTAGGGGAAGGCGGCAGCGTCATTATATGTCCAGAATATTTTTTGTGTAGTAAGCCCTTCTATGCCGCATTTATTAAGTATCTGCGGGAGCGCGCCCGAATAGCCGAAGGAATCGGGCAGCCAAGCTACTTTACAATCCTTATCAAAATACTTTTTAAAATATTCCTTGCCGTACATTATCTGCCTTATTAAGGCTTCTCCCCCGGCGAGGTTGGTATCAGGCTCAACCCACATGGCTCCTTCAACTATCCAACTGCCTTTTTTTATTGCCTCTACTATTTTGTCAAAAAGCTTGGGATAATATATGCGGCAAATTTCGTAAAGTATAGCTTGGCTCTGTAAAAATTGCGCTTCGGGGTATTCATCAAGCAACCTTAACTGCTGTGCAAATGTGCGCGCCACCTTGCGTACGGTTTCCTCTAGTGGCCATAGCCAAGCTACATCTATGTGGGAGTTTGCAATAACGCTCATACTAGGAGCATATGTGCCGTTTTTTGCGCTCATCAATTCTGATAGAAATTCGCGCATTTCTATATATGTTTTTCTGCGCTCATGCAACGGCTTTTCTATGTCGAATTTATCCAGCAGCTCACAAAGTTTATAATTAATTTTCTCCTTGAAAAAGGAGCTTTCAGGTTGTGTTTCGTGTATATCGTACAGCATACCTATGTCAAGCCATAGTTGATACGCTTCCTCATTCCATATGCCGTATGTGTTTTCGCCTATTATTGCGGGGTAGGGGCAATCCATGGGTACGCCCACATCAGGGAAAACATAGCCGGAAGCTCGTTTTCCGCTTGGGGATAGGGGCAGCAGCGTTCCGCTGTATGTTTCAAGAGCTATTTCAAAGCGCTCATCGCCCTTTGCAGAGTGTACTATAGTTTGGTCTACTAAATAGTGGTGAGGGTATCTTATATCGCCTCCGCGTACAGTGCCAAAGGGTTTGCCGTTTAAATAAACAGTGCTTTCCCAGCCTGTGTTTAGTTCTAACACTATACGCTCTTCTTTTGCGCTATCCGGCAGAGTAAAGCTTGAAAAAAGCCAGCAGTATTCTTCGGGCTTGCCCCAGTTATAGCCCTTTGGCATGGGTTTTTTATCTAAGGATTGAGCTTTATCAATGGATAATAAATCCTTAGTTACAAAGCCGCAAAAATCTATTTCGCCAAGGGGATGATAAAAATCTCTCTCCAAGGCTTTAAGTAAATGAGCAATTTGCCCATGTGTTTCCGATTTCATATTCGCACCTCAGTAAATAATTATGTTGTGCTAAAAGTATCATAGAATGTATATAAGGTCAAACCGTGAATCGCTTTAAATAGCATAACAAGTCTCGCTTTTTGACAGAGAAACAGAGCTTTGGTACAATTCTTCCACAAGCATGAATTGCTTAGGGAATAAGCCCTAAAAAGCTTTATTATAAGGAGGAAATATGTCTCCCAAACAAACACAGAAATTAACCATAGCCGCGGTATGCCTTGCGCTGTGTATGTTGCTGCCTTTATTAACAGCGCAGATACCTACAATAGGCAGTATGCTGTCGCCCATGCATATACCTGTATATATATGCGCTTTTTTGGCGGGTCCTTTATATGGCGGGTTGGTGGGCGCGATAGCTCCGCTGCTTCGCAACCTAATATTCGGAATGCCCCCGCTTTATCCCGTGGCAATAGCTATGGCGTTTGAGCTTTGCGCATATGGCATAGTAGCAGGGCTTATATATAAATTATCCAAAAAGCATATGGAGCTTACTCAAAATGTGTATATAACCCTTATAATAGCTATGATTTTAGGCAGAATAGTATTTGGGGCTGCTATGTATGTGTTGCTTATGCTAAAAAGTCAGAGCTATACATTTGATGCATTCATAAACGCCACAGTGCTAAGCGGCATACCGGGTATAGTGCTGCATATACTAATAGTACCGCCTGTTGTGCTTGCGACAGAGCGCAGCGGTATACTTAAATAAATTGCATAAAATTACGCCCATAGCCCATATATATACCGATTTTCATAGTAAATTCGGCGTGCCAAGGCAGCATGGCATAGGCGAACTTATGGGAAAAATAGTATTTGAAAAACCCTTTAGGGATATTAACATGCTAAGGGGGCTTGAGAAATTCTCCCATATTTGGCTATTGTGGATATTTTCAGAAAATATAAATGCAGGCTACAGCGCAACAGTGCGCCCGCCCCGCCTTGGGGGCAACAAGCGAAGAGGAGTGTTTGCTACAAGAGCCCCCTTTAGACCAAACAGCATAGGCATGTCTGCCGTAAAAATTGAGGAAATTATATTTGAATGCGAAGAAAGCCCTATCATAATAGTTTCAGGCGTGGATATGGTAAACAAAACCCCTATTATAGATATTAAGCCGTATATAAAAACCGATATTATTAATTCCGCTACTTTCCCTAATATTATACACAAACTTAATGTTGAAATAGAAGAAAGTCTGCTTTGTAAAGTACCTGCGGATAAACAATCCGCACTTATAAAAATACTTGAGGAAGACCCTCGCCCTTCATACCATAAGGACGGCAGGCAATACGGCTTTTATTTTGCAGGCATGGAGATTATTTTTACAGTTGATTGCGATACCCTTAGGGTGATAGATGTAATAAATATATAATTTGGCAGTTATAAATTTTATTGTGAACCCACTATAAAGCTTTACAATATGGGGCAAAACCACTTGTATTTTTGCATAAGTTAATGTATTATAGCGGTGAAAGATAAATTTGTGTATTAAGGGTGAAGGAGGGCAGCAGTGCTGATAGTAAGCAACAACCCCATGGTAGAGGCTGCTTTTGGCGACAGTTGCGTGTTTGTTGACGGCAGCGCTATGGATGTGCTTATTTCAGTTAGGGATATGTTGCACAAGGGGCATAAGCTATTAAGCCACCCGCTTGCAGGCTCTGTAAAGCCTTATGAAAGCCCCATACGCTCCGTATGTGTGAGCAAAAATAAGGGGGCTTATGATATGCAGTCCGTACTGCTTATAGAAAACGCTATTGATAAGTATAAAGCTCTCCCTCAAAGAAATTTTATCGAAAACCATGATGAGGATTTTCAGCTTATAGATTTAAGCCTTATACAGTCTGCGGTGGAAAGCCGCTTACAGGATAGACAATATACAATAACACAATCAGGAGGTGCAAAATATGAAACTTGAGCTTGGATATATCCCAATAGATAATATAAAGTTTGCCGAGCGCTCCTATGTAGAAGGCTCAACTCTGTATGTATCAAAGGAAGAGTTAAGCGAAGTACTAATGCAGGATGAAAATATACTAGGCCTTAATTTTGCGATAGCCCTTCCGGGCGATAATACCCGCATTACCCCCGTTAAAGATGTTATTGAGCCGCGCGTTAAGGTGGATGGCAAGGGCGGTATGTTCCCCGGCGTGCTTAGCAAGGTGGATATAGCAGGCTCCGGAAGGACGCATGTATTAAAGGGTGCAGCAGTAGTTACCACGGGTAAAATAGTGGGCTTCCAAGAGGGCATAATAGATATGAGCGGTCCCGGTGCGGAATATACTCCCTTTTCTAAAACCTGCAACCTAGTGCTTGTAATAACCCCAAAGGAAGATGTAGTACAGCACGAACATGAGTATACTGTGCGTATGGCAGGGCTAAGAGCTGCCGCATACCTTGGGGAGCTTGCAAGAGAATTAGAGCCTGAAACGATTGAAACCTACGAATTTTTGCCCCTGCTTGAAAGCATAGAAAAATACCCGGATTTACCAAGGGTAGGCTATGTTCAGATGCTCCAAAGCCAAGGCTTGCTGCATGATACATATGTATACGGAGTTGATGCTAAAAGGACATTGCCCACGCTTATATCTCCAACCGAAGTTATGGACGGGGCAATAATATCCGGCAACTGCGTTTCCGCCTGCGATAAAAACCCCACATATGTACATCAAAATAACCCCATAGTGCATGATTTGTTTAAGCGTCACGGCAAGGATTTAAATTTCTGCGCTATGATTATAACAAACGAAAATGTGTATCTGGCGGATAAAATACGCTCGTCCGACCGTACTGCAGAAATATGCGGCTACTTAAAGCTTGACGGCGTAATAATTTCTGAAGAAGGCTTTGGCAACCCCGATACCGACCTTATGATGAACTGCCGCAAGATAAGCGATAAGGGCATAAAAACAGTAGTAATAACCGATGAATTTGCGGGCAGGGACGGCTCTTCCCAGTCCCTTGCCGATGCAGACCCTTCCTGCGATGCGCTTGTAACAGGCGGCAATGCAAATGAAGTAATAACCCTGCCTAGGATGGATAAGGTAATAGGCACGGAAGCATATGTTGGCATAATTGCCGGCGGCTGGGATAAAAACAAGGCGGAGGATGGCACCATACAGGTAGAGCTGCAAGCCATAACCGGCGCAACCAGCGAAGTCGGCTTTGGATATTTAAGCGCGCGCTAAGCGGAAAAGAGGTGTAAAATGAGCGAATTTCGTGTTGTACATTACATAAACCAGTTCTTCGGGCAAGTAGGCGGCGAAGAGATGGCTCATGTTCCCCCCGAATATAGGGAGGGTAAAGTGGGTCCAGGCCTAGCGCTTGAAGCCAATTTCAAGGGCGAAGCTGTAATAGTTGGTACCGTAGTATGTGGGGACTCATATTTCAATGAAAATATGGACGAAGCTAAGGAAACGATACTAGCCATGGTTGAAAAGGCAAAGCCTGATTTGTTTGTTGCGGGCCCCGCTTTTAACGCAGGGCGCTATGGCGTTGCCTGTGGCGCTATGGCGGCTTATGTTAAAGAAAAGCTAGGCATACCCGTAATTACAGGCATGTACATAGAAAATCCAGGCGCTGATATGTATAAAACTGATATTTATATCATATCAACCCGAAACAGCGCAGCGGGTATGCGCGATGCTGCCAAGAAGATGGCGGCGCTTGCGCTTAAAATGTTAAAAAATGAAAAGATAGGCGCATCTTCCGAGGAAGACTATATCCCGCAGGGTAGGCGTGTAAACCTTTTTGAAAAGCTGCGCGGCTCGGAACGTGCGGTAAATATGCTTTTGCAGAAACTGCAGGGCAAGCCCTTCACTACAGAATACCCCATGCCCGATTTTGACAGGGTACCCCCAAACCCGCCGGTTGCGGATATATCCAGAGCTAAAATTGCGCTTGTTACAAGCGGGGGCATAGTGCCAAAGGGCAATCCGGACCATATAGAAAGCTCAAACGCCTCAAAATACGGCAGGTATGATATACACGGCGTTATGAACTTAACCAGCGATACATACGAAACCGCCCACGGCGGCTATGACCCTTCTTACGCGAACGCCGATGCAGACAGGGTAGTGCCCCTTGATGTACTTCGTGATTTTGAAACAGAGGGCAAGGTAGGCTCTATATACGAATATTTCTTCAGCACAGTTGGCAACGGTATGGCAGTCAAGAGCGCCAAAGCCTTTGCGGAGGATTTCAGCAAGGAACTCATAAAAGAGAATGTTCAGGCTGTAATCCTCACCTCCACGTGAGGGACATGCACACGTTGCGGCGCAACGATGGTAAAAGAAATAGAGCGTGCAGGCATACCTGTGGTACATATCTGCACCATAACCCCAATATCGCTCACGGTAGGCGCAAACCGCATAGTACCGGCGGTGGCTATACCCTACCCCTTGGGTGACCCGGCTCTATCTAAGGCAGAGGAAAAACAACAGCGCAGAAAAATAGTGCTAAAAGCGCTTGATGCCCTGTCCACAGAAGTAAGCGAACAAACCGTGTTTGATATGGAGTAATCAGGAGTATATATGCAAGACAAAGTATTTGACCTTATTATTATAGGCGCGGGCCCTGCGGGGCTCGCTGCTGGTAGCTATGCAGGCAGGGCAAGGCTTGATACCTTGATTATAGAAAAAGAGAAAGACGGCGGGCAGATAGTAATAACCGCCGAAATAGACAACTACCCCGGCAGCATAGAAAATGAGAGCGGTCCCTCGCTTATTGAGCGTATGGCAAAGCAGGCGGAGGGTTTCGGCGCTCAAAAGCTGTACGATACCGTAACAGATGTAGACTTATCCGGCGATATTAAAATAATCACCTGCAAAAAAGGCGTGTATAAGTGCAGGGCGCTTATTATTGCAACAGGCGCTCACCCCCGCCCCATAGGCTGCCCCGGCGAAAAGGAGCTTATAGGCAAGGGCGTTTCCTACTGCGCAACCTGCGATGGCGCCTTCTTTGAGGATATGGAAATTTTCGTAGTAGGCGGCGGCGATACAGCGGTTGAGGAAGCCATATATCTAACCCGCTTTGGCAGGAGCGTTACCATAATACATAGGAGAGATAAGCTCCGTGCCGTTCAGGGCATACAGGATAGGGCATTTAAAAACGATAAGGTTAAATTCATGTGGGATTCCGTAGTAGATGAGCTCAAGGGCGAAGGCATACTTGAAAGCATGGTTATTAAAAACACCAAGACAGGCGAAAAAACCGAAATATTTGCCGACCCTGAGGACGGCACGTTCGGCGTATTTGTGTTCATAGGCTTTTTGCCGGAAAGCGCTTTATTTGAAGGCAAAGTAGCTATGCAAAATGGCTATATTGTTACCAACGAAAAAATGGAAACAGATGTAAAAGGCGTGTATGCAGCGGGCGATGTACGCATAACCCCCTTAAGGCAGGTTGTAACAGCCGCAAGCGATGGGGCTATAGCGGCTATGCAAGCCTATCACTACCTTGAAAACCTTTAGTAAAAAAGGTATAATATTTTCATCAAACAGGAGGTAAAAGATGTTAGACCTTGATAGAAACAATTTTGAAGAAGAAGTGCTTAAAGCCGAGGGAACAGTATTTGTAGATTATTATGGCGATGGCTGTGTTCCATGTGCTGCGCTCTCTCCCTTTGTAGACGAGATGGCGGAAAAATACGGCGATAAGCTTAAGTTTACAAAGCTCAACACCTCAAAGGCAAGGCGCCTTGCAATAAGCCAGAGGGTGCTGGGGCTGCCTGTAATGGCAATATATCAGGGCGGCGAAAAGGTGGAGGAATTAGTCAAAGACGACTGCACCCACGAAAATATCGAAAATATGATAAAAAAATATATCTAGCTAAGCGCCGCTTTGCGGTTCTTATATAAACATAAAGGAAAGGAGGATAAGCCATGAGCTTGCTTGAAGATAAGAAAGTCATCATCGTAGGTGACCGCGACGGTATACCGGGGCCCGCAATAGAGGCGTGCATGGTAGGCACCGGCGCAGAGGTTGTGTTTTCCTCTACCGAGTGCTTCGTCTGAACGAGCGCGGGTGCGATGGACCTGGAAAACCAAAAGCGCGTTATGGAATTTGCCGAAAAATACGGCCCTGAAAACCTTGTGATAATCCTCGGTTCAGCCGAGGGCGAGGCAGCGGGTATAGCGGCGGAAACAGTAACGGCGGGTGATCCTACATTCGCAGGTCCATTGACCGGAGTCCAGTTGGGACTGAGGGTATACCACGTTTGTGAAGAGGAAATCAAAAACGAAATCGATCCGGATATCTATGACGAGCAGATCAGCATGATGGAGATGGTGCTGGATATAGACGACATAGTCAGCGAAATGACCGCTATAAGGGACGAATTCTGCAAGTATTGATTTTTAGCCAAATTAGGGGAGGGACGGCTTGACCGCACTCCCTTTTATTTTTTTAGGAGGTAATATGAAAAGCGTTATAACTTGGGCCAGCTATGTGCTGGTACATACACCCGATATGGTAATTGCAAACGGAAGCACGCAGACTACAGAGCGCATAGTAAATCCGGGTAGCGAATATTTGCAGCAGCTGCCAAAACATATTAGAAGCTACGAAAGCGCGCTCAGCTACCCGCCCAATAGGTGCTATATAGGCGATATAACTCCAGCAGAGCTTGGCGCGATGGAGCAGCCCTACTATGAAAATGGCATAGAAAACGCGGAGCGCTTCTCTAAATTCGGCGAAATAATGCCTCAGGATGAGTTTTATTTGCTTATCCAAGCCTGCGACAGCTTTGATTTAGTGTTTTTAGAGGAAAATTTCGTTAAAACCACAAAGGAAAAGCTTTCAAAGCATCCCCTAATGCGTGAGGATATATTAAACCGCATAAAGGACGGCACAAGCAAGGAGGAAATAGAGCGCTTCATAAATGAGGAACATGCGGAAGGGCTTTATATAAAAGGCGAAGCGGTGGGCTTTGTAAAGCGGGCGCACGATGTGGATACAAACCTATCCGCACATATTATGCTTGAAAACCTAGTGAGCAAGGCGTCCTCCGTGCTTTCCTTACTGCATACTATGGATAAATCGGGCGTAGACCCAAGTGAAATAGAATATGTAATAGAGTGCAGCGAGGAAGCCTGCGGCGATATGAACCAGCGCGGCGGCGGCAACTTTGCCAAGGCAGAGGCTGAGATTGCAGGTTTACTTAACGCAACAGGCTCAGACCTGCGCGGCTTTTGCGCGGCTCCCGCACATGCTATGGTAACGGCAGCCTCACTAGTAAAGGCGGGTACATTTAAGCATGTAATAGTAACCGCCGGCGGCTCAACCGCAAAACTTGGCATGAACGGAAAAGACCATGTTAAAAAAGGTCTTCCTGTGCTTGAGGACATGGTAGCGGGTTTTAGCATATTAGTAAGCCGAGATGACGGAGTAAACCCCTATATAGATTTAGAGCATATTGGCAGGCACACTGTTGGCACGGGCTCATCTCCTCAGGCTGTAACATCAAGCCTTGTGCTGCACCCGCTACAAAGCGCAAACCTTAGAATACCTGATATAGATAAATACGCGGCAGAAATGCAGAACCCGGAGATTACAAAGCCCGCAGGCGCAGGCGATGTGCCGCTTGCTAACTTTAAGATGATAGGCGCGCTTGCGGTTAAGGAAGGTCAGCTAGAGAGAAAGGAGCTCAACTCCTTCATAGAAAAGCACGGTATGCAGGGCTGGGCGCCAACTCAGGGGCATATACCTTCCGGCGTACCCTATGTAGGCTTTGCAAGGGAAGCGCTGCTATCTGGCGAAATTAAAAACGCAATGATAGTAGGCAAGGGCAGCCTGTTTTTGGGCAGATTAACCAACCTTTTTGATGGTATATCCTTCATGATGCTGCCAAATAAAGGCTTGGAAGAAGAAAAGCAGTTTGATGATAAAAAGCTTAGACTAATGCTTGCGGATGCGCTGCGTAAATTTGCACAAAGCCTTGGAGGGGAGGGGGAATAATGGCAAAGGATAAAGCAAAAGCCATGCTGCAAAACGCCCTCTACGATATGGCGGATTATTTAGAATCCGGCAAGGTTAAAGGCGCTAAAATTGCTGTATGCGGCATAGGCAGCGAGCTTGGGGAAGACTGCGTTTTGAGCGCTGCCGAAATCGCCGCAAAAGAGGGTATAGATGTATATTACATAGGCTCTCTTGTGCCTGAATATGCTGTGCATGTAGATGCTAATAGCGAAGATGAAGCTGCTCAAAAAATGGATGAGTTATTAAAGGGCGGCAAAGCAGATGCGGCTGTTGCAATGCACCATACTTTCCCCATAGGTACATCCACCGTGGGTATGGTAGCGGCGCCTGCGACGGGTATGCCTTACTTTGTTTCAACCACCACGGGTACAGCGGCTGTAAACAGGTTTGAAGCTATGCTGCTTGCCGCGATATACGGCATAGCCACGGCAAAATGCATGGGATATACAGAGCCTAGCCTTGGCATACTAAATATAGATGGCGCAAGGCAGCTTGAAATTGCCCTTAAAAAGCTAGCCGATAACGGCTATAATATTAACTTTGCCAAGTCTCAAAGGAAAGACGGCGGCTGCATTATGCGCGGTAATGATTTATTATCAGGCAGCGCAGATGTTATAGCGGTGGATAGCCTTACAGGCAATGTGCTTATGAAGCTGCTATCAAGCCTTACTTCGGGCGGGGCAAAGGAAACCACGGGTTACGGCTATGGCCCCGGAATATGCGAAAATATGCAGGAGCCTGTGTTTATAATATCCCGCGCAAGTTCAACTCCGGTAATAATAAACGCCATAAAATACGCCGCTAAATTCGTATCTGTAGATTATAAAAACATAATCGCAGAGGAATTTAATAAAGCTAATAAGGCAGGGCTTAAAGACATAATAGATGAAAACAGCAAAAAAAGCTCAAAGCCTAAGGCGGAAGTTAAAGCTCCCCCAAAAGAAGTGGTAGATGAAAGCATAGCCGGCATAGATGTTATGGATTTAGAAGATGCAGTAAGCCTACTTTGGGAAAACGGCATATACGCCGAAAGCGGCATGGGCTGTACGGGCCCTATAGCCATGGTGTCTGCTCAAAAGCTTAATGATGCTATGGAAGTATTAGCTAAAGGCGGATATATAGCAAAATAAAAGGGAATAACAAAAAAACACACGGTGTTTGCTCGTGTGCAATAGATAAGCGGTTTTGATAATTTCAATACCGCTTGTATTATTTATATTTAAGGTCACCTCTATAAACTCAAGCAAAATGTGCTAATTTATGGTAAAATAGAGTTATGAAACAGATTGGATTTTTTGACGGGAGCAATCGTCTGAAAAAGTTAAGCGCCCTTGGAGATCCGTTAGAGAAACTGAATCACGTCATTAACTGGCTTATGTGTGCAGGCACTCTGAACAAAGTGTTTGCAAAGGAGCATAAAGGCGTGGGAGGACGACCATCCTACAGCTACCTGCTAATGTTCAAGATTTTGATCCTTCAGCGGTTGTTCAACATAGGGCTGACCAACCTAATCTACAACTTGTAAAGGTACGCAATTTCGAACCGTGGAATGCCTACTTCAGGATAACTACGCCCAAATCCAGGAAAACTGTAGATTTCAAAGGAAATATCAAGCAATAACCGTCACTTTAGGAGGGGAATTAAGGGGGAGCGTCTTTAAAAAAACCATGAATATCATTTACTGATTCAGGAAAAGCTGGTTTTTATAGGTTCCCTTAATTATTTACGAGAACAGCGCTTCGGTATATAGGTATATAGTACATAATTGAAGTGTTTTTTTACCCATTATCTTCAAAATCACTACTATATTCAATTTGTATTGTAACATTAATCAAACTGTCGTATCTGGCAAACTCAAATACAAATCATTCAACCATCTTTCACAACACATTAAGGTCCTTGGGAGATGATAATAGGTTTTAAATTTACTACCTTTTACAGTAAACTCCGGATTACCGTATTTATCCAAATAGCCATACCACTCACCGTACTCTTCATCAGGAAAGTGTTTAAAAGTATAATCATGTATACGTATAAACCATTCCCAAAACTCTTGTCTTCTGGTCAATTTATATGCTAGCAACATAGCAGAAAGTGATTCTAGATGAACCCACCAATGACGTTGATTTGCCTCTAATTTATCACCCATCAAACCTAAGGCATCCTTATATACTGGAATACCACCCAGTTGTTCATCCCATCCATAATTAATGGAATGAAGCATAAGTTCAGCTAAGGTATTAATTAGTTTCGTATTTCCAAGCTCATGCAATATTTTCATCAGAAACCACATGGTTTCCAAAGCGTGTCCTGGCGTTAGCAATCTTCCTTCCATATGGTCAAAATCGTACCCTCCACCTGGAATAGCTCTTTCCAGAATTCGGTTATTTGGTACATCAACATGCCACTTAAAAAATCTATGTATATTTTCCTCCAAAATTGGCATTAATTCATATTCAGGAACTATATCTTTCAGTTCGATAAACAGCATGAAATCAATCATTATTGTATTAAGAGCTGAAAAAGCACGTGCATCGTCCACTGCTTTCGTCCAAATGCCTTTGGGACGTTTTTTCCTAATCTGTATTCTTTCATGTAGCTTTATCGCTAATTCCTTTGACCACTCTTCTCCCGTAGCGCGGTAATATTCAGCAAATCCGGCACACACGAAACATTCAGAAAAAATGTTATATGGATGAACTAGTGGTTCTCCATTTTGTTTGTAGCTGAAATACACATCACCTTCTTTAGTAAATGCATGTTTTCGCAAGAAAACAGCGCCTGCCTTTGCCCCATCCAAACAACGCTGGTCATTACCATATTCATTATAAATCTTCGATAGAGACCATAGTTCTCTTCCCAACATCCATGCGAATTTATCGGTATCATACACGCGTCCATCCCTCATTAAGCATGAAAAATATCCACCATATTGATGATCAATTGAATGTTCAAGCCAAAAAGGAAGTGTATTTTCCAACAATTCAGTTTTGTAAATGTTATTTAGTTCAGTTAATTTTTCTTTGTTTATCATTTTTCTCTCCTAATAATTACTTAATAGCTCCTCCAGTCATTCCACGAATAAACTGGTTACTCATTGAAAGGTATAATAACAACATTGGAATAATGGATATGGACAAACCTGTAAACATTAATCCCCAATCAGTTTTGTATTGACCAATAAAAGAATTGAGTCCAACCGGTAAAGTTCGAAGAGCATCACTTTGTATAAACACTAATGGAAAGAAAAAATCATTCCATATAGGTACAGCATTATATATGGTAACAATGGCTACACCTGGTATTACCACTGGCATTACTACATTCCAATATATTCTCCAGTCGCTACATCCATCAATACGTGCAGCATATTCCAAATCTTTCGGAAAAGTACGCATAAAGCCAGAAAGTATAAAAACCGTAGATGGCAATCCTGAGGCAATATTAATTAATATAATACATGTAAGAGAATTACTAAGCCCTAATTTGTTAATTATCATATAAAGAGGAATTAGTGCGGCTTTTAGAGGAAGCATTATGCCGCTTAAAAATAACATATATAGAAATGTGTTCCCTTTATATTGATATCTAGAAACGCCAAAAGAAGCCATAGAGCCTAGCAAAACAACAAATAACATGGAAACACTCGTTACAATAACGCTATTTATAAAATAATTATAGAATTTCTTCTCTATCCATACGGTGTAGTAGCTTTTAAATGATATACTCTCTGGTAGGGCAAACGGATAACGAATAATGTCCCTTGTGCTTTTAAATGATGATATTACCATATTAAATAGAGGATATAGAATAATTATCACGTATACAAACATCATAAAAAATGTAAATATTAGCGTCAGTTTTTTGGTTGATTTAGCTTTTTTGATGTGAAAATCTATATTCAAATCTCCACCTCCTTCTTTTGAAGCCAAGAGATAGATGTTATCGAAAAGAAAAATGTCAACAGATAAATAATTACAGACATTGCAGAACCAACCCCTATAACTGGACTACTGGAGTCATATGTACCAAATGCAGTTCTATAAAACAATGTACATATTGTATCTGTCGAATAATTAGGCTGACCATCTACACCAGCCATTACATAAACTTGCTCAAAGACATTTAAACTGCCAATTATAGTAAGAACAGTAATTGTTGTAATTGCCGGCACTATCAGTGGGAGAACTATCTTAAAGAAAATATTCAACTCATTTGCGCCATCAATATATGCAGCCTCAATATTTTCAATCGGCAAGGCATCAACGGATGACATAAAAACTAGAGTCGGAAAACCTGTCCAACGCCAAATATTTACCAAAATTATTGTATAAGTGGCTATTTTTCCATCACCAAGCCAAGCGCGTTGTAAATGTTCAGCATTAATCAAAGCAAGAAAACTATTTATTAAGCCATTGGGCTTAAGGTATAGTCCCCATAGAAATCCAACAGCAGTGATTGAAAACAGTACGGGAATAAAAAATATACGCTTGAAAACTTCCGATCCATTTATTCGTCGACTAAGCATATAACCAAAATAAAGACCAAAAACATTTTGAATAAGCATAGTCATGACAAACCATTTTAAATTGTTCTGTATTGCATTAAAAAAACGCTCGGAATAGTAATATCCAGTGAATAAGGTTTTGAAGTTATTAAGACCTATAAAACCAAGTCTGTTATAATTATTCCAGTCAAACATACTGTTGAACATACTCATAAAAAGTGGCAGTAAAATAAATACAAACACCATAAGTAAACCTGGTGTAATAAAAAAAGCTATCCAAAAATACTTTTGCTGCTTTTTGGTTTTCTGGATTCGCAAGGTTTATACCCCTCCCCTAAAAAAGGTCGCCACCAACAATAAGGTGGCGACAAAAATATTATTTCATTACAATAAACTTAACATAAACAAGTTTATTTTTGGAATGGTTCATAATAGGTAGCTATGCCTTCTTGAACCTTCTTACATAGTTCCTCAGCGGTAATTTCACCAACCATATAGCTCTGTCCAGCAGACTGGAATAATGAAGAACCGGTGGGCTGTTCATACCTGAAACCTACGGCAAAAATATACGGACAACTATTTTTAAGAAGTTCTAAAATCTCCGCAATAAATGGAACGCTACCAGCATCAACCCCTGGAACTATGGATACATTAGCAAGTTTCTCAACAGCCGCCTGACCAAATTCTTTAGATGCAAGAAATTTAAGGAATTTTATAGAAGCATCCTCATTCTTTGTACTACTATTCATGCTAAAGTTCATGTCAGAGTATGTAGCAACATATCCTGGCTCGCCATCTATATTGGGAACGGCAAAAACACCCAAATTAATGTCAGGATTTAGATTCAAGAAATTTGCATATTCATAGGTACCTCCTATAAAGTGTGCAGCAATTTCATTTGCAAAAGAGGATTGCATATCAGTATACGCAACACCTTCATAGATTTTTGGCATATACTCTGTAAGCGAACCCATCTTTTCAACAGCAGTTACAAAGGCAGGATCTTCAAAAGTAGTTTCACCTTTTACTACTTTATCGTAGAAATCATTCGCACCCGTAAAGCCAAGACAACTTCCCCCAAATAGGAATTCTACACACCATCCCTCTTTTGTACCATTTGCTAAAGCGTCATAATTTGCCTCTTTACATTTTGCCAAATTGTTGATAAATGCATCCCAAGTATCTGGTACCGAGAGACCGAGTTCTTCATAAATACTCTTGTTGTAGTAACAAAGCATTGCTTGGCTCCAAGCAGGAACGCCATAAAGAACACCATCAACATTTGAAGCTGCACCGCGTCGTGCATTTTCAGAAAAATCAGCTAATTCGGGAATATACTCTTCAAGCGGCGCAAGATAATTTGAATCAATGTAAGTTTGTAGTTGACCATAGCATTTCATTTGCATAACATCAGGACCTGCGTTATTAGCCATTGCCGCAGCTAATACTGTAAAATACTCAGTGTTGTTAATCGCAGTTTGGTTTACTTTCACATCAGGATTTGCTTCTTCAAACCTAGCTATCATCTCGTCATAAAAGGTGACATCTTCTGGTCGCCAGGTCCAAAATTCAATTGTTGTGACTTCATCGGCTAACACAACACAACAACTTGTAAAAACAATTACAAGTGCTAGAAAAGTGGATATGATTTTTTTCATACTATTACCTCCCATTGTTATTATAGTACCTATGTAGCTAACTATATTATAACATGAAGTGTTGATGAAAAAGTGAATTAAAATTGCATACTTTATATATATGTTTTCCTTGAATTATATCTGTCAATGTAGTATAATATTCTAATAGTAGTAAATATTTTCGGAGGGATTGTTTTTTTGTGTCAAATAATATTGTTTTTTTGTGTCAACCTTCTACTGCTCACGATTATTGGACATACAATATTCTTGCTGGAATTAAAGATGAAGCGTCTTCTCAAGGTGCAAGTACAAAAAAAATCTGTAACACAAAAGAGATTATTAATGCAAAAAACTTGACTTATATTCTATTAATTGGGCACTCTATTTCGTGGTTCGAGCAAATGTTTTCACTTCTGGAAAAACATGAGATAACACCAATTGTTGTAAGTGCCTATAAAACTACAGATGAGTACCATAGTGGAGTGTTTTTTTCAATGACCTTGGCATTTGAACAACTCATTGAATATTTGATTTCATTAGGCAAAAAAAACATCGCTTTTGTTGGACTAAATCCAGACTCACCAGCAGATGTTGCCAAATCCGAAACCTTTGTGAAAATCACAAAGGAACATGGATTGAAGAACTGTAAACTTTTGCCCTGTGAAAATATAACCATGAAAAACTGTATAAACAAGCTTATTACTCACATAGAGTCTTTTGACGCAGTAATGTGTGCGAATGATCCTGTTGCGATATTTGTTATTACTCAGCTTAAAGCGTCAGGTATTGATTTCTCCAAAAACCTGCTTATTACCGGTAGTGGAAATTTGAGACTAACTGAGACTTTTCATATGCCAATAACAAGCATAAATCTTGACTATTATAAATTAGGCATTGAAGCAGCAAAGCTGTTTTTACAAAAAGAAAAATCCGATCCAAGGATAAGACAACAGGTTTTTTTGCCTTGTGATATAGTAGTTCGCAAATCTAATCAGGCTTTTGAACCGCCGGAATTTGTTGAAAATATCAATACTGACATATTTCTTCCAAATGAGGTTAAATTATATTATCAAAATCCCGAAATATCATATTGCAACAAGATAGAAACATTGTTACAGCAATGCGATAAATGGGATTTGGAAATAATAAACGGTTTACTTAAAAATCAGACATACACTGAACTTTCAACAAACATACACTTTACAGAGAGAGCTATTAAATATCGAATGAAAAGAATTTGTGAGTTGGCAAACGTACAAACTAAACGTGAATTGTTTGAATTATTAACACGTTTTAATTGACGTTCAATTAAGGCAACCTCTAAAAACTCAAGCAAAGCGTGCTAATTTCTGGTTAAATAGTTTCATGAAACAGATTGGATTATTTGACGAGAGCAATCGTCTGGAGAAGTTAAGCGCCCTGGGAGATCCGCTGGAGAAGCAAATTGCGTCATTGATTGGCGTATGTTTGAAGGTACTCTGAACGAAGTGTTTGCGAAGGAGCAAAAAGGTGTGGGAGGACGGTCACACTACAGCTACCTGCTAATGTTCAAGATTTTGATTCTTCAGCGGTTGTTCAACATAGGGCTGACCAACCTGGTCTACAACCTGTAAAGGTACGCAATTTTGAGTCGTGGAATGCTTACTGCAGGATAACTATGCCTAAATCCAGGAAAACCATAGATTACAAAGGAAATATCAAGCAATAACCGTCACTTTAGGAGGGGGATCAAGGGGATCGATTTTTATATCATTTACTGATTCGGGAAAAGCTGGTTTTTATAGGTTCCCTTATATTATTTCTATTGAGTATTCTTTTTTTTGCAGTACCTCGCCTACAATTTTAGCGGCGGGTTCAAATTTCTGTATTTCATAGAGCAATTTTTCAGCGTTTTCTTTATCTATAGCTATAAGCAGCCCGCCTGAAGTTTGAGGGTCAAAAAGCAAATTAATATGCGGCACTGATACGTTTTTTTCAATATGTATATCGCCCTCTAAGTGCTTGCGGTTTCGTATTGTGCCTGCGGGTACAAAGCCCATGTCTGCGTATTCATAAGCCCCGTCCATAAGGGGAACATTATCAGAATATAGCCTTAGCGTGCAATTTGATGCCTGCGCCATTTCATAGGCGTGCCCTGCAAAGCCAAAGCCTGTAATATCCGTGCAGGAATTGACGGAAAACAAGTCCATAGCTTCTTTTGCGTATTTATTAAGCCTTGCCATATAGTATGTAAGGCTTTCATACTGGGCGGGATTAAGCATATCAAACCTTGCTGCGCTTGTAAGCACTCCTGTACCAAGGGGCTTAGTGAGCAAAAGCGCATCGCCAATTTTTGCCCCTGCATTTGTAAGCACCTTATCCGGGTGCACGGTGCCTGTAACAGATAGCCCGTATATGGGCTGTTCATCTTCTATTGTATGCCCGCCAACAAGCAGCGCGCCAGCTTCCTTAACCTTATCCTGCCCGCCCTTAAGTATTTGAGATACATGTTCTGCGGATAACTTATTTGAAGGGAAGCAAAGTAAATTAAGCGCAAGCAAAGGCTCGCCCCCCATTGCGTACACATCGCTAAGAGCGTTTGCTGCCGCTATCTGCCCAAAAACATAAGGGCTATCTACCATGGGAGGGAAAAAGTCTATGGTTTCAATTATGGCTATATCATCGGTAAGCTTATAAACAGCGGCATCATCGCCCGTTTCCGCGCCTACAATTAGCCTATCGCAGCTGACATCGCTTTTTAGCGTGCTTAGTATTTCATTAAGAGCGCCCGGCCCTATTTTTGCCGCTCAGCCGCCGCAGTCTGTAAGCTGCGTAAGGCGTATTTTATCCTTGTCGCACATATATTTCCCTCCTTTCATTGGTATTAATTAGAATTATACACTCAACTTAAATTGCATACAAGTTAATGGGGGAATTGACTTCACCAAATCTATACAAACATTTTACTTACTTTTTACACAAAAAGGTGGAAAAAACCGAAAATACGCCATTAGCTTCATTGCGAACTGCCTCTCTTTGGAGTATACTTGTAGTGTCAATACGGAAATACCGTACAGTAAAACTTAAAGAAAAGGAGGACATTATGTCACGCAAAAACATTACTAAATTTGTTGCAATGCTTATGTTTGCCGCGCTTATGTTAAGCGTAATGCCTATGGCAGCCGCCGAAGGCAAAATAAAGGTAAGCATATGGCACACTTTCACGAGAGAACAAGAGGCATATATCGACAAGGCAGTTACGGATTTTAACGCTTCACAGGATAGGATAGAAGTTGAGGTTGTAACTATGCCTATTTCCGGCTTTACTGATTCAGTTTACAGTGCAGTAAACGAGGGAATCGGTCCTGACATTATATTTCACTACGCTTCAGAAGCTTCAAAATATGTAGACGCGGGTCAGCTTATAGACCTTGGCCAATACATATACGACCCCGAAATAGGTGTTGAAGGTTTCGATGATTCACTTACGGAAGCCGTTATGGAGGGTGAAGTAAAGGCTTTCTGGGATGGACAAATCCACTATCTTCCCGCTTATACCACAGGTCCCATATTCTTCTACAATGTAGACCTCTTTAAAGAGCTTGAACTTGAAGTTCCCACCACATGGAAAGAGCTTGAAGAAGCTTGCGCAGTAATAAAAGAAAAGAAAGACATAGTAGGCTTTGGTATAGACAGCATGGTGGATTTCCTGCAAATGCTCATTATGGAAACACCTAGCGCAGGTTATATAGATGTTGAAAATAAAAAAGTGCTGTTTGATACACCTGAAGTACGCGAAAAACTAGCTTGGGTTGTAGATATGGCAAACAAGGGCTATTTCAAAATAAAGCCTAGCGGTGATTATTTCTCTTCTGACTTTAACTCCGGAATAGTAGCCTCCTACATGGGTTCATGTGCTGGTTATCCCTACATATCGCCCGATGGCTTTGAATTTGACATGGCTCCCACTCCTAGCGAAACTTGGTATCCTTCTTGGAACCGTGGTCCCGTAGCCTTCTACTATAACGATGATGAGCGTGCGGAAGCCACATACGAATTTATCAAGTATTTCATATCTGCAGATGTAAACGCAGGCTGGGTGGAAGCTGTTGCGGCGCTTGCTCCCTATTCCTGGACAAAAGAAACAGAGCAGTATAAGAGCTTCATAACCACAGAAACGCCCGCTCAACGCTCAGTAAAAGCTGTTGAAGCTAATCTTGATAATGCGACCTCGCTCCCGGTAATTGAAGGTTCAGCAGCTGTGCGTAGCAATATAAAGGCTGCTGTCGAAAAAGCCGTAGCAGGTGAAATGACAGTTGACGCAGCTTGGGACGAGTGTGTAACACTTTCAAACACCGCGCTCCAAGGTAAGTAATTAATCTAAGGGTTGCCGTGTTTAGGCAACCCTATCTCTTTTTTTATAATAAGACATAGGAGTAATATATGCAAGTTGAGATGCAGGGGCTTACTAAGCATTTTGGCGCTACTAAGGCGGTAAATGATTTTTCCATAACACTATACGATGGGGAACTTGTATGCCTGCTTGGGCCTTCGGGTTGCGGTAAGAGCACGGTGCTAAATATGCTTGCGGGCATTTTACCTGTTACAAGGGGTAAAATACTCTTTGATGGGGAGGATGTTACAAAACAACCGCCTGAGCAAAGGGGCATAGGGCTTGTGTTTCAAAACTATGCGCTATATCCGCATATGACTGTTATGGGCAATATATGTTTTCCCTTAGAAATACAAAATGTACCCAAGGCGGAGCGCATAAGAAGAGCCACTGAAATGGCGGAACTTGTGCATATGGGGGATTACCTTGACCGCCGCCCCAAACAGCTTTCAGGCGGGCAGCAGCAGCGCGTTGCTATAGCTAGAGCTCTAGTAAAAAAACCTAGGTTGCTACTGCTTGATGAACCTCTTTCAAACCTAGATGCTAGGCTGCGCCTTGAAATGCGCGAGGAAATACGCAGGATACAGCTTCAAACGCAGGTTACAACCGTATTTGTAACGCACGACCAGGAAGAGGCTATGTCCATATCCGACCATATTGCCCTTATGAAGGACGGCTACCTCCAGCAGCATGAAAAACCTCAAGCCCTATATGATGAGCCCGCAAATCAATTCGTGGCTGATTTCCTTGGAAACCCTCCAATAAATAACCTAGAAGGAACAGCGCAGGGGGATAGATTTGTTGCGAATGACGGAAGCTCATTTATTTGCCGTGGTATAGAAGTTGTGCCAAGCGGCACTAGGATAAACCTTGCAATAAGGGCAGAGAGCTTTGTTATGGAAAATGAGCCTAGCGACTCCTTTATGAAGTGCAGGATAATAAGCGTGTACCAGCTTGGCAAGGAAGAGATGGCGCAGGTTGAGTTTGGCGGCAATATATTCAGAGCCTATATATCCCTTGAAAACAACATAAAAGCGGGCGATGAAGTGTACCTAAGCCTTAAGGATAGGGGAGTATTTTTCTTTGATAAGCAGTCCGGGAGGCGGTATATATGAGCCTTCAAAGCAAGCTTGCCTTTCCTGCAAAAGCTAAAAGGAATTTTGGCATAAAGCGCATATTAGTGCATGTTATAATATTTACTATTATATTTTTGTTGCTTATGGGTCTTGGTTTGTTTGGGAAAAAGCAGCTTAATATTCAGGCGGATAGTTTCAGGCGCTCAAGCCTTATAGATAGCCTGCATAACAAGGGCATAGCGGAGATACAGTCCGCGATATTATCATCAGTTAGCGAGGAACATTCTCAAGCAATATTAAAAAGCGTATCAAGCACAAAGCGTATGCTAAAAAAAGATATAGCCAGTATGCTTGATGAAGAAAAAACTATAGCTGAAATAATAACGCATATTACAAATACCATACATGCCGCCTGTGAAAAAAATGTGCCCGAGGAAGCGATAAGCGGTATTGATATTATGCTTGTGGAAAAACTTCCATCAATAATAGAAAATATGGAGGAAGACGCAAGGGCGCATATAGAGGAGCTTTCCATACCCGAAGTTAGAAAGCGGCTCAGCGTAAATGCGCCGTATTATCCGCTTATGTATTATTCAGATGCGCTTATAATAATATCAGCGGTTTTCCTTATATTTGCGCTAATACTCGCATATTGCTGGTTTACATTTGACTATGACAGAAAAGTAAAGCTTGCGAATATACTTGAGCCTATAGACTATCTTCTGCCGTTTTTCTTAGGCGTGTTTGTATTTACTCTTTACCCAATAGTAAGGGTAGTAATAATGAGCTTTCAGGAACGCTATAAGCTTGACGGCTCTTTTACAGGCTGGGGCATAGGTAACTATGAATATGTGCTAAAAGGCATACCAGGCACAAGCAATTATTTTATACAGGGTCTCACAAATACTTTTTTATATGTTATTTACACGGTGCCCGTAACAACTGCGCTTGCAATAGTAATAGCTTTTCTGCTAAATAAAAAGCTAAAAGGCTCTGCGATATATCAGACGGCATATTTCCTGCCTATGGTAACATCTATTACCGCTGTAGGGCTTGTATGGCGCTGGATATTCAACAGAAATTTCGGTGTATTAAACGCCATTATAGTTATGTTTTCAGGCACGCCTATAGATTGGCTTAGCTCAACCTCATATTCAATGAGCGTTATGGTAATATTCGGCATATGGAACTCGCTTCCGTTTACCATAATACTTATGCTCAGCGGTCTTCAAAATATAGATGAAACATATTACACAGTAGCCAAAGTAGACGGTGCTAAAACACTCCGCATATTCAGGCGCATTACTATACCGCTGCTGGCTCCAACTATTGGGCTTGTGCTTATTATAAACAGCATATCCGCTTTTAAGGTGTTTACAGAGGTTACAGTGCTGTTTAACGGCAGCCCGGGTCCTGCGTACAATATGTATACTGTAGTTTATTATATATATGAGATGATGCACCAGCGCCTTGAGCTTGGCAGGGCTGCCGCAGCCGCCATGGTGCTTTTTTTCTTCATATTTATTTTTACAATGATTCAGCGCTATATACAGCGCAAGTGGAACTATGTATAAGGGGGTGCCGGCATGAATAATACTAATAAAACCGAAAACAGAAAGCTAGGCACTATACTATATGTTGTTGGCGTGATGCTTATAATATCGGGTGGTATTAGCATGCTTACTTCACTTACAAGAACCATTGTATACAGTATGCTTGCGCTTGGGGCGATTTTTGTCGCGGCAGGGCTGTATTTCAACCATTCATATCAGACAAAACTAGGCACGCTTAAAGCTTTGCAGTATTTTCTGCTTACAGTTGGCGCTGTTATTATGGTGTTCCCTTTTTATTGGATGATAGCCTCCGCATTTAAGACAAGCGCGGAGATGAACTACTTCCCGCCTACAATGTTTCCCCAAAATTGGCTTAACTTCGACAACTTTTACATAGCCTTTGAAACAGCGCCATTTGGCAGGTATTTTATGAACTCCGTAATCACCTGTTTAAGCAGCGTTACGCTTACCACATTTACAACCATACTTGGCGCATTCGCGTTTTCAAGGCTTAATTTCCCGGGGAGAGAAATGCTGTTCTCGCTGCTGCTTTCAATGATGATGGTGCCTTTTGAAATGCTTGTCATTACAAACTACACAACCATTGTAAAGCTTGGCATAAACGATACGTTATATGCGCTCGTGCTGCCGTTTACAAGCAGCATATTTTATACTTATATTTTGCGTAATTTCTTCCAGTCTATACCAGATGGGCTTTACTGGTCTGCAAGGGTTGACGGCTGCAATAACTGGCGCTACCTATGGAAGGTTATGGTGCCTATTGCAAGACCCTCACTTGTTACGATAGTGCTTCTTAACGCCATGGCTTCATGGAACAGCTTTATGTGGCCTCTACTTGTAATAAAACAGGATTATAACCGCACCCTGCCCTTTGGGCTTTATACATTTACAACTGAAGTAGGCGCGAATAATGAGCTGCTTATGGCGGCGTCATCTGTGGTTGTAATGCCTATGATAATATTGTTCCTATTTGCAAGGAAACAGATAGTAGGCGGCGTTGCTCGCGGCGGCATAAAGGGCTAGCTGTTTTCAATATCCCCTCTTCGTGTTATAATATGCTTGCTAATTTGTACGAGGAGGCGGCTGTGGATAGTAAACACATAAGGCGATTAAGCGGTATTTTTTCAGGGCTTGATGCCTCCTTGACAGTATTTGATAAAAACGGAATGCTCATTTACGGCAGCATAACTAAAACCCTTTCCGCACCTATGCAGCTCTCAAAGGGCGAAATGTGTGTTATAGAGGGTGTGCTTTTCATGCGCGCTGAAAACTGCGGTGCTATAGTTATGCTAAAGGATAGCGATTCCGCGAAGGACTGTGTTAAGCTCGCCTGCGCGCTGCTTGATAGCGTAAGCGGAAAGGATAGCGATGAATACCTCTCCCTGCACAAGCTTCTAAGCGGGGATATGCCCGCCCATGAGCTAAAGGCGCTTATATCAAGGTACCGCATAAGCGAAAAGGGCAAGCGTTGCGCGATACTGCTTGGAGTTAAGCAAAACCCCTACGGCAACGCCGCGAAAGCGCTTAAAAAGCTTATACCTCTTGAGGGGGAGGATTTGCTTATCCCAATAACAGCATATACGGTAGTGCTTGTTAAATGGCTGCAAGGCGAAACAAGCGAAGAAGATATAGCCGACTATGCAAACGCAGTTATAGAGACTGCGCTTCTTGAAGAGGGTATAGAATTTACCATAGCCATAGGCGGCATAGTGGATAATATAAATATGGTGTCAAAAAGCTATGATGAGGCACAAAAGGCTATACAAATAGGCGCTGCGTTTTTGCCTAAACAGTCTGTATATATATACGATAACATGTATTTTGAGCGGCTTATGTCTGAAATACCCCCGGATACAGCGCTTAAATACCACAGGCTTATTTTTAGCCTTGATAACATGCGCCTTTTTACGCCCGATATGATAAACACCGTAAACACATTTTTGGAGAATGATTTAAACATCGCTGATACCGCAAGGCAGCTTTACATACACAGGAACACGCTTGTCTACCGCCTTGATAAGGTGCAAGCTCAAACAGGGCTTGATGTAAGGCGTTTTAAGGACGCTCTTGTGTTCAAAATGCTCTATGAGCTTAAAAACTGCGCAAAACCTGAATAAATAGGAGAAGTAATTGAAATGAAAAAAAGGATAGCAATATTCGGTATAATAATAGTAGCTATAGTATTTGCAATAGGGGTTAAAACTGAGCCTGGCAGGGTTATATACGGCACGGGCAATACTGTAACCATATCAAAGGACGAATATGAAAGGCTAAAACGCAACAACGAAGCCCTTAAAAAATATTTACTGCTTGAAGAAGCTAGGGAGTTTGTTCAGCAGAATTATTATAAAGAGCCGGATCATCAGGCCATGATGGACGGCGCGATACAGGGTTTACTTAAAGGGCTTGGCGATGCGTATACTTTCTACTACCCCAAGGAAGCTTGGAAAACCTTGTGGGAGGAGGACGAAGGCAAATACGCCGGCATAGGCGTGCAGATGCTGGGCAACTGGAGGGATTCCACCGTTACCATAATTAGAGTCTTTAAAAATACCCCTGCAGAGGAGGCGGGGCTTAAAAAGGGAGATGTGTTCTACAAGGTTGAGGATATTGAAGTAACCACCGCAACCATGCAGGACGCTGTAAACACAATGCGCGGCACTCCTGGCGACAAGGTAAAGGTAGAGATAATTAGAAACGGCGAAACCATACCCTTTGAACTTACAAAGGCGGAGATACTCGTCAACCGTATGGAATATACTATGCTTGACAACGATATAGGCTATATAGCCTTATACGAATTTGCGGGCGAAGTTGATATGGAGTTTAAAAAAGCCCTAGAAGAGCTTATAGATAAAAACGCAAAAGGGCTTATCATAGACCTTAGGGATAACCCCGGCGGCTGGGTGGAGCAGGGCAGGCGCATAGCCGATATGTTTCTCGATAGAGGGCTTCTTTTCTACACAGAGGATAGGCAGGGCAAAAAGGAGAGCAGCTTTACTTTAGACGGCAAGACGGACATACCCTTGGTGCTGCTTGTAAACGAAAACTCCGCTTCAACAAGTGAAATAATATCGGGCGCCATGAAGGATTATGGCAGGGCAAAGCTTGTAGGTACCAACACATTCGGCAAGGGGGTAATACAAAATGTAGTGCCGCTGAGCGATGGCGTTAGCGGAATGCAGTTTACTGTAGCGCAGTACTTTACCCCCAAGGGCAATACGGTGCATGAAAAGGGCATAGCACCTGATGTAGAGGTAGAACTTCCAAAGGACGATAAAAATAAGTATTTTGAGTTTGGCAGCATGGAAGACCCCCAGCTTAAAAAGGCGTATGAAGTTCTGCTCAGCGAAACAAACTAGCTAAAGGCTTGCAAAACAAGGCTGTTTCCTGTATCATAGCTTCGCCGCGTAAGGTATTGGGTCCTGTGCGATTTCATGGCGTGAACCCTGTCAGGTCCGGAAGGAAGCAGCAGTAAGCGTAAGTTGAGATGTGCTGCGGGGAAGCCTGATATCTGCGCGGTATTTATATATAATTTTTTTGGAATATAAAGGAGAAAAATAATGTGGAAAGCACCTAAGGAACTGAATTTCGATGAGGAAATCAAATCCCTCATAGAGCTGGAGGCTAAAAGACAGCATGAGCATATAGAGCTAATAGCCTCCGAGAACTTCGTAAGCGCCGCTGTTATGGCGGCTATGGGTACGCCCTTAACCAATAAATACGCTGAGGGCTATCCGGGCAGGCGCTACTATGGCGGCTGCGAATATGTAGACCAGATAGAGAATATAGCCATAGATAGGGCTAAGGAGCTATTCGGCGCTGAACATGCAAATGTGCAGCCGCATTCAGGCAGCCAAGCTAATATGGCGGTGTACTTTGCGCTGCTAAAGCCCGGCGATACTGTGCTTGGTATGAACCTAAACCATGGCGGACATTTAACGCACGGCAGCCCTGTAAATATTAGCGGTACATATTTTAACTTTGAAGCCTATGGCGTAAACCCTGAAAATGAATGCATAGACTATGATGCCCTTCGTGATAGAGCTAAAGAAGTAAAGCCTAAATTAATAGTTGCGGGGGCGTCCGCCTATTCTAGAATAATAGATTTTAAAGCCTTTAGGGAAATAGCAGACGAAGTAGGCGCCTACCTTATGGTGGATATGGCGCATATCGCGGGGTTAATAGCTGTGGGTCTTCACCCATCGCCCGTACCCTATGCGGATGCGGTTACATCTACCACCCATAAAACCCTAAGGGGACCAAGGGGCGGGCTTATACTCTGCAAGGAAAAATACGCAAGAGATATAGATAAGGCTATATTCCCTGGCACCCAAGGGGGACCGCTTGAGCATATAATTGCCGCCAAGGCTATAACATTTAAGGAGGCAATGGAGCCTAGCTTTAAAACCTACCTTAAACAGGTGCTGCTTAACGCAAAGGCTATGGAAAATAGATTCCGCTCTGAGGGCGTGCGCATGGTGTCAGACGGCACGGATAACCACCTTTTAATGCTGGACTTTGCAGACCTTGAGGACACAACAGGTAAAGAGATGGAGATACTGCTTGAAAGCGCGAACATAACCACAAACAAAAACATGGTGCCGCGCGATAGGCGCAAGCCTTCAGTTACAAGCGGGCTTAGGCTTGGCACTCCCGCGGTTACTACCCGCAACATGAAGGAAAAAGAGCTTGATACTGTTGCAGCCCTTATATGTAAAGTGATTAGGGAAAAAGAAAACGCAGTACCTGAGGTGCTTAAAAAAGTAAAGGAACTTACAGACGCATTCCCGCTTTATTAGTAGGAATAATAATACAAATAGGAGGGGTGGCATGGCAAATAAATGTTTGATAGTAGATGGAAACAGCCTTATGTACAGGGCGTTTTTCGCGCTCCCTCCTATGGACGCGGGCGGTGTTCCCACAAACGCCGTACACGGATTTTTGCTTATGTTATTAAAAGCAGTGGAGGAATATAAGCCGGAATACTGCGTAGTAGCCTTTGATGAAAAAGCGCCTACATTCCGGCACAGCATGTACGAGGATTATAAGGCTAATCGCCCCAAAACTCCGGATGAATTAGCTCCCCAGTTTGATATTATAAAAGAATTGCTCTCCTCTATGAACATAGGCATAGTAAGCCTTATGGGCTATGAGGCGGATGACTTGCTAGGTACTATAAGCAGCAGGCTTTCAAAAAAGGGTTATAAATCGGGGTTGCTCACGGGCGATAGGGACGCGCTTCAACTTGTAAACGAAAATGTAAGCCTTTTATTTACCAAAAAGGGTATAAGCGAAATTATTCCGTATACCCCCGATAAGGTAGAGGAGGATTACGGCGTAAGTCCAGCGCAAGTTACGGACTGGAAGGGGCTTATGGGCGATAGCAGCGATAATATCCCCGGCATACCAGGCGTTGGCGAAAAAACGGCAGTTAAACTGCTTAAGCAGTACGGCACTATGGAAAATGTGCTTAGCGATGCAGACAATATAAAGGGTAAGCTTGGTGAAAGAATACGCGATAATATGGATAAGGCAAGGATATCAAAGGTGCTTGCCACCATACATACCGATGTACCCATAGATATAGAGCTTGATAATTGGAAAACAGACAATATGGGCGCGGGTATAGATACCCTTAAAAAATACAGGCTAAATTCTATTATAAATAGGCTGCAATCGCTTGAAGGTGTTGAAATCCCTAAAGAAGCAATAGAAAAACCTATAGAATGGCAGGATATTTCAGGTAATTATGAAAAGGCGTTTTCTAAGCTTAACGATACACCAATTGCAATACATATAGGCGAAGAATATATTTCTCTATCGCAGGGAGATATAAACCTCCGCATAGCGCTTGCAAGCGGGCAGATATCCCTTTTTGAGAGTGCGCAGGGAGTAACGCTCAGCGAAGCGCTTGCAAATATTATGCCCCATATAAAACAAGAGCTTATTCTGCATGATTCTAAGGCATTTTATCATATGCTTAATATGCGGCAGATAATCATACCAAAAACCCATTGGGATACAAAGCTATCCGCATATCTTATAAATCCACAGGAGAAAAGCTACGCTCTTGGCGCTTTTGCTGAGGAAAACAGCGCAGGCATATATAAGCTGTATATAAAACATAAGCAAGAGCTGGAAAGCCTCTCTATGACTAAACTCTATACCGATATAGAGCTACCCCTTGCAAATGTGCTTTTTGATATGGAGCTTGCGGGCTTTAAAGTGGATACCGATGTACTTAAAGAGCTTGGCAAAGAGTATTCTTATGATAGCGATAGACTAAGCGAAGAAATAATCACTTCCCTTGGAGTAGGGGAATTTAACCTCAACAGCCCAAAACAGCTATCCGAAGTGCTTTTTGAAAAGCTTAAGCTGCCCGCGCGCAAAAAAACAAGCGGAGGCACTTACAGCACGGATGCCGCAACGCTTGAATCGCTTATAGACTACCATCCCGCTATAAGGAATATACTTAAATACAGGCAGGTTTCAAAACTAAGCGGTACCTATATAGAGCCAATGCTTAAAAATGTGGATAGTAAAAACCGCATACACACCACATTTGACCAAACGGCAACAGCTACTGGCAGAATATCCTCAAACGACCCTAATCTTCAGACCATACCAGTAAGGACGGAGCTTGGCAGGGAAATAAGAAAAGCGTTTATAGCGAAGGAAGGACATGTGCTTATAGATGGCGACTATTCTCAGATAGAGCTTAGAATATTAGCACATATGTCCGGCGATGAAAACATGCGCCAAGCCTTTATAAATGGAGAGGATATACACACTCAAACCGCATCTAGGGTATATGGTGTGCCACTTCAAGATGTAACAAGCGATATGCGCTCATCAAGCAAGGCTATTAACTTTGGCATAGTATACGGCATAAGTGATTTTGGGCTTGCGCAAAACATAGGCACAACCAGAAAGCAGGCGGCGGAGTTTATAGAATCCTACCTATCGCATTATACGGGCGTGCGCGATTTTATGGAAAACGCTAAAAAATTCGGCTATGATAACGGTTACGCTGTAACTCTATACGGTAGGCGTAGACCCCTGCCTGAGCTTAAGAGCCGCAACTACCATACCAGAAGCTTTGGAGAGCGTGTGGCTATTAATACCCCCATTCAGGGCACAGCGGCG
The DNA here is from genome assembly GCA_012518615.1 of Christensenellaceae bacterium. GTDB lineage: Bacteria > Bacillota > Clostridia > Christensenellales > Aristaeellaceae > DTU024. The sequence goes on along the minus strand of JAAYRU010000028.1, from coordinate 15,231 downwards.
GATATAATAAAGGCAGCAATGGTAAAGGTGGCGAGTGAGCTTAAAAGGCTTAAAAAAGGCGCAAGGCTTATACTTCAGGTGCATGACGAACTATTAATAGAATGCCCCATAGAGGAAGAAAAAGAGGTTACGGAGCTGCTTAAAAGCTGTATGGAAAATATAATAGAGCTGTCCGTTCCTCTTATATGCGATGTAAATACGGGTAAGAGCTGGTATGAAACCAAGTAATAAGCCATACATACTGGGGCTAACAGGCGGAATAGCAAGCGGTAAGAGCAATGTAGCGGGCTATATTAGGGGCTTTGGCTGCCCTGTTATAGATGCCGATGAAATCTCCCGAAATATTACCGCAAAAGATGGACCTGCCTTGCCCTATATAAGGCAGGCATTTGGCGATGGTGTGTTTTATGATAATGGAGAGCTTAACCGTAGCAGCTTAAGCGCAATAGTTTTTTTTGACTGTGATAAGCTTGAAAAATTAAATGAAATAACCCACCCTATTATATTTGAAGAAATGAAAAGGCAGCTTGATGAGCTTTCTGATAATCCAATAGTTACATTTGAGGTACCCTTGCTTTTTGAAACGGGTATGGATAAAATCTGCGATGAGGTGTGGACTGTATACACCAGCTTTGAAAATCAGATGAAAAGGCTTATGAAGCGCAATAAATTAACCGATGAGCAGGCAAGGGCGCGTATACTCTGCCAGATGTCAAACGATGAAAGGCTTGCAAGGAGCGACCATGTAATAGACAGCTCTTTTGAATACGAGAATACTTTTAGACAAACACAAGAGCTATGGGATGATTTATTAAGGAGGCTTGGGCTTGACGGCTGATAATGATAGACCTACAGCAAGGCGGCGCAGAAGCGATAGGAATATAAGAAGCAACAGGAGAAGCGCTAAAGCAAGGGGGAAAAGGAGAGTATCCCCTATAGTTTGGATATTGCTTGTGGTATCGCTTGCGTTTTTAGCATACGCAATAATAAATAAGAATACAGCGCAAACAAGGCTTGATAATCTGCACGCCGAAAGGGAAGCTGCCAAAAAGCGCCACGAGGACGAGCTGGTCTACTATGTAAACTTGCGAAAAAATAGCGGAGTTGAGGATATTATTAATAAATATTCTGCAATGTATCAGGTGGATTCAAATATGGTGTCTGCTGTAATCGCTAGGGAAAGCCACTACGATATGTACGCCCAGAGCAGGGTAGGCGCAAGGGGGCTTATGCAAATAATGGAAGATACCGGCAAGTGGATAGCAGGCAAGCTTAATGTTGAAGGATATACATATGAACACCTGTTTGACCCCGATATAAATATACGCTTTGGAACTTGGTATTTATCATATTTAAGCGATAATTTCGGTGGAGATCCCATTCTTGTGGCTTCCGCCTACCATGCGGGGCTTAGCAATGTTAAGCTTTGGCTGCTTCGCCACTCAGAGGATGGAGTAAACCTTGGTACCCATGAAATACCCATGGACGACACTAAGGACTATGTTAAAAAGGTGATGAATGCATATGCGCTCTACTATGAAAACTATGTTGTCAACCAATAAAAAGCTGTTTGCGGTATTAATTGCGCTTGTGTTGCTTTTTTCCTGTGCAATGGCAGAGGAAGAGGATGACGGCATGACCATAGGCATAATATCTGTTACTACCCAGTACTTAAACCCCTTTATTGCAGTCGAAAGGGAGATGATGTCCCTAACCGATTTAGTTTACGAGGGGCTTGTATCCATAGATGATGATTTAATCCCCCAGCCCAACCTATGCAAAAGCTGGGAGCACACGAAAGATGGCGATACTTGGTATTTCTATTTAAGGGAAGGCATCACATTTCATGACGGTACTCCGCTAACCGCAAACGATGTGGTTGCCTCTGCCAACACTATTATAGACTTAGCCAAGAGCGATGCTGCTAATAAAGGCGCGTACGCATCGCTTAGGTATATGATAGACAGCATAAGCGCAAACGATAATTTAACCGTGGTAATAAAAACAAGCAGGAAAAACTACGGTTTTCTATACGCCATGAATTTTCCCGTGCTTCCCGCAAGTCAGGTGCAGGCTGAAAACCCTATAGGAACGGGACCTTATGTAATATCCCGCTTTGAGCCTAAGGATTTTTTAATACTCTCCGCAAATGAGAGCTGGTGGCGGGGTAAACCTAAGTTATCCTCAATTATGGCTATATTCCATGTAGCAAACAGAGAGCTTATATCAAGCTTTGAATATAACAGGGTGGACGCTATAATCACTCGCTCGCTAACCGCGGCGCAGTATAGGTCAAGCTCAAGCAGCCTTAACATGACATATAGAACTAAGCAGCTTGAAACCCTGCTTATGAATACTAGAGCTAGAGAGCTTGGGGATATAAGGGTTAGAAAGGCTATAAGGTATGCTATTAATATACCCGATATATTAAACAGCGTATATATGGATATGGCACAGCGTACCGATACGCCCATGATGCCCGGTACCCGTTATTATAACGAAGAACACGAAAAATTTCAGTTTGACCCAGAGAAAGCAAAGCAGCTACTAAGCGAAGCCGGATGGGAGGATAGCGATGATGACGGCATACGCGATACCGTAATAAACGGAGAAAAGGCTAATCTAAGCCTAAGGTTTATAGTGTATGAAGAGCCGGATAATTCAGTTAGAATGATGGCGGCGAATACCATAGCCTCTATGCTTCAAAATGTGGGTATTGCCACAAGGATAGACCTTTTAAGCTACGACGATGCCCGCGCAAGGCTTAAGGCAAGCAACTTCGACCTTGCGCTTGCGGCATTTAATATGGACATGGTGCCCGACCCCGGTTTTCTGCTTATGACAAACAATACTTGCAACTACATGCGCTATTCTTCAGATATAATGGATAGGCTTTTTGAAACGCTCCGTAAAACCATGGATAAGGACGAGTACCGCAATGTGCTTTTCCAGATACAATCTCTATTCGCGGATGACTGCCCTTTCATGTGCCTCTATTATCGAAAAGGCGCTGTGCTTACCCGTAGGCTTTTTACAGACGCTAGGGATATAAGAGAGCCTGAGGTGCTGCGTGGCATAGCCGAGGGCGTACAAGGCATACAATAAGGAGAAAACATGTCTTTTACACATATAAACACGGGCGCGCTTCTTGCCCCAACGCCGGTTGTAATGGTAAGCTGCAGCGATAGAGAAAACAATTATAACATAATAACTATAGCATGGGTGGGAGTGGTAAATTCAAAGCCGCCTATGCTTTCAATATCTGTAACGCCTGAAAGGTATTCATATGCTATGCTTATGGATACCAAGGAATTTGTGGTAAATTTTGTAAGCGAGGAGCTTGTAAAAGCTGCTGACTTTTGCGGAGTAAAATCAGGCAGGGATATTGATAAATTTGAAGCCTGCAATTTTACCCCCATAAATATAGAGGAGCTTAAATACGCTCCCGCAATAGAGGAAACGCCCATATTTATGGCTTGCAGCGTTAGGGAAATTATAGAGCTGCCTTCGCATACCATGTTTTTAGCCGAAGTTATGGGAGTATACGCTAAGGACTACCTTTTTGATGAAAACGGCAGGGTGGATTTTGTAAAGGCTAGGCTTGTGTCCTACCAACACGGAGAATACTTTGCCACAGCTGAAAAGCTCGGCTTTTTCGGCTACTCTATAGCATCAAAAAAGGTGCTTAAGCGCCGTATGGGGAAATAGTTATATTTAAACTGAGATAAATATTATAAAAACTGAATATGCATAAAACACAACCGCCTTTTATTCGCAAAAGGCGGTTTTGCTTTGCCGGAACCCACATCGGCGATTGGAAGGAGGAAACAATGAAAAAACTCTTATCTTATAAGTAAAGAAGCGGATTTGTGCATCTGTTGGCGGTAGCTGAATATTTCGTCTTTATAATGGCGGCGCAGGGTATAGCGGAAGCCGTACTCCTTTTTGCCGTTCATGCGGTATATCCTGTACCTGCGCAGCTGGTATATGGAAGGGTCTGAAAGCAGGCTAAAATCCATTGCCAGCAGCAGGGCGACTATGCGCGCAAGTTCCTTGTTGCGGCAGCTATTGCCGTTTTGTTTGAAAGAATAGTCAAACAGTTTATGCGCGGGGTATACGCTTGTAGCTCTAACACCGCTGTTTTCTATAATAATTTCATCAACTGCGAAGTTACCTATGTTATTCATAATTTCATATAGCTGCAGGTACAGGTTTGATGCGCGTACATATTCCATGAGTTTTCTATCTCTCCTGTGCTTTACCTTACAGTAGGCTCGCAGGATTAATGCGGTGATTATGAATATTGATGCAGTGCATAGAACCAAAAGTTTCATAGATAATCAACCCCGAAATAACTATATGTAGGGGAGTATAACATATTAAACCACAATTTACAATAGATTTATATGTATAATTTTAATTTTGTACAATAAAATTTACCCAAAAAATAGTTTATAAATGTAAATGTAACAAACGCGAGAATGTGTAAATATATCAACAATAAAAAGACGAAAATCCTTATTAAAGGCGCATATATAATAAACAATTATGTATATGATTTAATTTGTTAAAAGCGCATGAAATGTATGTTTCATGAAAGTCTAAACATAAAGCTTATCAAATATGTTCCGTTTTCAACCTAAACTGCTTGAGTATTTGCTAAATATAGTTTATTATGGCACTCATGGAGGTGTTGTATGACGATAGAAAAAATTGTATCCATATTAGATGCCCGCGTACTTTGTGGCGAGGACAAACTATCATTAGTGGTAAAGAGTGCATGTTGCTCTGACCTTATGAGCGATGTGCTTGCCTTTGTAAATGAAAAAACCTTACTGCTTACAGGTCTTACTAACATGCATGTACTGCGCACCGCCGAAATATTAGATCTTAAATGTATAATATTTGCCCGCGGAAAAGTGCCCTCTGATGAAATAATTGAAAGAGCGAAACAGATGAACCTTGTTGTGCTAACCGCAAATAAAACTATGTTTACCTGCGCCGGGCTACTATATGAAGGTGGGCTAAGGGGCGCTGCTATGACATGGGACGAAGAAAAAGAGGAAGTAAAATGATTGCCGAAAGTTTTAGCGTAGAAAAGGGGGATTATCTGCGTGCGGGCGAGGCAAGCACGAAGATGAAAAATATGCTAAAAAAGCTTGGTATAGGCGGATCTGTTCTAAGGCGCATATCCGTTGCCGCCTATGAGGTTGAGATGAATTTAGTAATACATTCTTTTGGCGGTACGCTTAGCATAAATGTAGATGGAGATTATATCTGGCTTATATCAGAGGATATAGGTCCCGGTATACCCAATATAGAAAACGCCATGAGAGAGGGCTATTCTACCGCCGATGAAGTTGCCCAAGGCATGGGTTTTGGTGCCGGTATGGGAATACCCAATATGAAGCGCAATGCGGATATATTCAATATAGAGAGCGAGCTTAACAAGGGCACTAAAATAAGCATGGGCTTTCTACTAGGGGGCGGCAATGGTGAATAAACGCTTCCATTCTGTTACACTTGATGCATCAAAGTGTAAGGGCTGTACAAACTGCCTTACCCGCTGCCCTATGGAAGCGATAAGGGTTAGGGGCGGCAGGGCTTTTATAATGGACGAGCGCTGTGTAGACTGTGGTGAATGTATACGTACTTGCAGCTATCACGCAAAAGTCGCCATGACTGACGATTTAGGCATTATTGAAAATTTTGAGCATCGCATAGCGCTTCCTGCGCCATCTCTTTACGGGCAGTTCTACCATGCAAAGAGCATAGCCGTAATAATTGAAGTGCTAAAGCATATAGGTTTTACAGATGTGTTTGAGGTTGCCAAGGGTGCGGATATTGCAACAAGGATGCTTCAGGAAGAGCTTAAAAACCCTGATAGGCCAAAGCCGCTTATTTCTTCCGCCTGTCCTGCTATAACCCGTATGATACAGATTAAATTCCCAACGCTTTTACCCAATATAGTAAAGGTTAAACAGCCTATGGAAGTTGCGGCTACTATGGCGAGGGCGGAGTATTCCAAAAAACATTCCGTTCCAAAGGACGAGATAGGCGTGTTTTTTATAACGCCTTGCGCCGCCAAGGTAACTGCGGTTAGAAACCCAATAGGGCAGGAGAAGTCCGAGGTTGACGGCGTTATATCAATGCTGGATATATATGCATGCGTATTTCCAATACTTAACAAGATAACTCCCGATGAAAACATTAAGATAGCCACTCCCTATGGCGTGGGTTGGGCTAATTCCGGTGGAGAATCAAGGGCTACAAATATTAACAAAACCATGGCGGTTGATGGCATTGAAAATGTGGCGAATGTGCTTGAGGAAATAGAAAATGGCAGGCTGCGCGACCTTGACTACCTTGAAGGGGCGGCATGTCCTGGCGGTTGTGTTGGCGGACCGCTTACATACGAAAATAAATATGTAGCGCGCAACAAGGTGATGCAGCTTGTAAGCGAGCTCCCATGTGAGCGTCCCGAAGAGACGGTGCCATGCAGAGTACTTAACAGCTATGATTTTAAGATGGATACTCCCATACCTGAAAACTGCAGTATGCAGCTAGATGAAGAAGTATCAACCGCCATAGAAAAAATGGAGCGCATAAACGACATACTCGAAAGCCTTCCGGGGTACGACTGCGGCTCCTGCGGCTCTCCCACGTGCAGGTCCTTTGCAGAGGACATAGTGAGGGGATATTGCAATATTACAGACTGTATATTCATACTGAGGGATAGGCTTAAGGTTATGGCCCAACAGATGGTGGATATGTCAAATACAAAGAGGGAATAAATAATGAAAGTAAATGAACTATCTAAACTGATAAACGCAAAAAATCTGCACGATATAGGTCTTGAAAATGAGGTTAAAAGCGGCTATACCTGCGACCTTCTAAGCTGGGTAATGGCAAGGGGGGATGAGGGCTGCGCTTGGGTTACGGTACAAACGCATATGAATGTCGTTGCGGTTGCGAGCCTTAAGGAAATGGCGTGTATAATATTGCCGGATGATATAACCATGGAGGAAGCGCCCCTAAATAAAGCCAAGGAAGAGGGTGTGGCGGTGCTATCATCCCCACTTAGCGCATATAGTATATGTGCCATAATGGATAAGGCGGGTCTGCCTTCCTGCTGATGCTGTTTTACGATTTGCATATACATAGCTGCCTATCACCTTGCGCGAGTGATGATATGACGCCACATAATATATGCGCTATGGCGCATATAAAGGGGCTAGATGTAATTTCGGTTACAGACCATAATACCGCGGGTAATTTACGCGCGGTAAGCGAAAACGCAAGGCGCTATGATGTGCTTTTTGTGCCAGGAATAGAAATTAACACCAGGGAAGAGGTTCATCTGCTGGGTTATTTTAATTCTGTGGAAAATGCTGAAGGCTTTTCAAAATACTGCGATAATTATAGGCAGAATATAAAAAACTCTCCCGAATATTTCGGTAGGCAGTATTATATGGATAGCGATGATAATATAATATCAGAGGAAGAAAATTTGCTAATATCCCCTTTGCTGCTATCCTTTGAAGAAGCGGTGGAGAGTATACGCAATTTTGGCGGTGTGCCTGTGCCTGCACATATATTTAGAAGCAATGGTATAATTAACATGCTTGGCTTTATACCGCCTGATAGCGGTATAAAATGCATAGAGGTAAACGGAAACGGTGTGCCGCCTAAAGGCTATAATATATTGCATTCATCCGATGCACATACTCTGGGAGATATTTCAGAGCCTTTATTTTGCCTTAATTGTGATAAAAACATAGATTCTATATTAACTTGTCTTGAAAAAACAAATTAGCAGGGACGAACTCCGCCCGCAGCTCTAAGGATGTTGTTTTTTGTGTGTAAAAAATGCTGAAAAAAAAGGTAAAATATGGTAAAATCCTTTTTGGTGTACTATTTGATTTAAGGAGGGAACACACAGTTGTCGCAAAGAGATGAACAGTTAAAGCTGATAGATATCGAGATAGAAAAGCATAAGGGCGATGCAAGCTCGCTAATGCAGGTGATGCAGTACTCACAAGACATAATGGGTCATGTGCCTATGGATGTACAGGTGCGCATAGCCGAGGGGCTTGGGGTTACATTATCCGAAGTATATGGGGTAGCGACATTCTATTCCCAGTTTGCGCTTGAACCCAAGGGCAAGTACATAATAGGCGTATGCCTTGGTACTGCCTGCTATGTGCGCGGAAGCCAGGCAATACTTGATAGGATATGCGAGGAACTTAATCTAGAACCCGGCAAAACCAGCAGCGACGGTCTTTTTACCATAGAAGCAACCCGCTGCATAGGCGCTTGCGGTCTTGCGCCCGTCATCACCATAAACGATGATGTGCACGGCAGGCTAACCGCAGACGATGTGCCAAATATTCTAAAGCCCTACCTCAGAGGATGAGGGACATCTCCCTGCACATAATGGACCTTGCCCAAAACAGCCTAAGCGCTGGGGCAAAGCTTATAACTATCGATATAGAAGTGGTAGGGGGTAGGCTAACGTATAAGCTAAGCGATGATGGCAAGGGTATGGCAAAGGAGCAAGTTGAAGCGGTATTAAGCCCCTTTGTAAGCAGCCGAACCACCCGTAAAGTAGGTCTTGGGATACCGCTTACAAAACACAGCGCAGAAATTACAGGGGGAAGCTTTTTCGTAGAAAGCAGCCTAGGCGAGGGCACGCTAGTTAGCGCAACTTATGTGCTAAGCAGTATAGACTGTATACCCCTTGGAGATTTAACTGCAACGCTGCTAACGCTTATAAGCGGCAACGCTGATACGGTGGACTTTGTTGTAAACATATTGGCAGGGGAAAAGTCATTCAATATGAACACAGCCGAAATTAAGGAAATGCTGTCCGGAGTAAGCTTAAGCGAGCCTGAAGTAATAAAATGGCTACACGGCTACCTTGATGAAAACATAGCAGATTGTTTGGGAGGATATATCACATGAAATCACTGGAAGAATTAAAGCAAATTAGGCAGAAAACGCTTGATAGGATTAACATGCGCAAGGAAGACAAGGAAGAAGCCGTGCGCGTGGTAGTAGGCATGGCAACCTGCGGCATTGCGGCAGGTGCGCGCCCTGTAATGATAGCCTTCATAGAGGAGTGCGCAAAGAGGGGGCTAAGCCATGTACATGTAACGCAGACAGGCTGTATAGGTCTTTGCCAGCATGAGCCTATGGCGGATGTAATAATCCCCGGCACGGAGAAGGTTACATATATAAATCTCACGCCCGAGAAGGCAAGGCGCATAGTGCTTGAGCATATAGTAAACGGCAAGCCCATAGCCGAGTACGCAATAGGCTCTCAGGAAGAAGCCTAATAAGGAGGAAAAATGGAATTATTTCGTTCGCATGTTCTGGTCTGTGGCGGCACGGGCTGTACATCTTCAGGTTCAGACGTAATAATAGAACAGTTTGAAAAACAGCTTGCCGAGCATGGACTCGAAAACGAGATTAAGGTTATACGTACAGGTTGTTTTGGCCTATGTGAAGCTGGACCGGTTATAATAGTATACCCTGAAGGTACTTTCTATTCACATGTAAAGCCGGCAGATGTAAAGGAAATAGTAGAGGAACATCTGCTTAAGGGCAGAGTTGTTCGCCGCCTTGTATATGTCGAAAAGGGTGAACATCCCGATGCTGGCAAGCCCCTTGATGAGATATCCTTCTACAAACATCAAACTAGGGTTGCGCTTCGCAACTGCGGCGTTATAGACCCTGAAAACATAGACGAATACATCGCCTTTGACGGCTATATGGCACTTGCAAAATGCCTAACCGAGATGAGTCCGCAGGAGGTAATAGACCTTGTAACGGAAGCGAATTTAAGGGGTAGGGGCGGCGGAGGATTCCCTGCCGGAAACAAATGGCAGTTCGCGGCAAACAGCAAGTCGGATAAAAAATACGTAATCTGCAATGCTGATGAGGGTGACCCCGGCGCTTTTATGGATAGGTCTGTCCTTGAGGGCGATCCGCACAGCGTGCTGGAAGCCATGGCTATATGCGGCTACGCAATAGGCTCTGACGAGGGCTATATATATGTGCGCGCGGAATACCCAATAGCGGTTGAGCGCCTTAAAACTGCCATCAATCAGGCGAGGGAATATGGCTTGCTTGGCAAAAATATATTAGGCAGCGATTTTTCCTTTGATATACACCTTCGTCTTGGCGCAGGCGCGTTTGTATGTGGCGAGGAAACTGCGCTCATGGCATCAATAGAGGGTAAGCGTGGCGAGCCAAGACCTAAGCCCCCGTTCCCGGCGGTAAGCGGTCTGTTTGGTAAGCCCACCAATATTAATAATGTTGAAACATATGCAAATGTTCCGCCAATTATAAATAAGGGTGTGGAATGGTTCCATTCAATGGGAACCGAGCGCTCTCCCGGCACTAAGGTATTTGCTCTTGGCGGTAAGATAAACAACACCGGCCTTGTTGAAGTGCCTATGGGTACGCCGCTTAGAACCGTAATATACGATATAGGCGGGGGTATACCCAAAAACAAGAAGTTTAAGGCCGTGCAAACCGGCGGTCCTTCAGGCGGCTGCATACCCTCATCGCTGCTTGATGTACCCATAGAGTACGACTCCCTAGTTGAAATAGGCTCTATGATGGGCTCCGGCGGAATGGTAGTAATGGATGAGGATAACTGCATGGTGGATATCGCTAGATTCTTCCTTGATTTTACCGTAGAGGAAAGCTGTGGTAAATGCACGCCCTGCCGCATAGGCACAAAGCGTATGCTTGAAATACTTGACCGCATAGTAGAAGGCAAGGGCGAGGATGGCGATATAGAGAGGCTGGAGCGTCTTGCAAGGACCATAAGCTCTTCATCGCTCTGCGGTCTTGGTCAGACAGCGCCAAACCCCGTACTCTCAACGCTTCGCTACTTTAGAGACGAATACGAGGCGCATATATATGATAAACGCTGCCCCGCGCACCATTGCAAGAGCCTTGTGCACCTTGAAATCACTGATGATTGCCGCGGCTGCACTGCATGCGCTAGGGTATGTCCGGTTGATGCTATTTCAGGTGAAGTGCGCCATAAACATGAGATTGATACCGAAAAATGCACAAAGTGCCTATCTTGTATAGAGAAATGTCGCTTTAACGCAATCATTAAGGTTTGATGGAGGATTAAATGATTACATTAACTATAGACGGTACTGAAGTTACGGTAGAAAAAGGCACAACGGTACTTGAGGCTGCCCGCAAGGCGCATATACATATCCCCACGCTCTGTTTCCTTAAAGACCTTAACGAAATAGGTGCTTGCAGAATATGCGTGGTAGATGCTGGCGCCAGGAATCTACAGGCGAGCTGCGTGCTTGAAGCCCAAAACGGTATGGTTGTTAAAACCAATACGCCTAAGGTTAGAGAAGCCAGAAAAACTATACTTGAGCTAATACTCAGCAACCACGATAAGAAATGCTTGTCTTGCGTAAGAAGCCAGAACTGCGAGCTTCAAAAGCTTTCTCTGGAGCTTGGCATAGAAGATGGCGAAGCCCTAGGCGGAGAGCGTACCCACTACGATGTGGATGAATCTTCAGTCAGTATTGTGCGCGATAACAACAAGTGTATACTGTGCAGAAGGTGCGTTGCCGCCTGCGAAAAAACTCAGGCATGTGGCGTAATAGGCGCAGTAAACCGCGGTTTTAAAACAAGTATAGAATCCCCTTGGGTGCTGCCTATAAACCAAACCGCCTGCATACGCTGCGGTCAGTGCATAGCAGCCTGTCCTGTAGGCGCGCTGTATACCAGAAGCGAAATAGACCGCGTGTGGGATATGCTAGCCGACGATTCCCTGTATACTGTAGTGCAGACGGCACCTGCTGTAAGGGCTGCGCTTGGGGAAGAGTTCGGTATGCCCATGGGTACAAATGTAACCGGCAAGATGGCGGCAGCGCTTCGCAGGCTATCCTTTGATAGAGTGTTCGATACCGATTTCGCCGCTGATTTAACAATAATGGAAGAAGCTGCGGAGCTTGTAAATCGTATTAAAACAGGTGGTGTTCTGCCCATGATAACCTCATGCTCACCCGGTTGGATATCCTACTGCGAATCTTACTATCCGGAGTTTATACCCAACCTCTCAAGCTGCAAATCTCCACATGAAATGATGGGTGCAATAGTTAAGAGCTACTACGCAGAAAAGAAAAACATACCCGTTGAAAAAATACGTGTTGTATCTATAATGCCCTGTACTGCCAAAAAGTATGAGGCGAAGCTCCCTGAACTTTCCGCAAGCGGTTACCCAGATGTAGATGCAGTGCTTACCACAAGGGAACTTGCCCGCATGATTAAAACCGCAGGTATAGACTTTGCAAGGCTGCCTGATGAGGATTTTGACCCTGCCCTTGGAGAGAGCACGGGCGCAAGCGTAATATTTGGTGCGACGGGTGGAGTTATGGAAGCTGCGCTCCGTACGGCATACGACTGGATAACGGGCGAAAGCCTTGAAGAGCTTGATTTCTGCGAGGTACGCGGGGTTAAGAATATAAAAGAAGCCAGCATAAAAATAGGTGACAGCACCATAAATGTAGCCGTTGTACATGGAACCGCGAACGCAAAAGAGCTGCTTGAAAAAATAAAGGCAGGAGACAAGGACTACCATTTTATAGAAGTAATGGGTTGCCCCGGTGGTTGCGTAACTGGCGGCGGTCAGCCTATAGTACCCGCGCAGGAGCGTATAGATGTAGACCCGCGTGTTGAAAGAGCAAAGGCGCTTTACGGTGAGGACGCTGCGAAACCTCTGCGTAAGAGCCATGAAAATCCCAGTATTATCAAGCTGTATGAGGAGTTCCTAGAGGAGCCTAACAGCTACAAGGCTCATCACCTATTGCATACAAAATATACTCAAAAGCCCAAATACCCTGCGCTTGAAAACTAGTAATACTCTGTTATAATAACCGCCCTTATGATGTGTTCGTAAGGGCGATTTATTAAAGTTAGGCGGGCGGAAAACGACCCGCAACATCAAATTTTGGGTACTTTTTTATACAAACCATATTGACTGGGCTGAAATGGGCTTGTAAAATAACAGTAAAGGAAGGTAGAGAACTGCCTTTCAAAAATAAAAGGAGGAATATCATTTGAAAACCAGAAGACTATTTGCGGTTTTACTAAGTGTTGCCATGCTGCTTGGCGTTGGCGTAATTGCTGAAGGCAATTATAAAGCAGGCGAATACGAGAAAACCGTAAACGGAATGAACGGCCCTGTAAGTGTAAAGGTTACATTTACTGACAACAGCATCGAAAAAATCGAAGTGCTGGACCACATGGAAACCCCCGGCATAGGCGACTATGCTATGGAAAAGGTAGCGGCAGACATTATTGAAAAACAGTCGCTTGCGGTTGACTCTGTAACAGGAGCTACTATAAGCTCTGCAGTTCTTAAAAATGCGGTAAAAGCTTGCGTTGAAGATGCAGGCGGTGATGCAAAGGCTCTGTCTGAAAAGCTGGAAAAAGAACCTGCGGAAGATATCGAGCTTACAGCTGATGTAGTAATAGTAGGCGGCGGCGGTGCGGGTCTTACGGCTGCTGTAACGGCGCTTGAACATGGCGCAAGCGTAATACTTATTGAAAAAACCGGTATACTCGGCGGTAACTCGCTTGTTGTAGGCGGTTTCTACAACGCTCCCGACCCTGCAAGGCAGGATAATAAATATCAGGCAGAGCGTGCCCCTGCGCTTGATACCATGATTGAAGAAGCTCTAGCAGAAGAGCCTGTAAATGAAGAGCATAAAGCCCTTCAGGAAGCCGTAAGGGAAGAGTTTGAAGCGTACAAAGCTTCCGACAAAACCATGTTTGACTCTGCCAACTGGTTTGCGCTGCAAACTTGGAATGGCGGCGACAAGGTAGCCGAAATTGACATGGTTAAAATACTTACAGGCAATGCGGAAGCCGGTCTTCACTGGCTGGAGAGCCTTGGACAGGAATTTGCAGAAAATGTGCATCACGGCGGCGGAGCTATGTATCCCCGTTCACACCAGGCGGTAATGCCAAACGGCACAGGCTATATAAGCGCCCTTAGAGGACAGCTTAAAGATAACGAAAACTACACTGAATTTACCGATACCGAGGGCAAGAGCCTAATAATGGATGGCGATGCCGTAGTAGGCGTAAATGCCGTAGGTAAAGACGGCAACAAAGTAACCCTACATGCAAATAAAGGCGTAGTGCTTTCAACAGGCGGCTTTGCGGGCAATGTTGAGCTAAGGCAGAAATACTGCGAAGGCGACAAATGGCCTGATCTTGGCAAAAATGTAGGCACTACAAACCTTTCTGGCGTAACGGGCGACGGTATATTTATGGCGGAAGCGGCAGGAGCAAACCTTGTAAACATGGAACAGCTTCAAATGCTCCCCTATTGCAACCCCAAAACAGGTATGTTAAATGACAACTTGTTACAATCCGGCACCAGCATATTCCTTAACAAAGAGGGCAAGCGCTTTGTTCGTGAGGACGGCAGGAGAGACGAAATGTCCCTTGCTTTCATGCAGCAGACAGACGGTCTTGTATACATGGTATGTCGTCCCACCGCAGAATATGAAGAACTTCGTTCACTTGCAGGTCAATCCATACCCTACCTAGTAGAAAACAAGGTATCTGGCTACATATACGCAAAGGATATAGCAGACCTTGCTGCGCAGCTTAATCTCCCTGAAGATGTAGTACGCGAAGAAATTGAGTATTACAACGAATACGCAAGCGAGCAGAAGGTTGATAAATTCCACAGGGCATCTTACTCTATGCCTCTTGGCGAGGGTCCTTTCATATCTTACGAGAGAAAGACCGCGGCTCACCACACAATGGGCGGTGTAGAGATAGACGAACATACCCATGCGCTTCGTCCCGATGGCTCAATAGTAAAGGGTCTATACTGCGCGGGTGAGATTACAGGCGTAGTACACGGCGCAAACCGTTTAGGCGGAAACGCGATAGTAGACTACCTTGTATTCGGCAGAATAGCCGGCGAACACGCCGCAAAAGGCGAATAATACCCATTAATCTTTTGGCTGCTCCATGTGGGCAGCCTTTTTTTATTTGTACTTGCAAAGTTTAGTTAGCAAGGTTAGAATATAGCATAATATCTTGTCTTTTACAACAAATTTAGTTAAAAACAGCCCTCATCCCTTGTAAACTCAAAGGATTGAGGGTTATGTTTCTTTCGATTTTATGTAGTGTTATTTTCCTTAGTTTGTTGTTTTTAGAATT
>JAAYRU010000027.1 GCA_012518615.1 Christensenellaceae bacterium | reverse complement strand
GACATATCTGTCTGTTTTCTGGTAATGTAAAAGTCAAGAGGCCAGATAGCAGAATCTGCCATCTGGCCATCATTACCTTGGTTTTATTGTAGAAGACCGGTATTTACAGAAAAGATTTCACACTGCCAGATTTTGTCATGTACTATGTGTACTGTAATAGCATTTTAATAACTACACTTACTAAATTCACACACACAACACAATAATGTGTGTGTGAATTTATTTCCGACTTGTATAACCCAGCTCCCCACCCCAATTGTAAAATATTCTCTACAACCCTAAAATATATTGACATAGACTGCCATTTTAACTAACATGTAGGCATAGGGAAGCAGGCTATTATAATTTATTATACTTAGAAAATAATAAGTTTGCGCCCTAAACTCGCATAAATGCGGAAAGGAATTTGTATGAAAACTAAGAAATTATTGCTTAAAAGGCTGCTGCCACTAATGGCGGTGTTTGCGCTTTTAATTCCATCTATATATGCGCAGAATGTTGAATATACGCCTTTTCAGTTATCGTCACTACCGGGTTTTACCCCGCTTGAGATATTCTATCAGGGCGGGCTGTACACTCCAGTGTACCTGCCCGGGGTTGACGGTATTGTATACGCATTTAGCGGGGAAGGCGGCATCACCCAATTTAGGGTATATGGCGCAGTTGCAGGCAAAATAGGCTTTTACCCGCTTGAAGTTGTAGCAGGCGAAGACTATCAGGACGGCATGTCGCTAGATATTTCTCTATCTTTTGATACCCCTGTAATAAAAGATGAAAACCTAGCCGCAAAGGCTGTAATACCTAAGGACAATATAATAATACCTCAGGGCTTTACTAAGGCGAACACTCACGGGCTTATGTACTTTGAAAACCTGTTTGGCACAAAGGAATACAGGGCTTACGCCTCATACGATAATGGCGAAACTTTTCTCTATCTACCCACTGAAAACAGCAGACCCAAACTTGGCGCGCTTGGCAGATTGCCCGATGATATGCTATCCCGCGCCAAAATATACGGGGAGAAAAACTACCTAATGCCCTCAAACCTTGCAAGTGGCTTTGGCGAACTTGTATACATAATAACCACCGATGGAGTACACATTGTCGCCCCCACTATATACCCCTTTATTGAAAGGGCTGCGCTTGTTCAGCCTGTAACTACCTTTGTGCCATATTACCCGCCAAACTACACATATGTAGTACCATACAAAACGGTAGCCGAGCGCAACCATGAGCTAAATAGTAAAAATGACATTATAAACATACAGAACAGACTGAATGCTCTTGGCTACAACTGCGGAAAGGCAGACGGCATAGTTGGCGATAGAACAATAGCCGCTATTAGAGCATTCCAGAGGGATAACAAACTCTCCCAAGACGGCATTGCAGGCCCTAAAACCAAGGCTAAGCTTTTCTCTAAGCCGGATGGTACCCCTAAACCCACAGATACCACTAAACCCCAACCCACAGATACCCCTATGCCCACAGACAATAGGCTTGGTCTGCCTTACTACGCAAAGGCTAGGACCACGGGCGGCAAGCTTAACATATGGATATCCCCCGAAGTTATTGGCAGGGGCAAGATAAACATAGCCTACTCAGTAAACAACGGTGATATTATTGGCATGGTGCAGGATTATATAGATGGCTACTCTGAGCTTCTTGACGGCAGCGGCTTTGTTAGGACTAGGTATCTTATAAAGATAGCGGATAATCCGCCTAAAAAATAGCTGGATTTAAGGAACTTAAAGGGGCTGTAATTTTCGCTACAGCCCCCATTTTCATATACTAAATATCTAAGCCTCGTACACCACTTCTCCATTTATTACAGTGCATTTAACTTTGCAGTCAAGATCTTTAACGGGGTTTTTGGTCCATATTACAAGGTCTGCGTCCTTGCCCGGCTCTATGCTGCCTACCCTATCCGCTATACCGTTTATTTCTGCGGGGTTTATGGTTATAGCCTTAAGCGTTTCGTATTCGTCCATGCCGGCTTTAACTGCCATACCCGCGCATATAGGCAGCAGGTGAATAGCTATTACAGAGTGGTCTGTAACTATACCCACCTTAACCCCTGCACGGGTTAGCACGCCCGGAGTTGTAAAGTCGCGATTCCTAAGTTCATATTTGGATGCGGTCGTCATATTAGGCCCGACAAGCGCGGGGTAGCCTTCCTCAGCCAATATATCCGCAATTAAATGCCCTTCCGTGCAGTGGTCAAGGGTCATGTTAAGGTCAAACTCCTTAGCTAGGCGTATGGCGGTAAATATATCGTCCGTCCTGTGGGCGTGTGCCTTTAGCGGTATCTGCTTTTTAAGCACGGGTATCATGGCTTCAAGCTTTATATCATATGCAGGGCGCTTTTCAGGGTCTTCCTTCTCTTTTTTAGCAAGATATTCCTGCGCCTTGTATAATAGCTCACGCAGCCTTGCCATATTGCCCATGCGGGTTACAAGACCCTTTTCTTGGTATACGCGCTTTACATTTTCGCCAAAGGCTATTTTCATGGCGCAAGGATCTTTAACTATCATATCATCTACGCGCCTGCCATATGTTTTCATGGCGACAAATGTACCGCCTACGGAGTTTGCGGAGCCGGGGCCCGTAACTACGGTTGTTGTTCCCCCTTCATACGCCTGTTTTAAGCCTGTATCGTAAGGGTATATGCCATCTATTGCCCTAAGATGCGGCACAACAGGGTCGCTAAGTTCGTTATAATCCCTACCTTCAAAGCCTATGCCCTCTTCCCCTATGCCTATATGGCAATGCCCGTCAACAAGCCCTGGGGTTAGCATAAGCCCGCCAGCGTCTATAGTTTTTACGCCTTCGGGTATAGTAAGCCCTTTGCCTACTTTAGAAAACTTTCCATTTTCAATGAGGATACAGCCGTCCTCAACAACATCGCCCGCCATAGTATATATGGTGGCATTTTTAATTGCTAACATAAATACCTCCTCTTTATTTGTATAAATATTAGCACTTTACAAAGGTTAAGGCAATGCTTTGCATAGTTTGATAAAATATGTTATCATATTTCGGCAAATGCAGGCTTGCCCTGCATTAGAGCGGTTATACGCAATTTAAACGAGGTGAAATTTTTATGTCCAAAAAAGAGAGTTTGAACATTGCCATAGAGGAAAGACCCTCTCTTAGCAAGGGTGGCAGAAAACAGCTAAGACGAGATGGCTATCTGCCCGCCAGCATATCCTCAAAGGGTGAGGATTCCATCAGCATTACCATAAGGCGGGATACCCTTCTGCGCGCCATAGATAAGTTCGGCCGCATGTCTGTTTTCAACCTTAAATTAGGCAAAAAAACATATAACTGCATGGTGAAGGAAATGCAACACGCACCCCTAACACAGGAGTGCCTGCACGTTACCTTCCAGCATATAGACCTTACTGAAGAAACCACAGCAGAAGTTGCCATACGCCCCATAGGTAGGGAAAGCGTACAGCGCCGCAGGCTTGATTTCCTCCAGATTAAGGATTACCTTAGCATTAAGGGGCTTCCGAACGATATACCCAACTCCATAGATGTTGATGTTACCGAAATGGAAGCCGGCGATGTGCTTAATGTAGGCGACTTGGTATTGCCCGAAGGCATTACCACAGACGAAGACCCGGATGATGTAGTATTTACAGTAAGCCACGAAAGGGTTGCAGAGGAAGAAGAAACCGAAGAAGCAGCCGAAGGCGAAGTTGCAGTAGAAGCAGCCGATACTGAAGAAGAGGCGGAATAATATACAAGCTGGTAGGGCATTGTTGCCTTACTGTATTGTTTGGGATATTTAAAACGATACCCTCAAATGATTATTTAAACAAGCAATAGCTCTAGCGGTAATATAAGCCTTAAGCAGTATATCGGTAGAATTTGTATTATTATTCAACCTATAAGCCATGCGGTTATTATTAAACGTTGGCATTTAGGAAATCTACAATACAACAAAACACAGCAACAGAAATGGTATAGGCATACGCAGCTATACCATTTTTTGCGATTGCTACTATGAAAGCTTAAGCAGTGTTAATCGCCTGTTTCTGTCACCCCTCAACAAGCTTACCCACCTGAGGTATATAACTATTCACAAGCTCCTCAAGCTGAGCTTTGCTTTCCACACCAAAATAAGAGTATATCTTTTTAAGCCTGTAATTAACCGTACCTACGGACATGAAAAGCGCTTCTGCTATTGCCGCTATACTTGAGCCCTTGCCTACCTCGGACAACATTTTAATGTCTATATCCTCGCAGTTTCTAAGCCCCATCTCTATATCAAGCAGATATTGCCCGAAAGACTTGTCTTCATCGGATTTATTTTCATCAATTACGCTAAGCTTAGTGTTTTTATTATCGGGGCTGTAGGGGAAGTTGGCTGTGCTTTCCCTAACTAATATTTCACACGGAAGTGTAATCTGCACCCTGTCTATATCCGCATTTTTGCATAGCACATTGTATATGTCTATTGCGAGCAGACCAAGCTTGAAGTAATCCAGTGTAGATGTAGATAGAGAAGGCTTTGACGCCCTGCTTATTTGAAAATCCCCCGAGCCCAAAACAAACAGGTCATACGGTATTTTAACCCCCGCCAGCCCTGCGCTTACTATAAGTTCCACACCAACTTTGTCATTTACGCATATTGCGCCGTCATATTCACCTGAAAACCTTAAAAAACGCTCTATACAAGAGGAGCTGTCACCATCATCTGAGAATATATCCCTATCCTGAACAGGCAAATTTAGCGCCTTCATCGCGCTTATGAAAGCTTGCTTGCGTATATTGTCATTTATATCGTTATCTTCGCTGCCTATAAATGCTATCCTCTTGCGCCCTGCGGATACGAGATAATCTATCTGCCTGCTGATAAGATCATACCTATCTATTGTGGGGCCTGAGAATGAGTTATCAAAAAACTCAACAGTTGCGCCGACAAGTATTGGCTTTAGGTTGAGGCGCTTTAATGCCTCGGCTGCACAAAGCGTCCAGCGTATGGAAAGGCTTATTATAACGCACGCCACATGCGCGTCTTCTTTCGGTATTGCCTTTTCATCGCTTATTATCTTAAGCCTTATATTGTTTTTCTTTGCAGCTTCCCAAAGCCCGTCTATGCTGCTTAAATACAGCGCCTGTTTAAGGCACACAGGCTCTACAAGTACATATAGCGTACGCAAATAGCTTATCCTCCGTATTTATGGGTTTATTACATGTGTCGCTTTATCCATATAAAGCTTTACAACTAATAGCCCGCTACCCAAGTAACATATCAAGATGTTTGCCTATATGCGCTGAAAGCAATTCGGCGTAAGTAGCTGAATGGGTTTTTAGTATGTCAAAAAACTTATCCCTATAAATGTGTTTGCCATTTTCGTCCTTAGCTTGCAATATTTCGCCGTAAGTTATATGCAACAATTGTCGTGCGTCATTATTACCAAAAAGCTTAGGCAGCTCATAATCGCTTAGCGTATCAAGTACCGGAATATTATCTATATTGGTAGTTACTACATAGTATTTCCTTGCCCTTTCAAAGGCGCTAAGCGCAAAGGTGTGAAGCTCTCTATAGAATTTAGGCTCCTTTATAGCTACAAGCTTTACAGCCTCAAGCCAGTTTGTTCCCGCGGTTTTTATATGGAACTTTTTGTCCGTATGCTTTGCAACTATTGGAAATATGCTAAACTTATCAGAGCCCGAGTGCACACTTAATTTATAGCCGAAATGCTTTGCGATTGCCTGATGTGTAATAAGCTGCTTTTCAAACTCTTTTATATCCCCTATATAGTCTATGCCTTTTTGAAATTCCCCCACAAACCTTGGAGCAAGCGACTCAAAAACTATGCCATTATTTACAAGATAGCTTGCTATTAGGTAATGGTGTGCAGGCTTTGTGGAAGTCGCAGTTTCGTCTATGGATATTTCAAAATCTACATCGTTTTTAATAATAAAGCTATTGTAAATCTTTTCTATATATTCCAACGCTTCACCGTATATTATTGAGGCTTCAACAGTGTCTTCCTCGCTTATATATACGCTGTGCCCTTCAGCAAGGGGAATTTCCTTATCTATATACTGCTTAAACAGATTATCCGCGCAACCTACTGATATATCGCTTTTTATATGTTCGCTTAAATCAAGTGTTATAAGGCTAAAACCGCAATCCAGCGCGTACTGTATTTCCTCTACGGTTTTAAGGTGGTCGCCATCTGCGCCGAAACCGGATTTATACCCGTTTTTGTACACTGAAAATGTTGTGGCATCAAGCACATCTTCATAGCTGCGGCTTGTAAGATTTAACTCCCTTATAGACTGCTGAGCAAAAACGGGGAATACATCGGGATATTTTTTAACTGCAGCTATATGTCCGTCTGTAGCTAAACCAAGTCTATCCCCCGTACCTATGCTTACGCCTTTTTTCAGCCCCCTTGTTGGAGCAGTGAAAGGAAAAAGCTTTCTAAGCAATTTCGCGTTGTTGTGCGTTTTTTTAGCTATTATTGCATTTTCGCCATCCAGCGCGCATATTTCGCCCTCAAAACCTAGACTTTCCCCTATAACTATAATATAGTCCTCATTGTCCTTTTTCGCCATAATGACCCTGCTGGCGCCGTAATAGTTTACGGAATTATCATAAACTTTAAATCCGCAGTTTTCAAAACACAGTTCTTTCATCCAAGCGCTCCTTTAAAATTTAAAGTAAGAAATGGCATTGTTATGGCAGATATCCTCAACCATTTTGCCTAGTTTTTCTATATCCTTTGGGTATTCTCCGCGCTCTACCCAGTTGCCTATGATATTGCATAGTATGCGCCTGAAATACTCATGCCTTGTATAGCTTAAAAAGCTTCTGGAATCCGTAAGCATACCTACGAAATTGCCAAGCACAGACATATTAGCAAGCTCCGTTATCTGCGCTTCCATGCCCTGCTTTGTATCGTTGAACCACCAAGCGCTTCCATGCTGCATCCAGCCGGGATGCTCACTTTTCTGAAAACAGCCTATTATCGTTTCAATTTGAGCGTTATCGCAGGGATTTAGCGAGTAGACTATTGTCTTTGGCAGTTTTCCGCTGGAGTTCATTTTGCTAAGCAGAGCGCCTAATTTCACTCCGCTTTCTGCTGAGCCCCATATGGCATCGTATCCGGTATCAGGGCCCAGAGAATTAAAAGCTCTCTTATTTACATTACGCACAACGCCATAGTGCAGCTGCATAGCTATATCCCTGTCAAAATATAGACCTGCTAGGAAACACAGCATTTCTGTTTTGTATGCTTCTACTTCTTCAGTTGTAAGCGGCTTACCATCCAGCGCTTTTTGCAGTATGTCCTCTATATCGTCCCTTTCATTAAACACAACATAGTTTAAAGCATGGTCTGAAATACGGCAGCCCATATCCACAAAATAATCAAGCCTATCCGTTATTATTTCCTTGAGTGAATTTAGGTTATTCGCCTTCTTGCCCGATACCTTTTCCAGCTCTTTTAAGTATTGTTTAAAGCCATCGTTTTCTATGTTTAGCAGCTTATCCGGACGGAATGTAGGAAGCACTTTAAATATAACTTGACTGTCCTCTTTTATTTTCTTATGCCAAATAAGGTCGTCCGTAGGGTCATCCGTTGTGCATATTACACTTACGTTAGACTGCTTAATAATCTCCCTTGCGGATAGGCTCTTTAACTTCTCATTAGCTTTCTCCCATATCATATCGCATGTTTCAGGGGACAGCGTTTCGTATATATCAAAATAGCGCTGCAATTCAAGGTGAGTCCAATGATATAAAGGATTGCCTATAAGCTTGGGCATGGTTTCCGCCCACTTTTGGAATTTTTCATAGGGGCTTGCATCGCCTGTAATATATTTTTCTTGAACGCCGTTATTTCTCATAACACGCCATTTGTAATGATCTCCCCCTAGCCATATTTCAGCTATATCTTCAAAGGTTTTATCTTCATATATCTGTCTTGGGTCTATATGGCAATGGTAGTCAACTATAGGCTGTTTTGTTGCGTATTCGTGAAAAAGCGTCTTAGCAGTTTCATTGCTAAGCAGAAAATCTTTGTCCATAAATTTTGTACTCATTATTGTTTCTCCTTAATTCTATTTTTTTCAAATATCACCTGCTCAACAGCAAGCGCAATATCATCTTCTCTCAGAGAATATTCTTCAAACAACATCTCGGGTTTGCCAGACTGCCCGAAGCGATCCTGTATTCCTATTCTTTTGAAATATACATCAGCTTTCATCTCCAGAAGTACTTCAGCCACTGCGGAGCCCAATCCGCCTATAACTGTATGTTCTTCAGCGGTTACAACAACGCCTGTTGAAGCCGCTTTTTTTATAGCTTCGACATCTATAGGCTTTACTGTGTGCATATCAACTACCCCTACATTAAAACCCTTTTCTTTTAGCATATCCGCAGCTTTGAGCGCCTTGGCAACCATAATACCACAGGCTATTATCTTAGCATCTTTTCCTTCAAGAAGTACATTCGCCTTTCCAATATTAAATGGCGTTTGCTCATCCGTAATAATTTCTGTAGGAAGTCTACCCGTGCGTATATAAACGGGACCTGAAATTTCAGCCGCGGCAAAAACTGCCTTTTCCATCTGATTGGCATCAGATGGCACTAGCACGGTCATATTAGGTAGAGTTCTCATAAGGGCAATATCTTCAATGGCTTGATGCGAACCGCCGTCTTCACCACAGGAAGGGCCTGCGTGCGATAACCCAAGTTTCACATTGGCATTCGTATAGCATATTGCATTTCTCACCTGCTCAAACGCTTTACCTGCACCGAAGATTGCAAATGTTGAAGCAAACACAGTGTAGCCACAATGCGCAAGACCCGCTGACGCGGCAACCATATTACATTCTGCAATACCGAAATTAAAAAACCGCTCCGGAAATTCATCCGCAAATATTGATGTCATAGTTGCGTGGGATAAATCCGCATCGCAGACAATTACTTTTTTGTTTGTTTCACCCAGTTTTTTTAGCGCCTCGCCATACGCTATTCTTGTTGATTTTTTCTCAGTCATTTTTTTACCTCGCTTACTGCCTCATAGTATTGTTCGCTATTAATAGGTTTGCCGTGCCAGCCAACTTGGTTTTCCATAAAAGAAACCCCCTTGCCCTTTACGGTATTACATTTTATAAATAGAGGTTTTTCACCTTTTGGCTTAAGCAGCGCCTCAGTTATCTCTTCTACATTATGCCCGTCAACTTCAAGGGTATCCCAGCCAAAGGCTTTAAATTTGGCACATATATCTTCAATATTCATAACCTGTTCGTTAGTACCATCTATTTGTAGACCATTGTAATCCATAAGGACAACTAAATTATTTAGCTTATAATGAGAAGCTGACATTGCCGCCTCCCAAACAACCCCTTCTTGCGCTTCTCCATCTCCAATTAGTACATATACATTGAAAGGCTCTTCCGCCATTTTGCCTGCAAGCGCAAAGCCTATTGCCATGCTCATACCTTGCCCCAAAGAGCCGGTAGACGCGTCAACACCTGGGCATTTGTTCATATCTGGATGCCCCTGTAAAATACTGTTAAGTTGCCGCAGGTTTGACAACTCCTCGGCATCAAAAAAACCATTGTCAGCTAAAACCGCATATAGAGTAGGACAGGCATGTCCCTTAGATAGTATAAAGCGGTCGCGCTTTTCCCAGTTAGGATTTTTGGGGTCGTAGCGCAAAACATTGTCGTAAAGCGCCAATAGAATTTCGACACAGGAGAGCGAACCCCCCGGATGACCGGATTGGCTTTTGTACAACATGTCTAGAATATCCAGTCTGATTTTTCTTGCTTTTTCTTGAACGTTCAATTTGTTTTCCTCCAAAATAATAATATCTAACCTTTAACTGCACCCGCGGTTAAACCGGAAACTAACCGCTTTTGTGCAAAAAAGAACATAATACATACGGGGATAACGGTTATCACCCCACCAGCGCTTATCAATTCCCATTGTACGCCGAAAGAACCTACCAACATCTTTAAAGCCACAGGCACTGTACGGCTTTTTTCGTTTGTGAATAGCACTGCAAATGTGTATTCATTCCAGCTTTGCATGAAAATATATACACCTGTCGCCAAAATACAGGGAATCAATATTGGCAGCAATACAGTAAGGAAAGCCTTGGGTCGACTTGCTCCGTCCACCATTGCAGCTTCCTCTATGGTTAACGGCAAATCGCTTAAATAGCCATGTAATAGCCATATGGAAAAAGGTATAGTAAAAGTAGTGTAGCTTAGAACTAAAGAATAGGGTGTATAAAGCAACTTTATGGAACGCATAATGGTAAATAGCGGAATCAATAATAGCACCGTTGGAAACATGTTATTCAATAGAAATAGCGACATAAAAAAATTACGACCTCTAAAACGAAATCGTGAAAAAGAATATGCCGCAAGCGTTGATACAGTTAGCGAAATGATTGTTGTCAATACTGCCACATATAAGCTGTTACGCAGCGGATGTAAAAAATTGAATTGCTCAAATAAATACTTATAAGAATCAATGCTTGGCTCTGAAGGAAAATAAACTATAGGCAACATGCGTATTTCTTCGCTTGTTTTTAAGCTCGTCACCAATATCCAATAAAAAGGAAATAGCAAAAACAAGAGAAACAGTATTATTGGTATGTACAATAAAAACACCCTTAGCATTTTTTCTTTATTGCTTCTACTGTAAATATTTTTCATGTTATTTCTCCAAGCCAGAAAAGCTGTTCTTAACATAAGGTATTGTAACAACCATCAACAATAAGCTAAGAACAATTGCCATAGCGGATGCGTATCCCATGTTGAGTTTGCTCGCCTCCTGATATATATATACACTTAAAGTACGCGTTGCATTGGCAGGACCGCCATTAGTCATGTTAAAAATAACATCAACAGAGTTGGTAACCCAAATAATCCTTAGCATAGTCGTTACAAATATAGTGTTCCTAAGTGAAGGTATGGTTATATATATAAGCTTTTTCCAAGCTGAAGCGCCGTCAATATCAGCAGCTTCATATAAGTCATGGGATATATTCTGTAATCCCGCCAGTATCATCAGAGCAAAAAAAGGTATGCCCTGCCATACTATTGTCGTAACAACTGAAGGCATTGCGGTCTGTTTATTCGCTAAAAAAGCTATTTTTTCATTGATTATTCCAGCTCTAAGTAATAAATCGTTAAACACCCCGAAGTTTCCGTCAAAAATCCAGCTCCACATTAGCGCAATTAATACCCCGGGCGTAACCCAAGGAATAAGGCTTAACGACCTTACTATGCCCCTGCCTTTAAAATATTGATTTAAAAGTAATGCAAGACAAAATCCGAATAAAAATTGACCTCCTACTCCGAAAAACACCCATTCCATCGTACGCATTAAGGAATTGAAGAACCTTTTGCTTGAGGAGCCGAATAATATGCTCGCATAGTTATCAAAGCCTATAAATTGAGATTTATATAGCTTAGTCAAATCGTAATCCATAAAGCTCAATCTAAATGCAACAAATATTGGGTAGGCAACAACAAATAGCACAAACAAAAGCGCGGGCAACAAAAGCAAATATGGCCAAACAGCGTTAAGCTTTCTGCTTTTTTTATTATGGCTCAATACGTTTTTCAATATGCTTGCCCCTTTCTGTAGGATAATCAACCCATCAAAACTGCCCACTAAGGCGGAAAATTTCCGCCTTAGTGATTTATAAGTACATTAAACTAAACAGTTATTATTCCCAAAGCAGCGCTTGCAATTCTTCCATGCACTCTTTGGCTGTGGTTTCTCCAAGCAATGCTTGTTGAGTTATAGCAGGCCATTCGCTAATCCATGACGTGGTGGTTTCCCTTATGGGAAGGATACCGGCAACGGATTGTCCTTCTATTGACACCTTCATAAAGCGGTTGTCTTGGAAATGATCCAGTTTCTGCACGCTAGCTGCAACGGGCACATTGCCTGTTACTGTACACCATGTTTCCTGTCCTTTACCTGCCGCCAGATATGCCAGCCACTCAAAAGCCGCTTCCTTATCCTTGCAGGATGAGAACATTACATTTTCGGTATCGCCCATTGAGGTCCATTGCCCTTTCCCAGCGGGGAAAATAAACGCATCTACGTCTTCTCCGAACTGTTCTATCATCTGCGCAGAGGAACCTGTGTGATGAATTGTCATAGAGGTGATACCGGACTGGAAGCCGTCAATTACCTGAGAAAAGCCGTCATTTGGCGCGGTTGGCGGCGCATAGCCATTGGTAAATAGGTCGATATAATCTTGCATACCTTGGATTGACTCTTCGCTGTCTAATGTTTCAAATGAACCGCCGTTAGCGTGGATGAAGCAGCCCCAAGGTTCCTGTCCGCCGTTTGAGCCCCTCATTCCAAATCCATATACATCGGTTACACCATCGCCGTCGGTATCACGTGTAAGTTTTTCACAGGCATCTAAAAACTCCTCATAGGTTTTCGGAACTTCAATGCCTGCTTCCTTGTACATAGAAGGGCGATAGTATACATATAGTACCTGCACATTCCACGGCATTACATATACGCTGTCAGTTCCACTTGCGTTTCGCATGACATTGTACATATTCTCGTTTATTTCGTCTTTCTTGTCCCAGTTCTCAATGAACGGGTCGAGGTTTTCAAGCAAGCCGTTGTTTACAAATGATGGCGTTGCGGTGAGTTTGAATGTTGCAACATCTGGTCCACCACCGCCAATAGCTGCTTGCAATAGTGTATTTGAGTAGGCGCCTCCATCCCAAGGAATCTGTTCTCCAACGATTACTGTACCTCTGCTGTTTGTAGCGTTGAAGTCGGCAATCATCTCTCTCATGGTTGCGGCATATTTGTCATTATCCGCCCAAAACCAGTAAGTAAGCGTTGATCCTTCTGCGTTTGTTGCTATTGGAATGATTGAAATAACCATAACCAATGCGAGTAAAACATTGAGAAACCTTTTCATAGTTATTCTCCTTTCAATTTTTCCTCGATGTCTAACAGAGTACTTTTGATATGTCGGGCAGTAAATTCGCTTGCCAAATCGCCATTTTTGTCCTTTATGGCATTTAGTATTTGCTTGTGGAAATAGATAGCTCTTGAAAAGCTCCCCTCAAGGTGTGATGTGTGTTTGTAGCCATGCTCTATCGCTTCAAATATTACCGGATAAACGCGCTTTAATACATCGTTTCTGAGGCATTGACCTATGGCTATATGGAACTGATAATCCTTTGTATGGTAGTCCTCCCCGCTGGTGTTTGCCTGTTCCATATCAGCTATCAGCTGTGACATTAGCTCTATATCCTCTTCGGTTCTGCGGGATGCGGCTATCCTTGCGATATTCGGTTCCATTATAAGCCTAACTTCCATAAGCTCGGGTAGAAGCTTCGTTGGATCCGCGAAGCTTAAGCCCAGCGGGTCTTTAGAAAGTCCAGTATTTAGCGCCACGAAAGAGCCAAGACCGTGCCTTATTTCCACTATGTTCCCTGCCTCTAAAATCTTCATAGCTTCCCTTATGGTGGAGCGGCTAACTGAAAATTTATCCGACAGCGCTTTTTCAGTGGGCAGTTTTTCCCCAGCCTTAATTGTTTCGCCGATTATATAATCGCGAATTTGCTCTGCTATTAAGTCCGGTAATTTTGCTTGCATGTACAATACTCACCTTGTCAAATTTATGTCCGACAGTTATCAGATGTCTGTTGTCTGAACTCTATCATATGTGGTTTGCTTTGTCAACTTTTTTACAAGAAAAGTACATGAAACAATGGATTTACGAATTAGGTATTGGTTAAAAATATGTCCATATCCTTTCTTTCGCTTAATATTTTTTTCTTTTAATTTTCAACACGGTATTAACAGGTAATATATTTTGACATCATCTTATTGTAATTACTCATAAATCTTAAGGGAAATACACCCTCGTATTCTGCATTAATTTGTTTTTCGCCATCAATATATTGAAAGGTGAATTTCATATTAATGCCACAAAAGTGCTGCTTATATAATATTTTCCTTCTTTCATATATAGTATTGATAATGCCTCTCTTTTTCATGCTCTTGTTTATATAACAATACCGTATATAAGAAAGTATAGGTTTTTTCGCTTCATTTATTTGTACAATTCGTCCACGTAATATACATAAAAATAATTTTTCTAAAGTATTGACACGAACAAATCGCATATGATATTATAATTATGATAAAAAAGTAAACGATTACTTTGATGCCCGCTTAGCGGGTAACGGAGGGCTTTAATGGCGAAGAAAGCGAAGCATACCACTATTAAAGACATCGCTAAATACTGTGATACATCTACTGCTACTGTATCAAGGGTACTTAGCGGTTCTTCCTACCCTGTAACAGAGTCGCTAAGCCAACAAATTATTGAAGCCGCTAAAAAGCTGGATTATCACCCGAATGTATATGGAAGAATGCTAAGGGGAGCCAGAAATTTTGAAGTAGGAATACTGGTACCAAATGTTTCCGACCCATATTATGGAGAGCTTGTATCCGCCGCTGAGCGGGTGCTGCTTGATAACGGCTACATGCCGGTAATTGGCAGTTATTACAATAACCCTTCATACATACAGCAGCATATTACAAACTTTCGAAATAACCGTATGGCGGGTATGCTGCTTTCCACCTCTGAAACCCTCAACATGAAGCGAGTTGAGGATAATCAAGACGAAATACCCATAGTTTTTTTTGACCAAGCCGCCACTGAGGGCTGGGAAGTTCCGCAGGTTACCTACGATTATAGGGCAGGCGGGCGTATGGCTGCTGAATACCTTTTAAACAGAGGGCTTAAGAACATAGCTTTTGTAGTGCCGAGTTTTGACCGTGCCAGCCGGAAACTTCTGTATGAGGGCATACTTGAAGAAACAAAAGGGAAAGATTGCTCACTTACCGTGCTCAAAGCGGAGCACTTAAAAGAAGTATTTACCTATCAAGACCATATTAAGGCAGCTGCCTATTTTGCAAAGGAAATTATAGATAAGATAGACAGCATTGATGCCCTTATTGTAAACAACGATATGCTTGCAGCTACTATACTTAGCAAATTAATCCGCTCAGGAATAAATGTACCGGAGCAAATCTCTATCATCGGCTTTGATGATATATGGCTTGATGAGATGTTCGTACCCAAACTTACCACTATACGCCAATCCACAGTTGAAACCGGAAAGGCTATAGCCAACATGCTGCTAAAACTAATACAGAAAGACACACAAGATTATCAAGTAGTTATAGAGCCGCAGCTCATCGTGCGCGAATCCGTAATATAACATAATTTCTGTCGGTCTAGACATCATACTAATCCGTATAGGGGGGTGAAAAGCTAAGTTTCCAACATAATAGGAAGCTTAAAAGGAAGGATGTATAGCCGCAGACATTTTGGATATATGCAATAGTAATCGTTATCTAAAAGAAAAACAGGAGGAATGAATATGAGAAAATCCATTATCGCAACCCTTCTACTAGTCGCAATGTTGCTAAACATTGGACTTGCAGCAGTTGTCGCTGAGGAAGCTAAGCCTGAAAAGCTAATCTATGTAACCCTAGGCGACACCGCTACTGAAGTATTGGAGAAGGCAGCAGCTTCCTTCTTCGAAGAAACAGGCATAAAGGTAGAAATTCAAAACTATCCTTTTGCAGATGCCCACACAAAGCTGGTTACCCTAATCACCAGCGGTAAACAGCCGGATATCAGCTACGGTTTCGCCGATTGGGTTGGCGAATTTACTGAGAGAGATGCCATTGTCAACATCGACGAATATGCCTCCCCCGAATTTATTGATGACATCTATGACAACGCATGGGCTCTATGCACGGTTGATGGCAAGCGCATGGGAGTTCCCTACTTCATGTCTGACTGGGCACTATATGTAAACAAGGGCATACTGGATGAAAAAGGCATCGCCGTTCCCACAACCATGGATGAGCTTGTCGCAGCGGTAGAAGCCGTACACAATCCTCCGGAATATTACGGCTTTGGTCTGTTAACCAGCGCACATAAGAACCAGTTTGACTTCTTCTTCTCAGTATTTCTAGCAATGGGCGGCGAGCTGCTTGCAGAAGACCGCAAGAGCGTAGCTTTCAACAATGAAAACGGCGTAAAAGCCCTTGAAACCTACAAGAAGCTGTCTGAATACGCACAGCCCGGAGCCGGTGCAGGAGACATATACGAAGTAACAAATGCTTTTAAGGCTGAAAAGATAGTCTTCTGCCCCAACAACCCCCGCCTAATTAAAGAACTCGTTGCCGAAGGACAGGATTTTGACTATGAAATCGTTCCTATGCCCATGGGCGAAAATGGCGATAAGATTCTTGGCGTAATGGACGTACACTATATCTACAAGACCCCCAACAGCAAGTACGCTATGCAGTTCTTAGAGCACTACTACAAGGTAGAAAATGTACTGCCCGCTTGGAAGCAATACAACTTTATCCCCAACAGCAAGAGCCTTGCAGCGGATGAGTTCTACAAGACTAACGAAAACCTGAAGCCCTTCATAGAGTCCGCTTCCCGCGCGGAATTCCGTCCTACCATTCCTGAGTGGCCGCAGATAGAGCTACTTGTGCGTGATGCAATTGCTCAGGTTTGCATTGACGGCGCTGACGCAAAAACCGTACTTGACGCGGCGGCTGAAGAAGCCAACGCACTGCTTGCCGGGGATTAAAACCAACTGATGTTTCTCTCCTAACCTTTTATTACTAAAAGCGGAGATAGGTTACCGCAAGTGGCCTATCTCCCACTCCTTTATCTTTATTATATGAAATGATGAGGTGGAAAACTTGACCAGTACCCGTAAAAACAAACTACAAAACATGGTGTTTGTTCTGCCGCTTATAACTTTTATTGTCGTGTTTGTAGCGTATCCCGTATCCAGCGTTATATACAATAGTTTTTTCAAAATAAACCTTAACGGTACGCAGACCTACATAGGTCTTAGAAATTTCGAGCAGTTTTTCGCAAGGCGTTATACATCGCAATTATTCCTAAACACTGGGCTTTGGGTAGGGCTTGGGGTGCTGCTTAAAATTGGCATAGCTATGATTATTTCATTGGCGCTAGTTAAAAATTTCCCCCTTAAAAAAACCGTTATGCAATCGCTAATAATACCTTGGGCAATGCCCACCGTTATCGCCTGCATAATATGGAAGATGATGTATCAGCCCCTTTTTGGCTACATAAACAGCACATTTTTATCCCTCGGGCTTATTAATGAGCCGCTAGACTGGCTTGGGAACAAAGACACCGCCTTTATGGCTACACTTATTGTAAATGTATGGTCAACGGTGCCGCTTGGCGTGCTTAATATTTCCTCAGCTATGGCTACTATTCCCGCGCATTATTATGAAGCAGCTCTAATAGACGGCTCCAGCGCTTGGAACGATTTTAGGCACATAACTTTGCCGCTTATCGCTCCCGTGCTGCGTATGCTTCTTTTGCTATATACCATATGGACATTCAACGCCTTTGACGCCATATTTATGATGACTGGCGGCGGTCCCAACCACGCCTCTGAAACCTTGGTTGTAAATATTTACCTAACCGGTTTTGAGGCGAACAACATAGGGCAAGCCTCCGCTATATCCGTTGTATGCCTGATTATTCTAACTATTCTTTCAATTATGTACCTCAACAACTCAAGGAAGGGGGAGAGCTATGACTAAGCTATACAGCGTAAGCGAAAATAAACCCAGAAGCCGCGTAGGCTATGTTATGGTGTATGCAGTATCCTTTTTGGTGCTTTTAGTAATACTCTACCCGATACTTGTAATGCTTTCCGTCGCCTTTAAGGATTTGGACGAGATCTTCCTATCCCCCGCCACATGGCTGCCAAGGCGATTAATGTTTGAAAACTGGATAAATGTGTTTGACCAAATTCCCCTTTTTGAATATACATTTAACTCCATTAAGGTTGTTTCTTTAACCATAGCTTTTACGCTAATAGTAACGGTTATGGCGGCATATGCATTTTCTAAGCTTGATTTTTACATGAAGAAAACGCTCATGTACCTAACCATGGTACTTCAGATGTTTTCACCCGTAATACTTATAATGCCCCTATTTAAAATGATGAGCAGTATAAACCTATACGATGAACATATGTCGCTAGTGCTGCTTAACACTACTTTCTGCATACCCTTTGTTACCTTCCTTATAAAAGGCTATTTTGACATAATCCCAAGGGAGGTTGAGGAGGCGGCGTTTATAGACGGCTGCTCCAAGTTCGGCGTGCTTATGCGTATAATGATGCCGCTTGCCAAAAGCGGGCTTGCGATAGCGGGGATATTCACATTTATACTAACTTGGAATGAGTTTCTTTTCGCCTATACTATGATATCCTCAAGGCAAAAGGAAATGGTGGTAGTGGCGCTACAAAAGATACTAAAAACAAACCCGGTAAACTCAGTCCAGTGGAATACCCTTTTTGTTGCCGCTGTATATGTTACTATACCCGTAACTATACTGTTTGCAATAGTTAGGGGCAAAATGCTAAGCACAGTTACCGAAGGCGCAATAAAGTAATATGCAGGAGGATTGTATGACAGGCACCACCCTACCCAAGGCTTTTCCGGCTTTAAAGCTTAACCCCGTACCTGAAATGAGGGATGAAGTAGTAGAAAAAGCGGATAAACACATAAACCACTTTGTAAACCTGCTCGGCACAGGCTGGGTACAGATATATTACGATATGCCCGCCAAAGGCTTTATGGGGCATAACTATAGAGAAGAAAATGTAAGCCTTGAAAATACGCTCAATGATATGAGCGATGAGCATAAAAAGCAAGCTGTAAGGCTGCTGGATTTGGCTCATAAATATGTACAAAATTATAAACCCATAGACTGGCGGATAGAAGTTAAATCCGGCTACCGCTATCCAATGCTGCATTTTACTCAGCTTAATTACGGGGTAATTGAAGGGGTAGACGCTAAAATAACCTATGATATTTCCCGCCTTGCGCATATGGTTACATTGGGGCAGGCTTGGCAGCTTACAGGCGATATGCGCTACCGCAATGAAATAATCGCCCAGCTGCTAGACTGGATAGCCATGAACCCCTGCGAATACGGTATAGGCTGGCATGCCAATATGAATGTCGCCATACGCATGATGAATGCCGCTATAGCCTGCTCATACATAAGAGAAAGCCTAGACCCTATAAAAGACGGGGAGTTTATAAGCGTTTTCCTAAAGAGCATGGCTGAACACCGCAAATTCATGGCGGAAAACTTGGAGTTTAGCGAAAGCAGCATACACCCCAACCACTACTTTGGCGACCTAGCGGGCTTTCATCTCTGCACACTTCTTTTAGAGGAGGATATAGCAGATGCCCGCGCTTGGTTAAGGCTTATACAGCGTGAATACCATATGACTATAGACAGCCAATTCGGGGATGACGGTATGCAGTGCGAGGGGGCGACTAATTACCATGCTTTCACGCTTGAAATGCTTGTGGAAGGGCTTATGCTATGTGCCAACCAACTAGGCTGCCGCAAAGCACAGGATTATTATAATTGGATTTTAAATTACATAGGCAAAAAGCGTATGGAAAAATTAAAGCTTATGTTTATGGGGGTAAAGGGCTTGCTTCAGCCAAACGGAATTATGCCCATAATAGGCGATAATGACAGCGGACGAATGCTTGAACTTTCAGAGCCCGGCATATCATTCCATGATTGGCAATATCTGCTATGCATAGGCGCCATGCTTTTTGATGATTACAGCTTGCTAAAAAATAACACTGATTTTGTACATTGGTACCCTGCCAGAGCTTGGTTTGAGGATGCCGCCCCAAAGGAAAATAATCTGCCAGAAAAGAGCGAGGCTTATAATGATGTAGGCTACTATATACTCAAAAGCGATGAGGTTTATGCGCTTATTATATGCGGCCCTATTGGCACTTGGGGGCTTGGGGGGCATACGCATGATGATAGGCTATCCTTTGTTTTGAATTTATGCGGGCTTCCTTTCCTAGTAGACCCCGGCAACTACGCCTATACCGCAAGCCTTAGCCTTAGGGATAAGACTCGCAGCGCCATAGAGCATAACACGCTGGTACTTGCAAATGAGCCGCATAACCGAAAATCACCCGATTCCATATGGTGGGGCAGCTTAGAGGAAACCAAGTGTAAATGCACCAAATGGGATGTTGATGGCAAAACCCTTGTGTTTGAAGGAGTACAACACGCATATAAGCGGCTGCCACAAAAAATAACACATATACGAAGGCTTGAAATAGATACTGCTAATAGAAAAGGTTTGCTAACAGATATGCTTGAGCAGGAAGTAGAAGGCGCACTTCCAAAAGCGAACTGGACTTTTAATATACACCCCGATTGCGGCGTTTTGCTTTCAAGCCCTTCAAAAGCTGTAATTAAAAATGACTCTGTTACTATGACGCTAGAAACCAAGCAAGGAGAATGGCGCCTTGAAGATAGCCTATACTACCCCGCATATGGAGAAAAAATTGATACAAAACGCTTAAGGCTTAGCCTATATGAAGGGCTGCATGTTAGTAACTTTAGCTTTACTTGGGAAAATCAGTAATAAAAATAGGAAGGATATGTATAAATGAAAGAACTTATTTTTACACAAAACTATGGCGATACTAAGTTGAGTGTCTTTTCTACCCGCCTTGCTATGGGGAAGGCAGCAGCAAAAGATGCTGGAGAGCAGATGATAAAATTGCTAAGTGAAAAACCCAGCATAAGCTGTCTGTTTGCCGCCGCGCCCTCCCAGCAGGAGTTTTTAGACGCGCTTGCCGTATACCCGGGTATAGACTGGCAGAGGGTAATAGCCTTTCAGATGGACGATTATATAGGTCTGCCTTCAGATAGCGAAGCCTCATTTGCGTATTTTTTAAAAAACGCGATATTTGATAAGCTTCCTTTTGGCGCTGTGCATTTAATGAAAGACTATTTTAACAGCCCGGACCCTATTGCGGCTTACACTGCGCTAATTAAAAAACATCCCATAGACATAGTATTCATGGGTATAGGTGAAAACGGGCATATAGCCTTTAATGACCCCGGCATAGCGGATTTTAATGACCCTCATGATATGAAGATAGTAGAGCTGGATAATAAAAGCCGCCAACAGCAGGTGAATGACGGCTGTTTCCCTGATATAGATTCCGTGCCAAAATGCGCCTATACAATAACTATACCCCCTATGGTAAAAGCTAAGCTGCGCTACTGCATAGTACCCCATCACCTTAAGGCGCCCGCAGTAAAAGCCGCGCTAGAAGGCCCTATAACCGAGGATTGCCCCGCAAGCATACTGCAAAAAACGCCTAACACCTACATGTATATAGATGAGGAGGCAGCGAAGCTGCTTGAAAGTTTCAATGCAAACAGGTAATGATATGTTAAAGCTGCAAGAGGAGTATAGAGAGCGCATTCAAGAGGATTTTTGGCCCTATTGGAGTAAGTTTGATGACTGCGTATACGGTGGCATACTTAACTGCATAGACAACAGCGGCTCAAAACTCGTAAGCGAGCAAAAATTCACTTGGTCGCAGGGGCGCTATCTATGGCTACTAGCTGAAATGCTTGAAGCTATACAAAAAGGGCTTCTGCCTGCGCTTGATAGCGAAGATATAATTAATAAGCTTGAGCGCTGCAGAAAGTTTTTGATTGATTTCGCCTTTGAAAGTAAGGACATATGCTATTATCTGCTTGAGAGGGATGGAAAACCCATACCCGAAAATAGAACAGGCAAACTTGCCGCAAGCATATTTTCAGACTGCTTTGTATTTATAGGTCTTGCAAACGCACAGAGGGTTTACCCTGATGAAAATTTGTATGATACCATTTCTGGTTTATACCGCTCTATTGTTGAGCGAATAAATTCAGGCACATTTTTTACTGAGCCTTACCCCATTCCTGAAAACTACCGCTCCCACTCCATACCCATGATACTTATAAATGTTTCATGCGAATACATAAAAATGCTTGAAGCTATGGAACATACCCCATCTGATGAAATGCAATTTGCAGAAGACACGCTTGAAGACTGCATTGAGCAATTTTTCACATATCATTATGATGAGGATTTGGGGCTGGTAAGAGAGTTTGTTTCCACCCCTGAGCGCTTTGAAACCCATCTACAGGATAGGCATATAAACCCCGGGCATACGCTGGAAAACATATGGTTTATACTTGAAGGGCATGAGCTTTTAGGCAAACCGGAAGAGAAAATAGAATTGCTTTCTAATCTTGCAAAAAAGAGCTTTACGTACGGCTGGGATAAGGAATATGGCGGACTTCTCCGTTTTGTAGATAAGGAAGGCGGTCCGCCGCGGGGCGAAACAACGGGCGAAGCTTTTGAAACACTTATACTTGATACCTGGCATATGAAAATATGGTGGCCTCACGCTGAAACGCTTTATACATTCCTTAAGCTATACAGCATGACGGGAGATGAGGAACTGCTAGATATATACCACATGGCTGAGGAGTATATATTCCGTGTATTCCCCGACAAAGTAAACGGAGAATGGATACAGATAAGAAATAGGGAAGGCATTCCTGAAGAAAAGCTTGTCGCGCTCCCCGTTAAAGACCCTTTCCATATACTTAGAGTATTCCTTAGAATTATTCAATTGCAGGACTTTGATTAATATGCAAAAAACATTAGACAACAATGGCGAAACGCTTATAGCAGGTGCAGCTAAAGAGGATATAACCCCGCTATTTCCCCTTAGGCTTTGCGGCTTTGGAGATAGAGAGGGAAATTTTGATAAGGTACTTGAACCTCTTTATATCCGCTGTGTATACCTTGAACAAAAAGGCTTAAAACTTGTGCTTATATCTGCAGATATACTATGGTGGGGCAGCAAGCTTGTTGAGCGCATACAAAACGAAGCATTCAGTAGATATTCTATTTCCCCGGATATGGTACTGCTATCAGCCACTCACAACCACTCAGGTCCGCCCACGGATGACCATGTGTTAGACCGCCTTGAAAGCTACTCCCCCGAATATGCGGATTACCTTTTTGAAAAGGCTGTACATGTAATAGGGCTGGCTATACAGAATAAACAATCCGCAAAGCTTTCAAGATACAGTGGTAATTGCAATATAAATGTAAACAGGCGCCTTATGGTAAACGGCAAAATTGAAATGATGCCAAATTATTCCGCGCCAAGGGATACAACGCTTACCGTACTTAGGCTAGAAAATGCCAAGGGAGATATTATAGCGCATATGCACCATTACGCCTGCCACGCTACTGTATCCGCAGAAAACAATATACAGCCCGAATACCCGGGAATTGCTAACCGCCTTTTAGATGACATGTTTCCCGGCTCTATAAATATGTTTTGGCAGGGCGCTACTGCGGATATGCGGCCAAACATAGTGCTTGGCGACCAGTTTTTAAAGCTGGGCTATGATGAATCCATAGCCTTTGCCAAGCTTTATGTGGCTAGCATACAAAAGGCGCTTGAAAGCCCAAGCGAACAATTAAACGCTGAACTTTCTTTCAAAACTGAAACTGCTTTATTGCCCATTAAGCCTATTGAACCAAAAGAAAAGCTTATAGAGCTATCAAAGCATAATAGCATTGAAGGAGAGTGGGCTAAGAAGGTACTTAATGATAATTATCCGCAGTTTAGACCCTGTAATATAAGCCTATTATATTTAGCTGATAACTGTCCGCTGCTTTTTTTCAATGCGGAACTTGTACAGAGCTACGCTCGTTTTGCAAGGGAATTACACCCTTCATGTATAACCATAGGCTACACAAACGGCATGATAGGCTATATATGCAGCGAAAAAGAGATGGAAGAGGGCGGTTATGAGCCCTACGACTCTCACCTATGGTTTGCGCTACCCGGTCCTTATACAAAGGAAACACAAAAGATATTAGAAGGCGCCTTAAGTCGCCTCAGCTTGTCGACAAAGTCCCAGTGATTACAACTGGGATTTTTTGTTTTTACGCGAGGAAAAGTCAATAAAATCAGGATAAAACGAGCAAAATATGATATAATAATTCAAGAAATAATAGAGGTGTTATGCTCAATGATGACAAGAAATGCGGACGATTATCGCGACCAGATAGTTTATTTTTGTATGGACGATCTAGTGCCTAAAGATCACTTGTTACGACTGATAGACAAGGCTATAGATTGGACATTCATATATGATTTGGTAGAGGACAAATACTCAGCCAATGAAGGTAGACCGAGTATGGATCCGGTTATGCTTATCAAATTGCCGTTCATTCAATATCTGTATGGAATCCGAAGTATGCGTCAAACGATAAAAGAAATAGAGGTCAATGTGGCTTATCGCTGGTTTCTAGGCTTAAGTATATATGAAACGCCACCGCATTTTTCAACCT
>JAAYRU010000026.1 GCA_012518615.1 Christensenellaceae bacterium | reverse complement strand
GCATTCCTTCTGTTATACTTTTCATTGAGAGATCCTTTCTTGATAGTTATTTTTGATGATTTATATTATACCAAAGGGTCTCTCGTTTTTCCTTTCTCGTGTCATAAATGTATTGTAGCCTAACATACCTGTTAAGCCCGCAATGAAGTATATCATATAGTTTCCTATACCACCCCAAACCGCAACAATTATAACTGTTACCATTGCCAAGTTCACACCTAGCCAATTTATAGGTTGATTTATTATCCCAAGGCTTTGCAGATATTGGTTGGCAGATCCATTATAGGTATTGAAAATTAAATAGAAAATCAATGCCATAACTGCCTGGGACATTATAGTAGGCATAAAAATCACCGACTGCGCCACTGAATTTCTACGACATGATTTCTGTAAAAGTACTGCAAGTAGCAATGCCAATGGCAAGGTATAGATAAGTTTCAAACCGACATATTCAAGAGTGTGTATGACAGAATCCCAAAAGTCGTGATCTCTAGTAAATATCCTTATAAAATTATCTAGACCTATCCACTTTTTCTCACCAAACCCCTTATATTCGTAGAACATAAAGCTCAATGCCCATGCTATCGGATAGATAGTGAACACCGCAAACATAATTAAATTTGGCAATAACATTAGATAAGTTGTTCGTTCTTCCTTAATTTTATGCAATGTCATTGATAGCTTATTTTCTTTTTTGCGCATTTTAAATCACTCCTACATTTTAAAGAGGGGCGGGCAATATTGCCTCGCCCCAAGAAGAATGAGATTACTTAGAAAGGTCTTGATTTATGGGATCAAAGTTCGGGTAGATTATTCGTTCCGCTCCCTCATCTACGAGCTTATCATAAGCGGCATTATACCTAGTGTTCAAATCTTCAATAGCAGCATCAACATCGATCTGTCCAAAAATAGCGGCGACAAATACATCTGCATAGAGTTTTCCTTCGACAACCAGATTAGCAGGAAGCGCAGGCCAGTTGGCGTCATTATCGTTTATCTGGAGGTCTGGCATTCTTATATAAGTTTCCGGAGGATTTGCTCCTTCTTTGGCGGTCGGAATCATAACTTCGCCTAAGTTAGCCTCAAAATAACCCTTTAGTACCTCATCGGAGTGGATGTACTTAAATACTTCCCAAGCTTCCTGAGGATATTTCGTTTTTGAGCTAATTCCGTAATAATATCCACCATACCAAAGCTGTTGTTTACCCTTGATTTCACCGCCTACACTGGGAACCTGAGCACAGTTCCAATTTTCCTCGGTTGGAAATTGCGTTGCATAAACACCAGGCTCAGCATGGGATACTGAAAGATACATTCCGATTTTACCTGCAGCAAACTGAGTACGCAGTGGATCGATATTCATTGATTCGCTTCCGGGGAAACCATAGCCGCCGTTGAATATTTCTCTAAACGCTTCTACTACGGGTTTGTAACTTGAAAAGTCAAACTTGCCTGCTTTGAAATCATAGCCTTCGCGCACACCGCCGGATTTCTGTACTATAGGATCCACACTGCGCAGTATGGAGCTACCAGGAGAAGCGAAGTTACATGCAAATCCATAAATGCCTTCTCCCTTTAGTTCGTCGGTGATTTTCTTTGCATATTCTACCATTTGTTCAAGCGAGGCAGGTGGTCCTTCTATTCCGACTTTTTCAAAAATACTTTGGTTATAGAACAAGCGGCATTCGGATGATGTATATGGCAGTGAGTAGATTTTCCCATCAACCATGTTTACACCTTCGATAAATGCATTTTCACCAAAACGAGCCTTGTATTCATCATCCATAAAATCGTCCAAGGGTGCAATATATCCCTTTGGAACAGTATCGTTTACCTGCAAGGGTAGTTGGAAAATATCAGGCGCAGAATCGGTTGAGAATGCAAGGTCTATCATCTGTGAGAAGTTTTCGGCATAGACTTCATAATCGATGAAAATCCTGTCATTTTCTTTGTTGAATTTTTCTATAGTTTCATCAATATAAGCCTTGTCATGCCTGTTGGTGCTCCAATAGCGAATTGTGACTTTTTCGTCCTCAGTAGTTTCTTTAGCCGAAGCTTCTTCCTTTGGTTCTTCCTCCTTTGGCGCTTCAGTTGCTTCGCTCTTTTCGACGGGTTTTGTTTCTTTGGGCTCGTCTTTTTTACCACAACCGGTAAAAACAATCACCAACGATAGCACCAACAAAACCAGCAAACTCAGTTTTAGAATACGTTTCATGTAGCTTTCCTCACTTTCTTAGGGGTTATCTACCCCAAAAATTTATAGTTAATCCCTAATATGCTCAGGATCAAACCATACAAGAGCTCGTTTATGCCTAAAGCCCGTACCCTTATGTAGGGCGGTAGAAGAAATGAACTGAGAAGCCTTTCCTTCAATAATTAATTTTGTTGCTTCAATATAATCGTTAATTATTGTTTTGTCAAATATTTCTAAACTGTCATGTCCGAGGCATAATGCATCATACTCATTTTTGCGGCTCCATAGTTTTTTCATACCGTTATGATATGTCATGACGCTTGTGGTCGATGGTGGAAAGTTCAGCAATAGACTGTCATTACAAGTATCACCTGTGAAAAGCAATCTGCTCTTATCGTCCAGGAAACAACAAGAGCCTCTACTGTGACCGGGGGTGTGAATTACCTCTATAGTACGCCCGCCAAGGTCGAACTTTTGTCCGCCTTTCATACCCACAAAAGAAGGCTTATAGGGCAAATCAACCAGTAGTGCTTTAAGCTGTTCTTTCGTAGCATCAGGGTTACGCACAGGCGCTCTTGAAAACACATAATCTTCACGGGCTTTTGCAGGATCAAAGCCTTCACTATATATAGAAAGAGATATCTCTGAATCATATTGTGTAAATGGCATATCTTCCTCATGAATATATGCAGGTACATCAAAGAAACCGACACCGCCTATATGATCAAAATGACCATGCGTTAGCAATATTACCAAAGGTTTATCCGTTATGCTTGCAATAACTTCCGGTAAATTACCCAAACCCGCTCCGGCGTCAATTAGCGCAGCCTTTTCCTCTCCAACTACAAGGTACATATTATCAAGCAAATAGTCACTTATAATCCAAACACCATCTGCCAGATTTCTTACTTCTCTTTTTAGCATTTCTACCTCCTTAACCTGATTTCTAATTATAAATTTATATCCGCAAAATCGAGTATGCGGTTCCAATCTTCATAATCCAGATCATGCTCTCCTGTTCTGTATGAGAAAGTGAGACGTGTACCTGATATGGGTAAATCTGGTTTAGGGAAATGTTCATCTGCTAAGCCTTTTATACCGTATAGTTCATACACCTTGGAAGCCTCTTTTAAGGAATTGAATTGCCCCATTGGGTCAGCCCACGAGTCCAAGGTTTTGGCACTTATGAAAAGCGGTCTTGGAGCAATAAGCGCAAGCAACATATGCTGGTCAAAAGGCAACATTTCCGGATTGTGGTCAAAGCTTTTATAGTTATTATTGAACCAATAGGGAAAACGCTTGTTAATCTGCCAAGGCTTCTCTCCTGTCGCGCCCCTTGCAAGCGAATCTCCCGCACAACCTGCACAGGAAGAAACAACCATGGCTATTTTTTCATTTTGAGCACCTGCCCAAAGGGCGGTTTTTCCACCCCTTGAATGCCCCACTACAGCTATTTTATCAGCATTTATAATACTGTCAAGAGAAAGATATTCATATATCTTGTTCACAGCCCAGCTCCAAACAGATATAGTGCCGAAACAATTATCAGGTCGGTTATTTACAAGCTCCGGAAAAAGCCTATGAAAGCCGGTTGTAAACCCTTCATCATAATCAGGCGCTACACTTTGTGTTAGAAATACCGCAGTTGCATATCCTTTTGATACTATCATCTCTGCAGGCCAGAAGCCGCTGAGGAAATGCCTTGCAGGATCCGCATTTGATATTCCCCTATTTGCTATCATTATTATCGCAGGAACAGGAGCCTCTGCTCTTTTAGGTATAAACAGCACAAATGTAAATACAAATTCTAGACCATTTCTTTTGGCGATAACTTCAACTGTCTTTCTTATAGTCTGCCCTTCCATTGTAGTATTATCGCATCTTTCATCTGCAACTCTAAAATCTATTTTTATTGATTCTTCATCAGGTATGCCACCAAAAAGATACTCCCTTATTAAATTCAGCACTTCAGTTCTACGCTTTGTTTTCCAGCCAGATAGATCATGACCGTTTAATATATCGGGCAAATTTCTATCCATTATCAAATCACCCCTTAACTGCACCGGAAGTAATTCCGCTTATGATATATTTTTGCAAGCTCAGATATAATGTTAATACAGGTATCATTGAAAGAACAAATACAGCAAAGGCTAAACCAAGCTCTGAGTTGTTTTCTCCAAAGAAAAAATATTGTGTTAATGGCAAGGTTCGAACCGATTGTTTTTGTAATATTGTTACTGATATTTGAAAGTCGTTCCATATGTTTAGCGCATTTAAGACTACGCTTGTAAATATTACAGGCTTCATAAGGGGAAATATTATCTGCCAATAAGTACGATATAGACCCGCACCATCTATATTAGCAGCCTCTTCAAGCTCTCTTGGTATTGATTTTACAAAGCCTGTTATTATTAGTACCGTAAAAGCAACTTGAAAACCGGATTTTGCCAATACAAAACCAATTAGAGAATTAACCAGCCCCCACCGTAATAGATTAATATAAAGCGGCGTAAGTATTGACTGGAAAGGAATTATCATAGCCGCTACAAATATAAAATACACAGAATTATAAAACTTACTGTTATTTTTTCTTGCTATTATGTATGAAGCCATAGAGCAAATCACGGTAAGAATTATCGTTGCTAAAGAAGTTGTAATAAAAGAGTTCTTCAGTGCATTGAAGAAATTCGACTGTACTATGCCTTGGCTGAAGTTCTCCCAATATAGTACCTCCGGAAGAGCGAAACGATTTACTGCTAATTCTTGCTTGGATTTAAGTGAATATATTATCGCAACATACATAGGGCTTATACATATTATCCCAATTAGCCACTTTAATATTGTATGAAAGAATTTTCCTACATTTTT
Organism: Christensenellaceae bacterium; assembly: GCA_012518615.1. Taxonomy (GTDB): domain Bacteria; phylum Bacillota; class Clostridia; order Christensenellales; family Aristaeellaceae; genus DTU024. The sequence goes on along the minus strand of JAAYRU010000026.1, from coordinate 22,974 downwards.
TCCACGGCTTTTCATCATAACTCTACTTCCCTTTTCCTAAGATTATAAGACACAATAAAGCTCAACAAAAATATAGAAATAGTAAACACAATAGCTATCGCTTGTCCATAACCGGCCTTAAAATATGTGAATAAGTTACCATATATGAGCATGGCAACAGTTTCTGATGAGCGCCCAGGTCCACCGCTTGTAGCAGCCATAGGATAATCAAATACCTTCATGCCCCATGATAGTAACAATGTAACATTTGCGGTTATCGCAGGACCTATCATAGGAAGAGTAATATATCTAAATCTCTGAATGATATTACAGCCTTCTATATCACCTACTTCGTAGTATTCCTTGCTTATTCCTTGTATTGCAGCGATATACACTACCATACAATAACCAGCGTCACGCCATACCGCAATATTCGCAAGACCTGCCATAACCCATTTTTTATCCCCTAAGGGGCTTGGTATTCCAAGCACGCCATAGAAAAAATCACTGTATATATATTTCCATACATAGGCAGATAGAAGAAGGCTCAAGCAGAAGGGAGTAAAAATCATGGTTCTAATGATATTGTTGCTTCTTGAGGGCTTTGCAATCAATAACGCAAAAAACAACCCTAATAAATTTGAAAATACAACTTCTATCACCATAAATATGAGCGTATTACTTGTTGCATTAACAAAATGGCGGTCACTAAACATGCGCACATAGTTTCGAAACCCCACATATTTTACATTATCTGAAAGCCCATCCCAATTTGTAAACGAAATCGGTATACCCTCTATAAAAGGATATAACACGAATAAAATAAACAATGCCAAAGCTGGAAATAAAAAACTGAACTCAACTATTGATTTTTTCTTCATAATAACTCCATAGCAGTCTCTATGCCTAGGCATAGAGACTGCTGTTATTTCTACTCTCTAATGTACTCTAGTTCGGAATCTAAATCATTAAGGAATTCATCGACATTCTTGTCAGCACTTATAGCAAAGCTTTGGAGCATAGCACGGAATGAGCGAGAATACTCTGCAGTTAAATCAGGCACAAGCGCCTTGGCTACTACATTCCCACCTTCTATCTCCGCTGCTATTGCTTGAATATAAGGGGCTTTATCTTCGGTTTTCGCATTTACATTGGAGGACATAAGTTTTGAATAGTTCATCCAAATATCCGCTGCCTCATCAGTTGCCAAAAACTCAAGGAATTTTAGGCAGGCATCTTTTTTATCTGTTTTTGCAGAAATAAGGAACACATCATCAATACCTACCCATAGCTTGTTGTTCTCTTCTTCATTTGACCACGGCGTTGGGAACATTCCAAATTCAGTACCTTCGGGAGCGGCTACAAGTACATCCCCCATAATCCATCCACCATTTGTAAACATGGGTCTTTTGCCTGCTGCAAAATCCGCAATTGCGGTAGGCTGATCCAGTGAAAAATCACCAACATCAAAGTAGTCTGCCTGTTTTGCGTATATACTCATGGCTTCTTTCATTACTTCGGACTCGGCAAGTTTAATATCCCCACTCTGAGCTTTTACCCATAAATCAGCTTCATTTTCAACAACAACCTGCGCTGTTAAGAATGCATCCAATTCATGGAAAACACAGTTTACATTGTTGTATCCATGGATTAAGGGCAAAATTTCTTTAGAATTAAAGTAGTCAAGCACTTCAATAAACTCATCAAGCGTCCTTGGAACCTCGACGCCGTGCTCTGCAAAAAGGTTTTTGTTATAGAATGTTGCTTTTACTTGCGCATCCATTGGGAACCCGAACACACGCCCATCAACGGAGCATTCTTCCACCAGTTCAGGCAATAGATTGTCGAGGAAAGCTTCATCAGTTATGTCTAAAAACTTTCCAGCAAGTACAAGTTCTAGCATGTTCCTCGGTTTGCCAAAATAGAAATCAGGCTCATCATTGCTTGTCATACGCGTTTGATATGTTGTCATGTATGTTGCAGCATCAACACCTTCAACTTCAATTTTGATACCGGGATTTTGCTCTTCAAACAGCTTAACAAGAGCATCCAAGCCATCGCGTTTAGTTTTTTCACCCATGTAATGCATTAACTGTATTGTTTGAGTTTCAGCAACCACAACTGATGTAAACAACATAGCAAATGCCATTACCAGTAATAAACACTTCATTGCTTTGTTTTTCAAGATAATCCACTCCTTTAAATTTTTTATATATTATAACAAAAGTTAAAATATATCGGTACAAAAGCCAATCCTATACTATATTGTATATATTTTACCTCAATTTATTTACAATGTAAATTGCTATTATTGTTTTTTTTGTTGTAAAAGTTGCTGTATAATACGTTGACATATGCACAAGGCGGTAATATAATCGCTCGGAGGAGGGGATTGTTATTAAAATTAGAGGAATTTTAGCTAAGCGCATAGTAGCATTCGTTGTTGCAATATTTGCTATACTTGGAACATATGAAGTATTGGGCGCAGAAAGGCATATAAACCATTTTTCTTGCGGCAGCGAAGATGTTGCAAAAATCGCAATAACCATAGACGATTGGTACAGCAGGGAATTATTGCCTGAGTTTTTAGATGTTGCAAATGAATATAATTGCAAGCTTACTTTTTACCCTATAGGTGTAAACCTGCTACCTGAAGATAGGGAATTATGGCTTAGAGTGATAAATGAGGGACATGAGATAGGCAACCACAGCAACACCCATATTAACCTTGAAAAAGCCAGCAGGGATAGGATTGTACGCCAGCTCGAGAACATGGAAAAACGCCTTGCGGAATGTGTTGGACAGGATTACGAGCTAAATACTGTTCGTTTTCCATTCGGCGCGGGCAGGCATAAGGGGACAAAATCTTCATTTGCGAAGGCCGTAAGGGATGCGGGCTATATGCATGCCATATTCTGGAATATAGACACTACAGACGCTGATGAAATACTGCGCAAAACCAAAAATGGCAGCATAATATTGCTTCACTCAAATAATAAAGATATGCGGGCATTTAAGAAAATACTACCCGTGTTCCAAGAAAGAGGCTTTGAGATGGTGACTGTAAGCGAATTGCTTGGGCTTACTAAAACTTCTCCCCTGCCTCCTAATGATTGAAAAACTATAATTGACTCTATAATAAACCGCTATACAGCTTGCATACATATGTGAGCTGTTTTTCATTATCCATATTTAATTGCAATACTTTGTGGTACAAATATTTAGCCCATTTCATAAAGTTAGATTACACTAAAGTTCACAGCTTATCTCAGGTAGATATAGGCAATACACTAGAAAAATCAAATGAAATGTTCCTTATACTCATCATAAAAACTTTCAGGCACTAAAAAACCATTATCCGGCTTGCATGTATATGTAAGCCTTTTTTTGAACATAGGATGCTCAAATGATAAATACCATGCATGTAACATAAGCCTATTTGCCTTCTGAGCTTTTTTAAAACCATACATATCATCACCAAGCACAGGGTGGTGTATATGCGCCATATGCACCCTTATCTGGTGCGTTCTTCCAGTAATTATCTGTATTTCAAGCGCTGTTTTTGCGCCGTATTCTTTAATAACACGCCAGTTGGTAATAGCCTCTCTTCCACCCTCTACTACCGCCATCTTTTTTCTATCCCTTAAGCTCCTCGCTATTGGGGCGTCTATTGTGCCTGAAAGCTCTGGAAACCCGCCCTGCACAAGCGCTATATATCGCTTATCAACCTGCCTTTTTTTAAACATATTTGAAAGTAGGACATGGCTCTTTTTATCCTTCGCAATAAGCATAATACCGCTAGTTTCCTTATCTAGGCGATGTACTATGCCACGCCTATCCTCCCCTGCAATATCGGATAGTTTAGAAAAGCGGCTTAGCAGTGCATTAACAAGAGTCATTTCGCTTGTGCTATCTGACGGATGGCATATAAGCCCTGCGGGCTTTTCTATTATGGCAAGGTATTCGTCCTCATATATTACATTTATCGGAATATCCACAGGTAAAATTTCCTTCGGCTGCTCCTTGGGAATTAAAACTTCAATTATATCTCCCGCAGAGGTTTTGTACGAAGGTTTGTACTCCTTTTTTCCACCCACAGATACGCTGCCTGAAACTATTAGCTTGGCAGCTTGAGAGCGGCTTAGATTTTCGTCAGTTATTTCTTTATCCAGCCTATCGCCTTTTGCTATTACACGCTTTTCCATTTTCTCTTTCTAAATTCATAAGAATATATATGCAGCTAATCGCAGCGCCTATAGCTATTAAGCTATCCGCAATATTGAATACGGCAAAGTCCACAAACAGAGGACAAATAAAATCTATCACATAGCCATGCACAAACCTATCTATTAGATTACCAATAGAGCCTGCTAACATAAGAGTTATCCCATATGAAAGCATATTGTTTTCATGACTGTATCTTATAAACACATATAGCAGACAGGCTGTGAGTATCGCGACAAATGCTGTTATATATGCAGGATTATTACTGAACATACTGAAAGCCATGCCGTAATTCTTATGCCCTTCAAGTTTTAATATTGATGGAATAAGTACCATATCAGCATCGTAAAAGCAAGCCTTTGTAATAAGATCAAGCATTAGTAATATATGTATAATTAAGGCTTTTATTCGCATGTAGCTATTGCAGAGTCTATGAATACTTATCTTTAATATATTCGTCTATGGCTTTTGCTGCGCCCTTGCCTGCGCCCATGGCGAGTATTACTGTTGCAGAACCTGTTACCGCATCTCCCCCTGCAAACACACCATCTCTTGATGTCGCGCCACTGCCTTCTTCAGCAATTATTCCGCCCCATTTTTCAGCTTTAAGCCCCTCAGTTGTACGCACAATAAGAGGATTGGGGTTAGTGCCAAGCGCGGGTATAAACATATCTGCTTTTATTACCGTTTCACTGCCTTCTATGGGCACGGGTCTAGCCCTACCGGAAGAATCCGCTTCTTCAAGGCGCATTTTAATACATTCAACTCCGCTTACCCAGCCGTTTTCATCGCCAATCACCCTTACAGGGTTATGGAGGAAATAAAACTTTATGCCTTCTTCCTCTGCATGGTGTACTTCCTCCAGCCTTGCTGGAAGCTCGCTGCGGCTACGCCTATATATTATTGAAACCTCACTACCCATACGCCTTGCACAGCGCGCAGCGTCCATCGCCACATTGCCGCCACCCACTACACAAACATGCTCGCCACGAAGCACGGGAGTATGGCTATCTTCCTTATATGCTTGCATTAGGTTTATACGGGTCAAGTATTCGTTGGCACTAAGTACTCCGTTTAAGTTTTCGCCCGGTATACCCATAAATTTAGGGCAACCGGCGCCGGATGCTATATACACAGCCTTAAAGCCCTGCGAAAACAAATCGTCAATAGTAAATGTACGACCTATAACAATGTTTAATTCTATTTTTACCCCCATGCTTATTAGGGATTGTATCTCCCTATGTACAATATCATTTGGGAGCCTAAATTCGGGTATACCGTATACAAGCACGCCGCCTGCTTCATGAAGTGCTTCAAACACGCTTACTTCATAGCCCATTTTGCGAAGTTCTCCAGCACAGGTAAGTCCGCTTGGTCCTGAGCCTACAACCGCAACTTTATGCCCGTTTTCAACAATATCATGGACGGCTTCATCGCCATGCTGCATGTTCCAATCGGCTACAAAGCGCTCAAGCCTGCCTATGGCAACGCTCTCCCCTTTTATACCTCTTACACAATATTTTTCGCACTGCGCTTCCTGCGGGCATACCCTTCCGCATACAGCAGGTAGAGCGCTATCCTCGCTAATAATATTAAAAGCTTCAGCGAAATTTCCGTCCTTTATTCTGCTTATAAATGCAGGTATATCAATCCCCACAGGGCAGCCGGATACACATGGCTTGTGCTTGCAGTTTATACAGCGCTTCGCTTCCTCTATCGCCATATCCTCTGTGTAGCCAAGCTCTACTTCGCTAAAATTATTTATGCGCACATCAGGCGCTTGTGCTGGCATGGGTACTTTATTTATGTTTTTCATATCATATCTCCTTCTTATAGAGATTACAGGCATATTCGCGGCTTTTTGTTTCGCTTTCCTTGAACATTTTTGAGCGGCTTATTGCTTCATCAAAATCCACCTTATGACCGTCAAAATCAGGGCCGTCTATACAGGCAAAGCGTATCTCACCGCCCACGGTAAGCCTGCAGCCGCCGCACATGCCCGTACCGTCTACCATTATAGAGTTCATAGAAACGGTAGTGGGTATATTATGTTCTTTTGTAAGCAGGCTTACAAATTTCATCATTGGTAGGGGGCCTATGGTAAACACCCTATCGTATTTTTTGCCGGATAGTATATTATCCTCAAGCCCATTTGTAACAAAGCCTTTAGCTCCGTAGCTTCCATCATCTGTAAGTACATATAGATTATCCGAAATGTTGCGGAACTCGTCCTCTAATATTACAAGCTCTTTATTTCTAAAGCCTATAATGCTGTCTACCTTAGTGCCCTGTTTATGAAGCGCTTCGGCTATGGGAAGGGCTATCGCAGTGCCTACCCCACCGCCTACAACACAGGCGTAGTTTATACCCTCTATTTCAGTAGGGTTGCCAAGAGGTCCCACTAGTGCATTTAGGCTATCGCCAACTGATAGACTATCAAGTTCAAGCGTGCCCCCACCTACTATCTGGTATATTATATCTATGCTGCCTGTATTTGTATCCGCACGGGCTATGGTGAATGGAATCCTCGCGGAATTTTCATACGAGCGCAGTATTATAAACTGCCCCGCCTTAGCCTTTTGCGCTATAAAGGGCGCATGTACGCTTATGCGCGCGACTGTTTTGTTTAGATATTCCTTATTTAGTATTTTATACATATTTCACCTCATCAGTTTATTGTTCCGCCAGCAGGCACAAAAGGAAGCACGCAGCCTTCGCCCAGCACATAGGGGCTTAGCGTAAAAGGAGTGTCATTTTGAACTACGGATAATATACGATTTGCCTCTTCAGCGTTTGCTAAAATGGGCTGGTAGTTGTTGACTAATCCGCCTACACTTGACGGATGTATGGGTATAAGCCATGTTCTATGCCCTGTGTAGTTGCCAACAGCATCAAAATAAAAACTTGTCCTTGCCAAAAGCGCATCTCCTGCCTGCTCCTTTATTTTATCATTCCCGCCAAACGCAAGGTTGCCAAGCGAATACACTATGCTGCTTGAGCCTTTTATATCCACACCCTGCACCACATGGGGGTGATGCCCTATTACCACGCTTACCCCCTCTTTAATAAGCCAATCCGCCATTTTCTCTTGGTTAGTATCGTGGCGGAGGGAATACTCCGTTCCCCCATGTATTATACCTACAATCACCTTTGCGCCTTGAGAATTAAGTTCATCAATCGTATCACGCACAAGCGAGGGTTGCCGTCTCCAGTCCCCTATATATACACCCACAAAGCCTATCTTCGCGCCATTTTTCTGGTACAAATATCCTTTGTTTGTATATCTACAGTTTACAAACCATTCAACCCCGAAATTGTCAAGCGCGGCAGTGGTAGCCTCAAAACCATGTTTATCATAATCCATACTGTGGTTGTTGCCAAGGGTTACAGCTTCTATACTCGCAAGTGGGAGTATCTGCGCATATGTGCTGGGGGCTCTAAAATTATATGTCTTATTAAGCTTACCGCGCTTTGAGTCGTGAAAAACACCCTCTAGGTTTACAATGGTAATGTCATCGCTCTCAAATATAGATTTAAGGTTTACAAAGGGGTACTCAAAACCATATTTTTCTATATGCTGAATAAAAGAGGAATCTTTCTGCCAAAATTTGTCTTCACTGCCAAGTGTGCAGTCCCCGCCGAATGTAACTATTATTTCTGTTCCTTGGACATTTACTGTAAAACAAACCAAAGCCAAAACTACAATAAGTATTTTTTGTATGGTTGTTTTCATAGAGTACCGCCCTTTTCGGAAGCTTTAATAACCGTCTGTATATTTAATCCATGCGGAGGAAACATGCTGTTTAGGCTCGAAAATGCGCGCTCGTATATATTTACAAGTTCGCTAAGCTCGCTAATGTAAACTGCGCCAAAGGGTAGGTCTAGCAGACGCTGCCACATAAAACGGCTTGCGGATAGCTGCGGGAATAGTATATTCTCCAAGCTTTCATCGCCCTTAAAGCTATCTACCACATCTGAAAGGCAGTTTAGTATAAAGCCCATATGCACCTCCCACATAAGGGAGGGTATTTTTTCTTCTCGCCAATATGCCTTTTCCTCCTCTTTTAGAGCATTAAGCAATTCTATAAGCTCATGAAAGAAAAGTTTTTTGCCCTCAAGTTTTACAACATAGAAAATATCGGCAAATTCTTTTTTTATTATAAGCGACATAAGCACCGCAAGGAAATCCGCCTCATACATTTGAAATGGCGAAGCATGTTGCAAAAGCCCATTTAGCTTGGCGATATTATCAGCATAATTTTGAGCCTTATAGCGCTCAAAGCTGCGCCTCACCCTGTCATTGGCGATTTCCTCCAGCACATGGGGTTTACCTGTAAAGTGATGATAGAAACTGCCCTTTGTACAGCCCAACTCAGCCAGTATCATATCTATGGTAGTATTATCGTATCCATGCATACAGAAAAGCCTCTCGGCGCTTGAGAGTATCTGCTGCCTTCTTATTTCGCCCTTTGTAAGTTGTTTTTTCATCGGTTATACTCAATCTCCTGCTGTATTGGTCGATAGTTGGAAGTGCATAGCGTTTCACGCCTGTATTCCTGCCCATTTCTAAGATATACACGGTATGTGTCTACCACATAACCAGTCCTTGCCTTCTTGGTCTGCCTTATAGTGCCGGGCGCAAGTAGCGTATTCTGTACATATTTAGGTTCATCAGGCGGCTTATTGGTGCTTATCAGCTTAGTTTCAAGGCGTATACTTTCCCCTGCGCCTGTCTGCATACCGTACATTTCAACTGTAATTTGGCGACTTTTGTAAGAAGCCACTATAAACACCGGGGTTGATTTGTCATTCCTAAAAGCAAAATCTAGGTTTGGCCAGTTTACGGTTGCATCAAGCCCCTTGTCTATATAGTTAGATGGCCATGGGTGCGGGCTTCTGTCTATTATAGTCATTCCGGCGATTGCCGCAGCATTAAACAGCGTTGATGAAACTTGGCATACTCCGCCGCCCGTTTCATCAAGGCTTACCCCTCCTGAAATTGCAGGAGCGGGCATATAACCCTTTTCCTGAGTTCTTTCACCTGTAGCTTTATTGAAGGAGAAGCTTTCCCCAGGCATTACGCATGTGCCGTTTATTGCCTTTGCTGCAAGGGATATATTTACATTGCGTTTATTATCGTTGGTTGTCTTGGTGCTGTACTCTGATAGCTTAGAAAAGCCGTTCTGTAGTTCAACGCTTGTAACCTGCGGCATTAAGGGGGTAGAAGAAAGATTTATCTGCGCGTTATAATCCCCTTTTTGCAGGTTGCTGAGTATCTCTCTGTACAGTTCATCGGTGTTGAGCTCAGCGCCCTTTACATCCTGCGTTACTGTAAACTTCTTGGTATTATAATCAAAAGAGGATATAACAGCGTTTACAGCCTGTTTGTTTATTTGAGACGAAATTTCATCGCTGATGCGTCTAACATCCGCCGTATTATAGGATATTTCAGTGCTTAAATACGCCTTGTCCCGTATTGTCTGCTGGGTATGCAAAAAGCGCGTTTCAAAAGGAGTATCGCCGTTTTCTTTGTTCCATATAAAGCCGCGCCTGCCTATACAATAGGCTTTTTCCACAACGCTTTCAAGGTTGGTTTTAAAAGGAATTTCTCTATCCGTAATTAGCCATGTTTTACCGTCTATATTTACGCTCATGTTCATATTATTTGTCCTTGTATGAGCGCTCCCCTTAAGAGCGTTTATAGCGCTTTGCTTATCAAGCCCGCCTACATGCACTCCATCTATGAATACACCGTCAAATATGGTGTTTCGCTGCATCCATTCTAGCTTTTGATTGAAAGAGCTTTGATAACCGTATTCCTTATATATGGTAAAAACCATAAACACTATAGCAACAAGGCTTACAAGCGCAACAAGCCACCATGTTCCGCTTGAGCGCTTTTGAGTACTTTTGCTTTTTTTATCCACAGGAGAGTCGTAATTATAGGACTGCTCATTAAAATAGGGGTCGTAAATTGGGTTATAATCGTCTGAAGGGATAAAAGAATACCCCTCACCGGCATTTTCGCTGGTAGAGGCTGGCTCTCCGCCTAAAAAAAAGGGAGATTTGTCCTCCATATGGCGTGCGTTTTTCATTTTATTATTATTTTGCACGGTTTAACCTCCACCAAAACGGGTATACAGTTATTGTAGGTTTGAATGGAAGCTTTGTCAAGCTTATAAAGGCTTGACAAACAAGGAAACTAACAGTATTCTACAAACAGCAAGCAGTGAGGAGGAAAACAATGAAATTTTACAAATGCGACCTATGCGGCAATATAATCGCTTTCGTTGAAGACAAAGGCAAACCGATTATGTGCTGCGGGCAAAAAATGAAGGAAATCGTTCCTGGCACAGAGGATGCCTCGCAGGAAAAACATGTGCCCGTATACGAAGTAAACGGCAATGTGGTTACAGTTAAGGTAGGCAGCGTGGCTCATCCCATGATAGAAGCACACTATATCCCCTGGATTGCGCTTGAGAGCAAATATGGCAACCAACGCAAAACGCTAAACCCCACAGACGCACCCGAAGTAAGTTTCGCCCTTGTTGAAGGCGATGAAGTAAAGGCAGTTTACGCTTACTGTAACCTGCACGGTCTTTGGAAAGCATAAAAGGAGGAACAACATGGCAGATTACCTAAAGTATGTATGTGATGTATGCGGTTATATATACGACGAAGCTGAAGGCGATCCTGATAACGGCGTAGCCGCAGGTACTAAGTTTGAAGATGTCCCCGAAGATTGGGTATGCCCGCTCTGCGGTGTCGGTAAGGACGCTTTTTCTTTGGAAGACTAAGATACAGCATTTATTTAAAAAGCCTCTTGCCCCTTGGCAGGAGGTTTTCTTGCAGTGCTTATGTTTTGATGATATAATTCCACTCACTTACCATAGGAGGTATACATGGATAAGTGGGATCACCGCTTTATGCAGATGGCTCATCTTGTTGCGACATGGTCTAGCTGTTACCGTGAAGGACGAAACATAGGAGCTATAATCGTAAAGGATAAACGCGTAATGACTACCGGTTATAATGGCGCTCCGGCGGGCATAGAAACCTGCAAACAAAAAGGGCGCTGCCTGCGTGATGAATTGAACATAGCTTCCGGCACCCGCCAAGAGCTGTGCTATGCCATACACGCTGAGCAGAACGCCATAATACAGGCGGCTAGGCTCGGCATATCTATAGACGGTGCAACCCTTTACTGCACGCACCAGCCCTGCTCTGTATGCGCTAAGATAATAGTAAACTCCGGCATAGTAAGAGTGGTATATGAAAACCCCTATCCAGATGAATTTTCAACATTATTCTTTAAGGAAGCGAATGTATCCCTTGAGCATTATGAGGTAAATAGATGACTACAAAAAGACACGGTCTTCTTAGCTCTACAAAAACGCTTGTTATACTATCCCTGCTATGCGCACTTAGCATAGTGCTCGAAAAATTTGTCGGGATAAACACACCTTTCTTCAGGCTCAACTTAGGTTACCTGCCTGTTGTGCTTTCGGGTATGTTATTTGGCGTTGGTGGAGCTGTTTTTGTTGGAACACTAGCGGACTTAATAAGCCATATGCAGTATTTCAACATATTTTTCGCTTTGCTTGCCATGGTAGAAAGCGCTATATACGGCTTGTTTCTTAATCCTGTAGCAAAGGATAAAAAAGATATGCTTAAAAAAAGCATATTATGCCAACTAGTAATAACGATTATAGTACACGCGGGTATGAACACCTTGCTTTTGTGGGTATTGTACCGCTCTTTTAACCCCATACGCTTTATAAGCGGTACGCTTACCTTTCCCTTAAGAGCCGCTTCGCTATATTTTTTACTTAAATACCGCGAACAATTTGAAAGACAGATTATATAGAAATGGAGTATATATGAAACGCTTTCTGTGTATTTTGCTAGTATTAACACTAATTCCCCTGAGCACTATTGCCACCCAAAAGGAAAAGGCAATGGAGCTTATAGATGTGCTAACCAAAGAAGAGCTTACCAAAACCCCAAAGGGTATGCACCACTACTTGCTCATATGCATGGATTCTTGGGGGGCAAAGCTTAGTAACCTAAGCTTTTCTGACGGAATGGTGTTACTTACTATAGATGAAGGCACAGGCAGGGTTATGGTAACAAGCCTAATACGAGATATGCTGGTTATGCACCCTGATGGTGCCCCCGGAAGGCTTACCTACATAGCTAAGGAATTTGGCGTTCCCGCACTTGTTGAAACCATAAGCCTGCACTTTGGAATAAATATAGAAAAATATATACTTATGGACTGGAGCCAAGTGCAATCTATAGTGGATGCCTGCGGCGGCGTTCGCCTTAATGTAACAAATGCCGAAGCCAGCTATCTGCGCAGGTATGCTATTGCCCCGACCAGTACCGTTCCTAAAATGGCAAATGCCGGCGAATACCTTTTTAAAGGCCATGCAGCAGTCATATATATGCGCATGAGAAAGGTTGCCGCATCAAACGGCGAAAAGCAGGATTATGGCCGCACTTTCCGCACAAGGACCGTGCTTTCAAACATAGCTGACAGCCTTGCGGATATATCCTACGAGGACGCTGAAAAGCTGCTTAACTCCGTACTAGACAACATATTATATACAAACTTAACCGCAGCTGAGATACTTGAGGCTTTTAATATTGCATATAGTCTTAAGGGAACAAAGGTTGAGCAGTGCCGCCTTCCCTTTGATGATACCGCTAGGGCTTACAACTACTACGGCGGAGCTGCACAGCTTATAGACTTTCAAAAAAACCGCGAACTGTTTGATGAATTCCTCCACGCCTCAAGCTATGTGGTGATGGAATAATGCCGAAATATAACCCGAAAATAGATAAGGTACTTCAAACGCTAAGGGATATGTATCCAGGTGTAAAGCCCTCGCTTAATTTTAGCAACCCCTATCAAACGCTTGTAGCAACCATATTATCCGCCCAATCAACGGATAAGCAGGTAAACAAGGTTACCCCCGCAGTATTTAGGGATTTTCCAACCGTGTATGATATGGCAAATACCACACCTGAGATACTCTACCCCTATGTAAAAAGCTGCGGTTTTAAGTCAAAAGCCAGCAATCTTGTAATGACAGCAAAAATAATTGTTGAAGAATTTGACGGGGAAGTACCAAGAACCTATGAGGAAATTATGACGCTTCCCGGCGTAGGCATAAAAACCGCTGATGTAGTGCTTTCACACGCCTTTGGTGTACCGGCAATAGCTGTTGACACGCATGTTTTCAGAGTATCAAATAGGCTAAAGCTTGCGGATGCAAATACTGTGGAAAAAACCAGAGAACAGCTAATGGAAAACATTCCAAAAGAAGAATGGAGCAGTATGCACCTCAAAATAATCCACCATGGAAGGGAGCTTTGCAAGGCAAGAAACCCGCTTTGTTCAAGCTGTGCCCTTAAAGATATATGCCCCCACTATTTAGAAAACAATGGAGGTAATTGATGCAACTATACCACAACTCAAGGTCCTTACAATGTAGAAGCCATATAGGCGCTCAAATATGCTCAAGCAAGATTACTATTCGCTTCTTCGCTTCGCTTTCGAACCTTTCGGTAACACTACGCACCTGGCAGGGAAAGGAACATTTTTATCCCATGCCCCATATAGGCAACGGTTGTTACGAGGTGGAGATAAAGCTTCCCGATAAACCCGCCCTATTTTGGTATGATTTTACCATAGCGGATTCAAAAGGCAATATAAGCTACTACGGTAATGCGCATGATGGGCTGGGCGGTGAAGGCACCGTATACAGCCATAAACCTCCATCATTTCAGATAACCGTTTACGATGAAAAATATATGCCTCCCGCCTTCCTAAGAGAAGGCACTATGTATCAGATATTCCCTGACCGCTTTCATAGGACACATATGCCAAAAAGCAATAGGAAAGATGTAATTCTCCATAAAAACTGGGGCGACACTCCCCTTGTAATACCCGACTCCAGGAGCGGCGATAACACCGCCTTTGACTTTTTCGGCGGAAACCTAAAGGGCATAGAAGAAAAATTGCCCTACCTAAAGGACCTTGGCATAAGCATAATATACCTAAACCCCATTTTTAAGGCTAGGAGCAACCATCGCTACGACACCGGCGATTATATGCAGATAGACCCTATCCTCGGCACCGAGGAAGACTTTTCTTCCTTGTGCGATAGCGCCGAAAAGCTCGGCATGCGTGTAATTATCGACGGCGTGTTCAGCCATACGGGAGAGGACAGCGTATACTTCAATAGATACGGAAACTACGATTCCGTAGGCGCATACGAGAGCAAAGATTCTTATTACTACTCTTGGTACGCTTTCCGTAAATTCCCCGATGAATATGCCTGCTGGTGGAACATACCCACACTTCCCGAGGTAAATAAACACGACACTACTTTCCAAAACTTTATAATGTCGGAAAAAGGTGTCGCAAGGCACTGGATTAATAAAGGCGCTGCTGGCTGGCGGCTTGATGTGGCGGATGAACTCCCCATGGATTTTTTAAGAAAGCTAAGGAAATCCGTAAAACAGGAAGACGAAAACAGCATACTACTTGGCGAAGTATGGGAGGACGCAAGCCATAAAGTTGCCTACGGTCAAATGCGCTGCTACTGCCTTGGTGATACGCTTGACAGCGTTATGAACTACCCCCTGCGCGACGCGCTTATTAATTTCCTAATAGGTTCATGGGACGCTATCAGAACCGTAAGGTTAATACAATCCTTACAAGAAAACTATCCAACTCCATTTTTCTATTCTACTATGAACCTATTGGGCAGCCACGACAGAGCGCGCATACTTAATGTGCTCTGCGAACACGAGTACAACAGCATAGCTCATGCAGATAGGGGCAAAATGCGTCTGCACCCGAAAACGCGTGAGCTTGCGGTTTCACGCTTTAAGAATATGCTAGAATTAATCACCGCGCTTCCCGGCGTACCATGCATATATTATGGAGATGAGGCGGGTCTCCAAGGGGCTGCAGACCCTTTCTGCAGGGGCACCTTCCCTTGGAACAATATAGACAAGGATTTACACAGCACGGTTAAACATTATATGAGTAAGCGTCTTTCAAGACCAGTACTGCAAACCGGCTTCTTATCCATATCCGCAAGCGATAATGACACTATATGCATAAACCGCTATCTTGTAGACGGCAAAGATGCTTTCGGCAATAAAATAGACGATGAGCCCTTTTACATATCCGTATCGCGCGACCGCGCCCAAAAAAGTGCGCTGTTGTAACGGTAAAACGTCGTTTTTCTTGACAGTAGCTTGATTCTGCATTAGAATACTTACTATATGAATTACTGGAGGCTTCCTATGAGTAAATACGCTTTTCGCCGAAATATTGTGCTTATAGTTATTATTGCACTTATCAGTACGGCTTTTTCTGCATATACTTCTAGTGAATATCCCTTTGTTGCCTATACAAGTCAAATCGCGCCACTTGTTAGCAACACCAATAATAGCAAAAGCGAGATTGCAAAGGTGCAATCAGGCTCAGCTGTTGCTGTAATTGGCGATGATAATCTGCACTATATAGTAATATTCGAAGGTAAAACAGGTTATATTCTTAAAAACCTGCTGCAAAGGGAGCTTCCGCAATTTCAATCTTCCGTAGTTCCGCCCGAGGAAATGGATGTATACACAAAATATGTAGGTCTATCTAAGGGCTCCTCCGGCGAACATGTCACATCGCTCCAGCAGGCTCTTAAGGAGCTTGGCTTTCACACGGAAAAAGTAGACGGTAAATACGGTCCCGCGACAGAAAAGTCTGTTTCTTCATTCCAAGATAAAAACAAGCTCACTGTAACAGGCGAAGCCGATCCTGAAACCCAGCGCTACCTTTACGAAGAAAATCCGCTTAATTCAAGGGGTAAACGCACCAATATAAAAACGCTTTCAATATCAGCTGAAATACTGCGTCCGGGAGATAGCGGTCTTCCGGTTGAAAACCTGCAAAGCCGTCTTAAAGAGCTTGGCTACTATACCGGTAAGGTAGACGGTAAATATGGCAATAATACTAAAAACGCCGTTAGGGATTTTCAGCGTGCAAATAAATTAAAGGCAGACGGCATAGCTGGTCAAAAAACATATGAGGCTCTTAACAGCCTTACTGTGCTTTCAAAGGGAGCAACAGCACCGCCCGTTCAGGCGAATGATAAGCCCGTTGAAATATCTTCTCTATCAAATGAAGCCATACAAAGCCAGCCCTTCACTTTGGAGGAAGGAGAAGCTACATACCCTTATACTACAACCACTAATGATTCTGTAAACCTTAGAAAGCGCGCCACCATTCGCTCAACTAGGCTTGCCACCATACCAAGGGGCGCCAGCATAGAGGTACTTAATACATCGGGAGATTTCTTGAATGTACGCTATAAAGACAGGCAAGGCTTTGTTCTAGCCAATTATGTAAATGTCCCAGAGCAATATCTCCCTGGCGAATCCTTCACCTATGATAGCGATGCAAGGGTAAAATACGAAACCCTAGGTCAAGGCGTGTCGGGCTCACTAGTAACCGCACTTCAGCAGGCGCTTAAAGAGCTAGGCTTCTACTCAGGTGCTGAGGATGGTATATTCGGGGGCTCCACAATACAGGCGGTTAAAGATTTCCAGACCAAAAATGGCTATAAGGCAACGGGCATTGCCCTTCCTGAAATGCAAAAACTTATATATGAAGGCAAACCGAGAAATGCTAACAACAGAAAAGTATCTGTCGCTATATTGCCCCCTGTTCCGAACCCCGATATGCAGATAGGCGATAAAGGCGAAGCGGTTGCAGACCTACAAAACACGCTTACAACTCTAGGCTTTTATAAAGGGGAAATAGACGGTAATTACGGCAGGTCAACATCAAACGCTGTTAAAGCCTACCAAAAGGCGCATTCTATTAGGCAAACCGGCAAGATGAACAGCTTCACCTGGCTTTCATTAAATGCCGCTATGAAAACACCAACACCCGGCGACAGCTCTCCCGTGCATGAGCTTAATGAGAGCAATGTTATTGTAATGTACCGCGGCACACGCGGGCTTGCAGTAACCCGCCTTGAAGAAAGGCTTATAGAACTTGGCTATTATGACCGCACCCCCAATGGCGTATATGAAAACCAAGATATGGACGCCGTGCGCCAATTCCAGAGGAATAACGGCTTTACAAGCACAGGCATAGCGGATTTGTATACGCAAAGGGCTCTATATAGCGCTGATGCCATACCGGGCAGCAAAAGCCCACCTGCCGACTGGCAGAAACTTACAACCGAAACCGACGCTCCGGCAGCTCCAGCAACCGAAGATATACCTGTGTTTGGGCTGCTTAAGATAGGCTCAAGGGGTGATGAGGTTCAAGCTCTCCAAAACCGCCTTATTACGCTTGGATATCTAACAGGTACGGCGGATAGCATATACGGCACGCAGACAGCTCAAGCAGTTACTTCCTTCCAAAAGGCGAATAATCTTTCAGCAGATGGCATTGCTGGTCAGGATACTTTAAGCCTTATTAACAGCGTAAACGCTTCAAGTAATGTGCCCTCCCAAACGCTGCAGGATACAACCACGGGCGAACTTAGCCGCAACCTTAGTATGGGCATAAGCGGCAGCGATGTTGCACAGGCGCAAAGAAAGCTTATAACTTTACGTTTCCTTGAAGGCGCTGCGGACGGCATATTCGGTCCCGCTACTGCAATTGCTGTTCAGGCATTCCAAGAAAGTAACAATTTAAAGCCTGATAGCATAATAGGCAGCCTAACTTGGGCAAAACTACACTCTCCGCAGGCTAAAGGTAAGGGCACTGTACCAATAGCGCCCATAAAACCCATAATTCCAACACAAGCAGATACAACGCCTAAGACATTCAATGCCCCATCCGCAAAAGAAGTGCGCTTTGCGCTATGGGATAAAGAAGTCAAATCCCGTAGCATCAGGCTTCCGGATGTTACCATATACGATTTTATAAGCGGTCTTCACTACAATGTGCACGTGTTCAGCAACGGCAGCCATGCTGATGGCGAACCCGTAACAGCTGAGGATACCGCAACCATGCAAAAAGCCCTCGGCAAAGACAACTGGACTCCCCGTCCCGTATGGATAATATTCAGCGACGGCAGAGTATATATGGCTTCAACACATAGCCGCGGTCATGAAGTAGACCATAATCCAAACAACAACCTAACAGGTCATATATGCATACACTACCCAAGGGAGATGAAGCTTGCAGAAAGCGTAGGTCCCTATGCGGTATCACATCAAAACGCAATACTGGCAGGCTGGGATCTAACACAGGAGATGGCTAAATAAAGCATGAAAAGCTCCTGCCCCCATATGTTGATAGCTATAGACGGTCCTGTAAGCTCTGGAAAGACAAGCCTTTCAAGCGCTATTGCAAAGCGTCTAAATATATTGCACATAGATACAGGCGCCATGTATAGGGCGGTTGGTCTTGCCGCTATAAGGCTTGGCATATCACCTGATGACGAAAAACAAGTATCCGACATCTGCGAAAAAGGTTTAGCGCTTGTTGATGTTAAGTTTGAAGACGGTATGCAAGTAACACTATTAAACGGCGAAGATGTATCAGAAGCCATACGCGCTGAAAATATAGGGCTTGCGGCATCTACAGTATCAATGTTCCCAAAAGTGCGCAAATACCTTGTTGAAAGGCAGCGATTAATAGCCCAAAAACAGAGCGTTATTATGGATGGTAGGGATATAGGCACTGTGGTGCTACCTAACGCCCCTGTAAAGATATTTTTAACCGCCTCAGCTGAAGTAAGAGCAGCTAGGCGTTTTGAGCAGCTTAAAAATAAAGGTGTTGAGGCAGACTATAAAACTATACTGGAAGATTTAATAAAGCGGGATGAGCAGGACACAAAAAGAGAGCATGACCCGCTAAGGCAGGCTGATGATGCGTTTTTGCTTGATACCAGCGATTTAAACTTTGAAAGCTCTCTTCAAGCGATTTTGGATAGGGTAAACACTGTATATGGAAAATAAAACACAAAAAAAACATACACCTGAAAAGACGCCTCTTTATACTTTCGCAAGATTTGTGGTACGTATATTCAGCTTTCTCGTGTACCACTCAAAATGCATAGGCAGAGAAAAACTGGAAAGAGATGCTCCATTTATAATAACAAGCACGCACCAGAGCATGATGGATCCTCTTTTAATTGCCAGCTATACCAAAAGGCATGAAATACGCTTTTTAGGCAAGGCTTCTTTGCGCAAAAACGCTATACTTCGCTGGCTTGTTGATGGGCTACACATGATACCCGTAGTGCGCGACAGCACAGATATGAAAGCAATGCGCGCGTGTATAAATGTACTAAAAAAGGGACATGTACTTGGCATATTCCCGGAGGGCACTCGCAAAGAAACGCATGTACTTGATGATATGAGAACCGGTGTCGGAATAATAGCGCTTAGAAGCAAGGTGCCCATTATACCTGTGTATTTTGATAGAAAGCCTATGCCCTTTAAAACCACCACAATATATGTGGGAGATGAAATACCCTACGATGACATACTTGAGCACGGCACATGCAAGGACTCCTGTAATATGCTTATGGATAGAATACATATACATACCGACATGCTCAGGAAGCAGGCAAAAAGTGTATAATATATATAAACATAGCATTTTTTATACATTGACGAAAAATCATTTTTGTTGTAATCTTTGGAGGAACCTGTTTGCTCATTGTAGCTAAACACGCCGGCTTCTGTATGGGAGTCAGGCTTGCGGTAAACAAGGCGCTGGAAACAGCTAAGCTATGCGCTAAAAAGGGGCTTGAATGCCGCTCGCTGGGCGACCTTATCAACAACCCTTCCGCTGTTGAATATTTACACAGCAAGGGCATAAAAAAAGTCGATAAGGTTGAGGATGCAAGAGGCGCCGTACTTGTAATACGCAGCCATGGCGTTTCCAAAGAAATACTGGAACAGGCTGAAAAAACCGCACTTAAAACTGTAGACTGCACCTGTCCTTTCGTAGAGCGTCTACACGAGAGCGTGTATGAGTATAGCAAAAATGGCAAGCCGGTTATACTCATAGGGGATGAAAAACACCCCGAAATAATAGGCACTGCGGGCTGGTGCCGAGGCGATGTGTATATACTCGACAGCGCAGAGGAAGTTAAAAACCTACCGGACAATCTAAACGATGCTCTGGTAGTGGCGCAAACAACCTTTCCCCCGCCTGTTTTTGAGGATATACTAAGCCGTATTAAGGAGCGTTTCAGCGGTGTAGAGTATAGGAACACCATATGTGCTGCAACTGTATCCCGCCAACAGGAAGCCTGCGAAATTGCAAACTGGGCAGATTGCATGATTATAGTCGGCGGGAGAAACAGCGCAAATACCCGCAAACTACACGAAACTTGTCTTAAATACTGCCCGCATAGTTATTTGGTGGAAAGTGCGGCGGAAATCCCGCCCCACTTATTAGCCCTAAGAGGGGCTGTAAATATTGGTATCACCGCCGGAGCATCCACCCCGGAATGGACACTTAAGGAGGTAGTCGACATTATGAACGACATCGAACGCAACGATCAGGTACAGCCTGACCAAACAGAACAAGCAGAAACAGCGAATGTAACTGTTTCGGACCCGCACGAGCATCCGGCAGAACCGGTAATAGAAAAAGCGGTATCGCAGGAATCAACTACTGTGCAGGTAACCTATATCGACGGCGATCCACACGAGGAATCAGCCGACAACTCCCCTGCTCAGGACGCTCAAGAAGTGCCGGAAACACCCGAATCAGCGTTATCTGCCGACAATGTTGCCGATACCCCCGAAGCGTCCCTTGAAGAGGAAGCTGCTCCCGCCGAAGCGGAAGCCCCCGTTACACCTAAGGATCTTCTAAAAGAAGCGGTGGATAATTTCGCGCGCATTCGTCAAGGTCAAGAAGTAGAAGGCAAGATAGTCCAACTCACAGAAGACGAAGTATGCGTAAACATTGGCTACAAGTCTGACGGGCTTATGCCAAGGAGCGAGCTTATCGACCCTGATGCAAAAGTAGGCGATACTATCGAAGTTGAAATCGTAAAGGTAAACGATGGCGAGGGCAATGTTATTGTTTCCCAGCGCAACATAGTTCGCAAACACAAATGGGAAGAAATCTGCAAGAAGTTCGACAGCGGTGAAATCGTCGAAGCTGTTGTACAGCGCGCTGTAAAAGGCGGTCTGCTTTGCAACATAGAAAGTTTCAGAACATTCATACCCGCCAGCCATGTTGCACGTAACTTCGTAAGTGACCTTAACCCCTTTGTAGGCAAAACCGTAAAGGTAAAACTGCTGGAGCTTGAACAGCGCAAGCGCCATATAGTAGCCAGCAGAAAACAGGCTCTAATTGAAGAGCGCGAAAAGGCAAAGGAAGCCGCTTGGGCAAAGCTTGAAGAAGGCGCAATTGTAAAGGGTATAGTACGCCGCTTTGCAAAGTTCGGCGCATTTGTAGACCTTGGTGGCGTTGACGGGCTTATACATATATCAGACATAAGCTGGGTACGCGGCGTAAAGCCTGAAGAAGTGCTTAAAGTCAACAGTGAGGTAGATGTACTTATAATGAGCCTAGATGAGGAAAAGGAGCGCATACAACTGGGTTATAAACAGCTACATCCCAAGCCTTGGGACAATGTAGAGGAAAAATACCCTGTAGGCGCAATATTTAACCGCGAAGTAGTACGCCTATGCTCATTTGGCGCTTTCATAGAGCTTGAACCCGGCGTTGACGGTCTTTGCCACATATCTCAGATAAGCACACAGAGGGTTGAGGACATCGAAAGCGCACTTGCCCCCGGGCAGATGGTAGATGTTAAGATACTCTCAGTAGACCCCCACGCAAAACGCATTAGCCTTAGCATACGTGAGGCTATGGAAGACACTGTATTCGATAACGACTTTGACAGCGATATACCAAACATTGAGATACCTGAAGAAGATGAACCCGTATATGAATCTTCCATGGCAACAGCATTCAAGGAAGCTTTTGCAGAAAAACTTGAAGCTCAAGAAGAAGCTGATGAGGCAGATGAAGAAGCCGTTGAGGAAACTGCTGAAGAAACAGTTGAAGAGGTAGACGAAGCGGAAGAAACTCCCGAAGAGGCTGATGAAGTCGAAGAAGAAGTTGAGGAGTCTGAAGAAGATTCCGAGGAACCTGAGGAAGGCGAAGAAGAAACTGATGAAGATTCCGATGAGCCTAAGGAATAAAGCATTATATTATTGCGATTAAATGTAGCCCTGCCTTTTGTCAGGGCTATATATTTGCCAATAAATATCCACTTAATAAAAACAATGTTATTTAGGCTCCACTGAACAACTCACTCCATATAATACCCAAGCATTCCATCTTGTTTTATGTTAAACTGATGCAAGGGAAATTCCAGAAATCATGCAAAACCCTTGCACTTTTATCGGAGGATCACGACGTGTATCGACCAGAAAGCGAACAAATCAGCGTATTTGAGAACGAGAGTTTCTTCCAGTTTCAAGGTCTGAACCCTGATAACGATTGGGTTAGGCTGGCTAAACTGATTCCTTGGGAGGAGCTGGAGCGCCGCTACGCCCAGACCTTTACCAGCAAACTTGGGAATGTGGGCAAACCCGCCCGTATGGCCTTGGGTGCCCTTATCATCAAGGAGCGCTATGGGTTTTCGGATGAGGATACTGTTCAGGAGATACGGATGAACCCCTATCTTCAGTTTTTTATTGGTCTTCCTGCCTTTCAGCATGAAGCTCCCTTTGACGCAAGCACAATGACCTTGTTTC
>JAAYRU010000025.1 GCA_012518615.1 Christensenellaceae bacterium | reverse complement strand
TTGTGTAGTATTGCATATTCCACCATCCGCTTCCTAAATCGCATTCCTTCTGTTATACTTTTCATTGAGAGATCCTTTCTTAATATTATTTGATGTTTATATTATACCAAAGGGTCTCTCGTTTTTCGTTTCTCATGTCATAAATGTATTGTAGCCTAACATTGGGGGCGTTTTTACAATTTCCCGGGTGGATAATCCGAATTTGTTCTGTATTTTATATTAAAAAGATTCTCTGCTTTTATTCACACCAAATTTTCCATTCATTGCTTTGACCGCATATATTAAATAGTGCTATACTTTAAATGAAAAATATAGAATATGCGGAGGTGTACTATGAAAAAAGTATTAATATACACAATGTGTTTATTGCTTATAATACCTGTTCATTACGCAAGTGAAGATGTAGTAAGCATTTCATATAAAATGCTTAACTATGCTATTGCAGTAGATGAAAAAAGCGCAATAGAGCTAATGGACGATGAACTTGCAGCTCAGCTTAAGGGTAAGCTTGCGCCAGTATTTATACAGCTTAAGATGTTTGGCGGAGAGTATAAGGGCGCAAAGGGAGAAAAGCAGTATGAAAAGGCGGGTTTTAAAGTGGTTGAAATAGGTATGGATTTCAGCAAAATGAAATTCGTACAGAGAACGGCATTTAACGATGAAGGCAAAATGACGGGGCTTGTATATACACCAGGGGTCATTGTAGAAACCGAGGTTTTGCCGGAAAACCTTAAGGAAGAGAATATTAGCTTTTATGCAGATGAAAAATACCCCATTGATGGTAAAATTACCACCCCTAAAGAAGGCGAAATACTAGCGGGCATAGTGCTTGTGCACGGCTCAGGTCCCCATGATATGGACGAAACCATAGGTATTAACAAACCATTTGCTGATTTAGCCTACGGCTTAGCTTCAAACGGATTTGCTGTGCTCAGATACGATAAGCGCACGCTTACCCACGGCGCTGAAATGACAAAATCTGAAGATTATGCATACCTCACTATAGATGAGGAAACTGCCGACGATGCCGCGGCGGCTGTGGAATTTCTATCTGAAAAATTAGGCGGTAATGAGAAAGTATTCCTGCTTGGGCACTCAATGGGGGCAATGCTTGCATCTTACATAGGCAGTAAAACAGATAACATAGATGGCTATATACTTATGGCTGGCACTCCGCAGAAACTTTGGCAGCTTGTAATAGAACAAAACGAAAGAGCGCTAAATGAAATGGAAGAAAAGCCCGAAAATATGCAGCAATATATAAAAACCGAGGAAATTAAAGCCCGCAAACTTGCCGATTTAAGCGATGAAGAGGCGTTGAAAGAAGAAAACAGCGTATTTGGTATGCCTGCATGGTATTTAAGGCATATGGATAATATTGATGCAGTTACCCTACACATGCAGGATATGAAACCCGTGCTTGTATTGCAGGGCGAAAAAGACAGGCAAGTTACCATGAAGGATTATGAGCTTTTCAAGCAAGGGTTAAAAGAGCATAAGGACGCGAAATTCATATCCTACCCCACATTAAACCATATATTTGGAGAATATAAGGGTGAGGAAGTGCCCTTTATGGAGCTTATGAACAAAGAATATATGCAAAAAACGCCTATTCCTAAAGAGGTAATAGACGATATTGCAGCTTGGATAAGCGAAAGGCTATTTTAATAAAGAATAAAGTTTTATAATTACCAAACAGGAGCTTCCCATAGCACTGTATTTCCAAGGCTTATTGACTTTTTAACATCAATAAGCCTTTGGTTTTTGCTTCCGCAATACAATAAATCTATAGAGCGCTCTTTTAATATAAAAGGGCCGTCAACAATTACATCTAAATAATTCAGCAGTTCTTTTACCGCATCATTTTTATTTTCTAATAATTCTTCAAAAACATAACCGGTATATAGCCATACATCAAGGTTATTATCTTTTGCAGCGCTTGCAAGCACAAGCGAGGCTTCAGGCTGCATTATAGGCTCTCCCCCTGAAAGCGTTAATCCCTGCAAAAGCGGGTTTTTGTTAAACTCACTTATTATTTCATCAGTGTCACTAAAATATCCCCCATTAAAATCGTGCGATTCGGGATTATGGCAGCCGGGGCAGGCATGCGGACACCCCTGCATAAACACCGCAAAGCGTATGCCGGGACCGTCCACTATGCTTGATTTTTCTATTCCAAAAAGCCTGACTCGCATTTGTTTATCACTAAATGTCGTGCACTACCCTGTCATGCTCCTCTGCCCTTTTGCCGTTGTTGAACCTATCAAGAGCGCCGACAAGGTAACCGGTTATCCTGCGGATACG
This sequence comes from Christensenellaceae bacterium, assembly GCA_012518615.1. Classification (GTDB taxonomy): domain Bacteria; phylum Bacillota; class Clostridia; order Christensenellales; family Aristaeellaceae; genus DTU024. Next base: position 45,311 of record JAAYRU010000025.1, on the reverse strand, counting down.
CTCAAACTTATGCTCGCTCTCAGTTCTTCCGCAGCAGGGGCAGGCATCGTTTATTATGCCGTTATAGCCGCATATAGGGTCTCTATCCACGGGGTGATTTATAGAGCCGTAGCCAACACCCTCATCATGCATACAGCGGATTACCCTCTCAAAGGCTTCAAGGTTTTTGCTGGGGTCTCCGTCCATCTCTATATAAGTTATATGTCCTGCATTAGTATAGGCATGGTATGGTGCTTCAGTGCGTATTTTATCGTATGCGTTTATAGGGAAATATACGGGGATATGGAAAGAGTTGGTGTAGTAATCCCTATCGGTAACACCGGGTATTTCTCCAAATAGCTTCTTGTCTATGTTTACAAATCTGCCCGAAAGCCCTTCCGCAGGCGTTGCAAGCAGCGTAAAGTTTAGCTTCTTTTCCTTTGATTTACTGTCTACAAAGTCCTTCATATGGCTTACTATTTTAAGCCCTAGTTTCTGCGCTTCTTCACTCTCCCCGTGGTGTTTGCCAATAAGCACTTTTAAAGTTTCAGCAAGACCTATAAAGCCCATAGACAAGGTGCCGTGCTTTATTACCTCGCGAATTTCTTCATCGTACTTTAGTTTTTCAGAGTCCAGCCATACCCCTTGCCCCATAAGGAAGGGGAAATTGTATACTTTCTTACGGGCTACTACTTCAAAGCGCTCAAGCATCTGCTCTGCTACGAGTTCCATTTTTTCGTCCAGCATGTTGAAAAACTTTTCCAAATCGCCATCAGCCATTAAAGCTAGGCGCGGCAGGTTTATAGAGGTAAATGATAGGTTGCCCCTGCTGTATGCTATTTCTCTTTCGGGGTCGTGCACATTTCCTATTACCCTAGTGCGGCAACCCATGTATGTAACCTCTGTTTCGGGGTGTCCGGGTTTGTAGTAGTGCAGGTTGTAGGGAGCGTCTAGAAATGAGAAGTTTGGGAAAAGCCTCTTTGCAGAGCAGCGTATGGCGAGTCTAAACAAATCGTAATTCGGATCCTCAGGATTGTAGTTTACGCCCTCTTTTACTTTAAATATCTGTATGGGGAATATAGGAGTTTCTCCTCTGCCAAGCCCGGCTTCAGTTGCTAAAAGTAGCTGCTGCATTACAAGCCTTCCCTCAGGCGATGTGTCTGTTCCATAGTTTATAGAGGAAAACGGCACCTGAGCGCCCGCGCGGCTATTCATTGTGTTAAGGTTATGGATTATTGCTTCCATAGCTTGATAAGTTGCTCGGATTATTTCTTTTTCTGAATATTTGCGGGTAAAAGCAATTACCTCTTTTAGCTCATCAACCGTAGCAACACCCTTTAATTTTTCCATAACTGCGGAGTTGAATTTATCGTCCTCCCGCATCATAGGATATAAGCCTGTTTCTTCTTCTATAGCTTTAAGCGCATTATTCACAATGTTTTCTGCATCTTCAGCGCCAAACTCTACATCTAAAAACCTTATAAGGTTATTGCGATAAATTTTTCGGTAGCTTTTTCTAACGCCGGGCGCCATGGCATAGTCAAAAGAGGGTATGGACTGTCCGCCATGCTGGTCATTCTGGTTTGCCTGTATCGCAATAGCGGCAAGCGCAGTATAGCTCTGTATGCTCTTAGGTTCGCGAAGCACACCGTGCCCTGTTGAAAAACCGTTTTTAAAAAGCTTTTCAAGGTCTATCTGGCAGCAGGTGGTTGTAAGGGAATAGAAGTCCAAATCGTGTATATGTATGTCGCCATCGGCATGTGCTTTGGCGTGCTCGGGCTTTAGCATGTACAGCTCATAGAAATGCTTCGCACCTTCAGAGCCGAACTTAAGCATAGAACCCATGGCGCTATCCCCGTCTATATTTGCATTTTCGCGCTTAACATCGACCTCTGACGCGTCTTTATATACTATATCCTCGTAGGTTTTCATGAGGCGGCTGTTCATTTCCCTTGCACGGCTTCTTTCGGCGCGGTAGAGTATGTATTTTTTCGCCACCTTTGCAAAGCCCTGCTCAATTAGCACGCTTTCAACAAGATCCTGCACTTCTTCAACAGTGGGCGGTGTGGATACTGTAGAACCTTCCTCAATTTTATCTAGAACAATTGCAGTAAGCTTTTCAGCGTTTTCTTTGCTATTTTTATCCTCTGAAGCGACGAAAGCTTTTTCTATCGCTTTTTCTATTTTCACTTCGTTGAAAGGTACCTGCCTTCCATCTCTCTTGGTTATCAATGTTAGCATGACTTTCCTCCTATTCATTACGTGAAAAGGATTATATAACTATAAGAAATGCTTGTCAATAGAAAAAGCACAAATTATGGTATACAATTTGTTTTCATCACACTATATGTTGTGGCACCTTTAAATATCAATTAACATAGATTTAAACCTTAAACAGCTAAAATATAGCATAATATCTATTTTTAATTTTACCCCACATGCTGTATAATAAACATAAGGAGGGATTATATGAGTAAAAGAGCGCTGCTTATTATATTAGATTCGCTTGGTGTTGGCGCATTGCCTGACGCTGAACAATATGGCGATGAAGGCTCAAACACGCTTAAACATATAGCTGAAAATACTGATTTAAACTTGCCTAATCTTGCTAGTCTTGGCTTAGGGCATATTGAGGATACGGGCATTGAGAAAGCTGAAAATGTTATAGGAAGCTATGGCAGGATGGCTGAAAAATCCCCCGGGAAGGATACCACCACAGGTCACTGGGAAATTGCGGGGCTTGCGCTTTCAAGCCCTTTTCCTACTTTCCCAAATGGCTTTCCAGCTTCTTTTATGGAGGAATTTGAAAAAGCCATAGGCACAAAAACACTTGGCAACAAGGTAGCAAGCGGAACAAAGATACTTGATGAGCTTGGGGAAGAACATATTAAAACAGGCTATCCAATAGTGTATACTTCCGCGGATTCCGTTTTTCAAATCGCCGCTAACGAAGAAATTATACCGCTTGAAAAGCTTTATGAAATGTGCAATATAGCGCGCAATATGCTAAAGGGCGATATGGCGGTTGCAAGGGTAATCGCAAGACCATTTATAGGCAAAAAGGCGGGAGGCTTTACAAGAACCGGCGCAAGGAGAGATTTTTCCATAGCCCCAACCGGCGACACCATGCTTGACGTGCTTAAAGCAAACGGTTTTGATGTGCTTGCAGTAGGTAAGATTGAGGATATATTCTCGGGAAAAGGCATTACCTACAGCAACCATGCCGCAGGCAATGAAGCATGTATTAAAGCCACTAAGGAATACCTAAAGCGGGATTTCAACGGTCTATGCTTTGTAAACCTAGTAGATTTTGATATGCTATACGGGCATAGAAGGGATGTTGAAGGCTACGCCAAAGCGCTTGAATATTTTGATAATGAGCTGCCTGAACTTATAAGCCTTATGAATGATGGCGATATACTTATAATTACCGCTGACCACGGCTGCGACCCTACACATAAAGGCACAGACCACACGCGCGAATATGTGCCTCTGCTATCTTACATAAAGGGTAAAAATTACAGCAACAACTTAGGCACACGCTCCACATTTGCAGATGTAGCTGCAACCATATGCGAATACTTTGGCTTGTATGAGCGCTTTGGCGCCGTTTCATTCTTAAAAGAATTGGAGGGAGACAAATGATAGAAAAATACAAAAAAGCTGCAGACTATATACGTAGTATTGCTTCAGATGCTGAAGTAGCCCTTGTGCTGGGCTCCGGTCTTGGGGGCTATGAAAATCGCATAAGAGATGGTATAGCTATCCCCTATTCAGATATACCTGGCTTTCCAGTATCTACAGTTGAAGGACATGCGGGTAAATTTGTTTTAGGTGAGCACCTTGGCAAAAAGCTTATTGTAATGTGCGGAAGGTTTCACTACTATGAGGGCTATTCCTTAGATGAAGTAACTATGTATGTAAGGGTGCTTAAGCTTTTAGGCGTAGATACATTGCTGCTTACAAACGCAGCAGGCGGAGTAAACCTTAGCTTTAAGCCGGGGGATTTAATGCTTATAAATGATTTTATAAACCTAAGCGGCAACAACCCCCTTATAGGTCCCAATTTAGACTACTTCGGCACCCGCTTCCCCGATATGAGCGTTGCATACGATAAAAATCTTAGGCAAATCGCTAAAACAGAGGCGGATAAGCTTAACATTCCACTTAAAGAGGGCGTATACTGCCACTTTAGCGGTCCTTGCTATGAAACCCCTGCTGAAATACGCATGGCGCGCATAATAGGTGCGGATGCCGTAGGTATGTCCACCGTGCCTGAAACTATAGTCGCAAGGCATTGTGGAATGAAGATACTCGGAATAAGCGCAATTACAAACTTAGCCGCCGGCATAATGGATACACCCATAAACCATGAAGAGGTAATAGAAACCGGTAAAATGGTAAGAAAAAGCTTTACAGAGCTTATGGACGCAATAATTGAAGCGATATAGCGCAAGGAATATACACCTAGATAACTATATATTTAACGTGGATTTCACATAAATTTTACATAGTAGCTATATCGTTAAAAAGTATAGTTGTATTCAATTGTGCACACTACAAAATGCTGGAACCTTGTGTTCTGCTATTGGAGGATAAATGTTACTTGAAGTAAAAGACATACGCAAAAGCTACGGTACAACCGAAATACTGCACGGCATAAGCTTTTCTGTGCAAAGCGGGCGTGCTATGGGTTTTCTTGGCAGAAACGGCGCGGGTAAATCTACAACAATACGCTGTATGATGGATGTGTTCCGCCCAAACAGCGGCGAATTTCTGCTAGACGGCAAGCAGTTCAAAACAGAGGATTACCGCATAGGCTATCTGCCAGAGGAGCGGGGAATGTATTCTAAAAACAAGGTACTGGAACAGCTTGTATACTTCGCACGCTTAAGGGGCGGCAGCAAGGAGGAATCCACCAAAAGCGCTAAGGAATGGATAAGCTTTTTCGAGCTTGATGAATACGCCAATAAACCCCTTGAAACGCTTAGCAAAGGCAACCAGCAGAAGATACAGATAGCCCAAGCCTTTGTAAACGACCCTGATATACTTATACTGGATGAGCCTTTCAGCGGTCTTGACCCTGTAAACGCACAGATATTCAAAGATGTTATTTCTGAATATGTAAGCCGCGGAAAACTGCTGATTTTTTCAAGCCATCAGATGAGCTATGTAGAAGAAGTTTGTGATGATATATGCCTCATACACCAAGGCAACATACTTTTAACTGGCAGCCTTGATGACATAAAGCGCGACATGGGCGAAGGCAAACTGCTGCTTGAAACTGAAAATATGGATTCACAAGCCATCACTGAAATGCTATGTGCAGCCTTCCCTGACATGGAGTGCGAACTGTACGACGATGCGCTTATACTTGATACAAAGGGTAAATATAACCAGAGCCAATTGCTTAAATTTATATTAGATAAATCCCTTAATATAGTTCGTTTTGGCATGTATCAGCCTAGCCTTAACGACATATTTATCAGCCTTGCCGGAGGTGATACGAAATGAGGAACTGGAAACTCGTATTCGAATATGAACTAAAAACCCTTCTCTCCAAAAAGAGCACTATAATACCCACTATTATAATTGCGTTAATAGTGTTCGGGGTATTTAATATCCCCCGTTTTGTAGGTCTATTTTCATCGGGCGATACTGCAAAGGAATACAAGCCCATGCAAGAAATTGTAGAGGATGTAGGCTATGTGTTTGAAGATAGCGAAACAGGCGAAAAAGTTAAGGCAGCCCTCCAGCTACCTGATGAAAACATATATAAAAGCCGTGATGAACTTGTAAACAGCATATCCGACGGCAAAAATGAGCTTGGCTTTGTAGTATTAGCGCCTACCAAGTTTGAATCCATTTGGCAGGATAGGGATATTGAAAACATGGCTGAAACCACTTTCAGTAACCTACTTCAAGGCATAAACGCAGGTACTATGCTTGCTGAAAAAGGCATAAGCCTTGAAGAGGTAAATGCCATACAGAATATTCAGGTTGAATATACCACCACCATTATGGGTAAGGATACATCTATAAACCTATTGATAGCTTTCTTGCTGCTGTTTGTAGTATACATGATAGTAATACTATATGGAAATGTTACCGCTACACTCATAGCAAGGGAAAAGGACTCCCGCACTATGGAGCTGCTGATTACTTCTACAAAATCCACCAGCCTTATACTGGGCAAGGTAAGCGCAAGCGCAGTATCGGCTATATTGCAGGTTGCCGTGATAGGTCTTGCAGGCTATTTAGGCTTTATGCTTAACAAAGATTTACTGCCGGAATTTATAATAATGGCTCTAAGCGGCACTCTAACCAAACAATACATAATCACCTATATTTATTTTAGTATAGTAGGATACACGCTTTACCTGTTCCTGTACGCTTCCCTTGGCTCTATGGTAAGCAAGGTTGAGGATGTATCCTCCGCAACCGCGCCTGTTGTGTTCCTTTTCATTATAGGGTATATAGTATCATCATTTTCTATGTCAGCGCCAAATTCAAACCTAGTTATGATAGTTTCGCTTATACCCTTTACAAGCGTTATGCTTATGCCATTTAGAACCGCAATAGCTACAGTGCCTACTTGGCAATACCTATTAAGCGGAGGGCTTTTGCTTGTAACTACTATATTGCTTGCCTTCCTATCTATAAAAATATACCGCCAAGGCACTCTAAACTACGGCAACAAGCGGGGCATAGTACACGCAATAAAAGCCGCATTCAACAAGGAATAACGGCTTTAGGAATAATACTTATCTCAGCCTAAATCAGCTTTATCTTACGCGCCTTTTCCGATTTGTCTTTGCTTTGCTCAGTCAACATAGCACCACTATGTTTCCTTCACAAAGCTTTGCCAAATCAAAAAATTCGCTGCAATCTATGCGCTGCTTTAAACTGAGATAAGTATAAAAAGGGGAGACCGCATTAAAGTCTCCCTTTTATTTTACTTGATTATTTCACCATAAACTTCGCCAAAGGCGCAAGCAGCGTTGCTTTCATCGGTATCGATATGCATTGCGTCCGCGTAGTTAGCGTTTACCCTTATAACCACATCGCCAAATACGAGTGAGCGCTCAGCTGTGTCTACTTTTACGCTTACGATTTCGCCATCTTTAACGCCAAATTTCTCCGCGCTTTCGGGTGTTAGGTGCACATGGCGCTTTGCCGCTATTAGACCTTCGCTAAGCTCAACTTCGCCGCAGGGGCCTACGAGCTTACAAGGGGCGGAACCTTTAATATTGCCGCTCTCCCTTACTGGAGCTGTAACGCCTATAGTGCGGGCATCGGTTAGAGATACTTCAATCTGAGTTTCCTTGCGGCAGGGACCGAGTATACGCATTGAAAGCTCTCCACGCGGGCCTACCACCTTTACCCTCTCGCCGCTTGCAAATTGCCCGGGCTGGGAGAGTTCCTTGTGTACGGTAAGTTTGCTTCCCTCACCAAAGAGTACCTGTAGATGTTCTTCGCTCACATGTAGATGGCGAGCTGAAGTTTCGACTAAAATCTTAATTTCAATCACCTATCCTTTCAATTATTTTATACCCAGTTTTCTGGGGATTATCCTATAAGGGGCGTATAAGTATTAGAGGCGTAAGCTCCGCGCCTTGACCAGAGGGGTTATCAACCATGGCATCCTGAACTTGTTCATGGCTTAATGGAAAACCTTCGCTCCTGCCAATTTCATTGCGGTCAAAATCGTTAGCGTCCATAAGCACGGTAGGAACGCCCGTTCTTTCGTACAGAGCGTTGCACAGGTCATCGCCATCTGAGGGATTTACGAGCGCTAAGTCCTTATATATGTCAAATTCAGACCTATCGTAAAAACCGTCTATGCCGGCGACATCCCTGCCACAAACCTTATAAAACAAGCCCTTTATGCCAAATGGGCGGGTAATAGCGGAAACAAATGCCGCAAAAAGCACCCTTGGTAGGCCACACTCATTAATTACAAGCTGCAATTTATGCGGCTCATGCATACCTATGCCGGTTGAGTTTACCGTGGCAAAACGCCACATTAAATTAGCGAAAAAGCCGGGTTTTACATCCTCCCGCCTATGTACATTGCTTGTGCACATAGCCATTACCTTTGCGCCAAAAGAAAGACAATCCCCCGGCTCAAACAGCGGCAGGACATATTTTTCTACAAGCGCATACTGGCTTTCTCCAACGCCTACAAAATGGGTTTTTATGGCAAAACGGTCATAACGGCTGCCGTCTTCGCCTGAAACAGTGCCCCTATCGTAATAAATGACACCGTCCTTCTCCCTTTTTTGCGTTTCAAGGTTTTTGCTCATAGCACCTCCTAAATATGGGGATATTCTACCCCATGCAAGGCTTCATGTCAATTTTTTGCCAATATTTGATTTAAAATTACAAAATCCAGCAGGAGCAATTGCTCCCGCCGGAATAAAAACAGGCATAAAGCCGATAATATATCAGTTTTCAGGCACAAGCAGACCCAAATCACCATCATCGCGCAGATATAATACATGCGTGCGCTCGGTTTCTATGTCTACAAACACGAAGAAAGTATGCCCTAACATTTCCATTTGCATTATTGCATCTTCAACATGCATGGGGCGCACAGTGTAGCTCTTCTGGCGAACGATTTCACGTACTTTATGGTCTTCTTCAGTGAAGGATTCGATAAACTCCGGCGCATCTTGTACATTGATATCCTCACGCAGCCTCTTTGAAAGTTTTGTGCGGTGTTTTAATATCTGCTTTTCAAGCTTTGCAAGCGCCTTATCTATGCACAAATACAGGTTACTTTCATCGCGCGCCTCTGCACGGAGCGTTACACCTTGGAAAGGTACTGTAATTTCAACCACGCGCCTGTTCTTTTCCTTGCGCATACGTACGAACATCTCTGTATCGTCCTTAAGGTAGCGGCTCATGGTTTCGGTTTTCTTAGTGATACGTTTAGTAATTCCGGGCGTAACAACCATTCCTTTAGCAGTAATAGTCGTTTTCATATAAACAACTCCTCTCTATAAGCATTATACCTATTTATAATATACTATTTTTTATACATTTTGTCCATAGCAGAATAATGAGCGGCGAGTAATTCCTCCGCCTTGACAACTGGGTTATAAATTCGCTTTAAATTTTCATTAGCTCAGCTAGGTATTCTTACAATGTCATATATCGCCAAATAAAGCCACACTCTTCAGCTTGGGAAACTATTTTATTTTCTTTACGAAATCACCTATCACCATTTCCAAATTCGGTTGCCCGATTTCTTGAAGCTTATAATCTACCTTAACGCAGGGCTTATTGATATCAATGACGCGCTTTAAGTCAATAGGAGTTCCAATAATAACGCTATCGCATTCACAGGCATCAATAGTTGCGGCGAGGTCTTTTATCTGCTCGTCGCTATATCCCATAGCGGGCAGCACCGTTCCTATTTCCGGATAAATTTGGAAGGTTTCTTTTAGCTTGCCTACAGCATAGGGACGCGGGTCTATAAGCTCGGTTGCACCAAAGCGTTGCGCCGCAACAACTCCGGCGCCGATTTTCATCTCGCCATGGGTAAGCGTCGGTCCATCTTCAACAACAAGAACGCGCTTGCCGTGTATGGCAGATATATCATCAATAGTGAGGGCGCTTACCGCGTCAATAACAGTTGCCTTTGGGTTAACACTTCTTATGTTTTCGCGAACTGTAATAATATCTTTATAATCGGCGCTGTCTATTTTGTTAATCACCACAACATCTGCCGTTCTCAAGGAAACTTCGCCGGGGTAATAAGATACTTCGTGACCCGGGCGAAGCGGATCCACTACAGTAACCATCAAATCAGGCGTATAGAAAGAAAAGTCATTATTACCGCCATCCCAAAGGATTACATCACAACCATCAGGGTCGTTCTCCGCAGCGCGCAGAATGGCTTCATAGTCGACGCCAGCGTAAATAACATTGCCACAGACGATATGGGGCTCATATTCCTCCATTTCCTCAATAGTGCAGGAGTGCTTTTCTAGGTCTTCTATCGTGGCAAAACGCTGTACCTTTTGCTCGCTCAAATTGCCGTAGGGCATGGGATGGCGTATAGCAACTGCCTTAAGACCTTTTTCATTTAGAATTTCAATAATTTTGCGTACGGTCTGGCTCTTCCCACAGCCTGTTCTAACTGCGCAAATAGCAATTACGGGCTTTTCGCTTTTAATCATAGTTGCCTTGGGACTTAAAAGCGTAAAGCTAGCTCCTGCAGCGTTGACAAGAGCGCTGAGGTTCATAACATCATGATAGTGAACATCGCTATAAGAAAAAATACACTCATCTATGTTTTCATTTTTAATAAGCTCGGCAAGCTCACTTTGCTCAACAATAGGTATCCCTTCAGGATATAGGGAGCCAGCTAAATCTGCCGGATAGCGGCGGCCGGCTATATCTGGAATCTGGGCGGCGGTAAAAGCCACAACCTTGTAGTTGGGATTGTCTCTGTATACGGTGTTGAAGTTGTGAAAATCCCGTCCTGCCGCACCGATTATAACTATTCTCTTTACCATGCAATCACTCCTTAATCGTGTAATAATTATTCATGTACCTGTATATATTATCATATTTTTACACGATTGTATAGCCCCCTGCCATTACAAATTTTTTGTAAGCTCACTATACATTTTCATAAGTTCTGCTACGCATTCCGATTCTGTCATGTTTCTCCAGTTAAAACCGTAAGCTTCCATAACAACCTTGTCATTCTCTTGGTGGGCTTTTCTGAGTTCCGGAGGCATGGTAAGTTCATCATAAAGGTCAGCCAAAGTAGAATCCGGATACTTTTCTCTTGCCTTTAAAATAAAACCCGCAGTTTCTATAATCTTTTCTTTTTGTTCTTTTGACGGTGATGGCCATGGAAAATTGTTGTAAACAGTAGAAGCAGAATAGCGATATCGCATTTCTAATCGACCTGCTACAACTCTCATCCAAGCATTGTGGACATTAGATGTAATAATTCCAAACTCATATATTGTTGCACCTGGCACTATCAACACTGCATCAGACGCTAAAATCTCTTTCTCCATAAAACCAATTGGAATATATTTTCTTCGTTCTGATGAGACCCTTGGTATTATTAGATAATCTGAATCCGGAATATTTTCAACATGAAATCTGGTTGGTTTGTCGGCAATTTTTCTAGTGCCTGCACTCTTGCTGTTTAGCCTATATTCTCTTACATTTTTAACTCTCTCTAAACATTTAGGCATTTTTCTAAGTACATTAGGTGGGCAATCTCCAAGCCATAAACAGTACCTTGGCTCTCGGTTAATAAATTCATACGCACCATACCAAGGTCTAAACCAGTCCTTACTAAGTGGTTCTTGTTTAATAAAATCTTCCATCTCATCTTTTGTGAATAAATAATTTCCGCCATCAATCGGTTTATTCCCTATACCAATTGCCGGAACATTTGCTATTGGTTTACTTCTGCTTTTTACAAAAATATTTTCGGCGTCAAGTAAATAAGCGTTGATATTTTCAGCTTTTTTCACCATGCTTTCTGAACTATATAAGTATTTGTCCTTCTTGTTTTCCTGTGAAAAACCTATAATTACACAATGTACATGAGCTTTCATACTCGCTTCACTATCCCACACAAAGCTTTGGTGGGCAAAATTGATATGTATATCATAATCCACAAATAACGGTTCCCATAATATTGCAACCTGTTCACCTTGTGCAATTGAATTAGTTGAAACTAGCGCACAGTGTAAATTGGTATCTCTAATATAATCACAAGCTTTTTTGTACCATGCACTAACATAATCAAGGCTTCCTATACCTTTAAAGTCCCCAAATACTTTATGCATATCCATTTTTTGCTTAATATCCATTATTCTAGCGCCAACAAAAGGCGGATTCCCCATAATATAGTTTAGCTCATGCTTAGGAACAACTTCTTCCCAATCCATAGTCAAAGCATTTCCTTCAACTATGTTGGGGTATGTTTTAAGCGGCAGAAAGTCTAGGTTCATATTAACTATATCTTCAGTTTCTTTCATCATCTGCGACTCTGCTATCCATAGAGCAGTCCTAGCTACTGATACTGCAAAGTCATTTATCTCTATTCCATAAAACTGGCTAATAGACACCTTTATGGGGTTGTGTGTTATAGCTAACACAATTTGTCCCCCGTATAGTTCTTTTAATATCTCATTTTCTAATTTGCGAAGGGAAATATAAGTTTCAGCAAGAAAGTTTCCGCTTCCCGCCGCGGGGTCTAAAAACTTTAGATAAGCCATCTTGTCCTGTAACTCTTCAAAGCGTCGCTTTTTTGTAGCAACAGTTTTTAAAGCCTTTATCTCCTTAAACTCCTCACGGAGTTCGTCCATAAATAATGGGTCTATAACCTTATGTATATTTTCAATGGAAGTATAGTGCATACCTCCGGACCTTCTGGTTTCAGGGTTCAGTGTGGATTCAAACACGCCGCCAAATACCGTGGGGCTTATTTTAGACCAATTGAAACTCGCCGATGCTTTCTCAAGTATGATATCTATAATCTCTTCATTGACCCTTGGTATAACTACTTCCTTTTTTTCAAAAAGCCCACCGTTTACATAGGGAAATGCCAATAAATCCTCCGATGAATACGGGTCGCGCTCATGCTCCTCTTGGTCTAGCACTTTAAAAAGTTCAAGAAGAGCTCTTCTAAATCCGGATTTTGAATCCCTATATTTAGCCAAATAATCATGAAACATATTATGGCACCCAAACAGCCCCGCATCTTCAGCATAAAAGCAAAAAACCAAGCGAACGCAGAGTATATTTAAGTTTTTTAGGGTTTCTTCATCCTCAGGGTTATTATACTGCTTGAGCAAAGCGTCATATAGCACGCCAACAAGCTCACCCGCCTTTATGGATACTTCCGTAGTCCTTTTTATATAATTGCTTTCAACATCCACAAGGAAATTCAGACGATAATAATCTTCTTCCAAATCCTTTAAGTAAATAACTTCCGGCTCTCCGCCAGGCTTTTCCATATCAAATATATGAAACTCTTTAAAGTTGGATAGTACAATCCATCTTGGTCTGTCAGAGTAAGGCAATTCAATTGAATATCGTTTCGCCTGTTGAAAGGGTGAAAGAAGCGAACCATCCGATTGCCTTATAGGCTTTCTTAAATTTTTATCTATAGATTTTTGTTCAATTAACACATGGGTTGATGGGATATAGGCATCAATAAAGCTTGTATTATCCAGCATAACCTTATCTTCAAAGTTTATAAATTCCGCAGGTTTTTCTATACCATATACTTCGTTTAATAGGGATAACCAAAAAGGGGCGGAGTGACCTTTTTCATAGCCTTTACCCTCCCATTTTCTAGCAAACTCCCTTGCCGCTTTCCTCTGTTGCGCCTGTGTTAACATTTATCCACCTTACAAAATTATTTGCCATTTGATTAGCAAGCGAATTATACCATACGAAACAAGCTTTTTGAAACCGTAAACATTGCATAAAAAATTAAAACCATAAGGCTTAACAATAAGCGGTTTTTCGTGTAGAATATAGGTATAAAAACTATATGGAGGAAATACTTTGAAAACCATTATGCAATGCGTACCCAACTACTCAGAAGGGCGTAATTTGGATATTGTATCAAAAATTGCCGAGTGTTTTAAGGGAAAAGAGGGCGTACGCCTACTTGATTATAGCAGCGATGAGGACCATAACCGCTCTGTTTTTACTATTATTGGGGAGCCTGAAAAGCTGCGCGATGCAGTTATAGCTTCATGCGAAGTAGCGCTAAATAGTATAGATTTAAGAAACCATAAGGGGCAGCACCCGCGTATGGGTGCGGTGGACGTAATTCCCTTTATCCCGATTAAAAATTGCGGCATAAAAGATGCGGATGATATAGCAAAACAAGTAGGTAAATATCTGGGTGAAGTACTTAATCAACCTGTGTATCTGTATGAAAAATCCGCTATTAACCCAAGTAGAGAAAACCTTGCGGATGTACGCAGGGGTGAATTTGAAGGGCTTTCTGATAAAATGCAAAAGCCCGGATGGGAGCCGGACTATGGTCCCCCATACCCTAACCCGTCCGGCGGGGCTACGGCAGTTGGAGCAAGAATGCCGCTTGTTGCATTTAATGTAAACCTAGCTACAGATAATCTTCAAATAGCCAAGGAAATAGCTAAAAAGGTACGCCACTCAAACGGCGGGTTCAGGTACATAAAGGCTATGGGCGTTATGCTTGAGGAGAGAAATATAGCCCAAGTATCCATGAATGTTACAGACTATACCAAAACAAGCCTCTACCGAGTGTTTGAAACAATTAAGATGGAGGCGCAGCACTATGGAGTAGGCGTTGTGGGTTCAGAAATAATAGGTCTTGCACCTATGCAGGCACTCATAGATAGCGCAGAATATTACCTGCAAATTGAAAACTTCAGCCCCAAGCAGGTACTTGAAAACAGGCTGCTTGAAGGAGATGAATAATGGACTTTAAAAACTACACTTTACAGGAATTTTCCGATATAACAGCATCAAATTCCCCCGCGCCTGGCGGCGGAAGTATATCCGCAATGGTGGCTTCTTATGCGGCGGCGCTTATATGCATGGTAGCGGAGCTTACCATAGGCAAAAAAGGCTATGAACATGTTTATGACGTTATGAACGATACATTAAACAAGGCGGATAAACTAAGGAAAGACCTTCTTGATGATATACAAAAGGACAGCAGCTCATTTGACGGTTATATGCTTGCGCTTAAAATGCCTAAAGATACTGACGAAGAAAAGCACCTACGCCAAATTGCAATGCATGAAGCGCTTAAAAATGCCTGCTTGGTTCCGCTTGGCGTTGCAAATAAAAGTATTGAGGTATTAAAACTCGCCAGAATAGTCTGTGAAAAAGGCAATAAAAACACTTTGAGCGATGGGCTTGTTTCTGCGTATATGGCGCGCTCCGCCGCCCTAGCTGCGATAGAAAATGTGCTTATAAACATTAGCGGAATTAAGGATGAAAGCTTTGTTGCAAATATCAAAAACGAATGCGAAATAATACAGAATAGAGCCACAGAGCTTGAAAATGTGTGCAAGGCTGTAATCAAGCTATAGGAGGAAATATTATGCATGAAGAATTGTTTGACATACTGCCGGAATACCCAAAATTTGAGCCCGGCATAAGAAGGGCGCCAAAGAGGGAATCCGAATTAAGCCAAGAGGATAAAAAGCGCGCCATAAAAAACGCACTTCGCTATATCCCAAGCAAGCACCACAAAAAACTTTTGCCGGAATTTAAGAAAGAACTTGAAGAAAGGGGCAGGATATACGGTTATCGCTTTAGACCTGAAGGCTTAATAAAAGGAAAGCCTATAGACGAATATAAAGGCAACTGCATAGAGGGAAAAGCTATACAGGTTATGATGGATAATAATCTAGACTTTGCTGTTGCCCTATACCCTTATGAGCTTGTAACATACGGAGAAACTGGGCAGGTAGCGCAAAACTGGATGCAGTATAGGCTTATAAAATACTACTTAGAGCAGCTTACGGATGAACAAACTCTAGTGCTTATGTCAGGGCACCCTTTGGGCTTATTTAAATCCCACAAGCTTGCTCCTAGGTTTATAATAACAAACGGTCTTATGGTGGGAGAATTTGACAACCAGCAGCAGTTCAACAGAGCAGCAGCGCTTGGCGTTGCCAACTACGGTCAGATGACGGCAGGCGGGCTTATGTACATTGGCTCTCAGGGCATAGTACACGGCACTTATAATACACTGCTTGGCGCCGGCAGGCTTAAGCTTGGTATTCCCAAGGAAGGCAATCTTAAAGGCAAGCTCTTTGTGTCTTCCGGTCTTGGCGGTATGAGCGGAGCGCAGGGCAAGGCGGCGGTAATAGCTGGCTGCGCATCTATAATAGCCGAGGTTGATATATCCCGCATAGAAACAAGGCTTGAGCAGGGCTGGGTTGACGCATACTACGACGGTCCCGAAAAGGCTGTACAAAAGGCGCTTGAAGCTAAAAATAACGACGAGCCATGCGCAATAGCCTACCACGGTAATATAGTTGACTTACTCTCCTATCTGCTTGATAACAATATACATGTAGACCTTATGAGCGACCAAACCAGCTGCCACGCAGTATATGACGGCGGCTACTGCCCGCAGGGCTTAAGCTTTGAAGAGCGTACCCGAATGCTTGCGGAGGATAGGGAAGCCTTCATAGAAAAGGTGGATGAAAGTCTTAAAAAACACTATCAGCTTATATGCGAACACTCAAAGAGAGGTTGTTATTTCTTTGACTATGGCAACAGCTTTCTAAAAGCCGTGTTCGATGCGGGGGTTACCGAAGTCTGCGCAAATGGAGTTAATGATTTAGACGGCTTTGTTTTCCCAAGCTATGTTGAGGATATTCTGGGACCGGAGTTATTTGACTTTGGCTACGGTCCATTCCGCTGGTGCTGTCTATCGGGCAAAGATGAGGACCTTAAAAAGACAGATAAGGCGGCTATGGATATAATAGACCCGAACAGACGCTATCAGGATAGGGATAACTGGGTATGGATAAGGGACGCGGAAAAGAATAAACTAGTAGTAGGCACAAAATGCCGCATACTCTACCAAGATGCCATAGGCAGACGGGATATAGCCCTTCAATTCAATAAAATGGTAAGGGATAAAGAGATAGGTCCAGTAATGCTGGGCAGAGACCACCACGACACAGGCGGTACGGATTCGCCCTTTAGGGAAACAAGCAATATAAAGGATGGCTCTAACATAATGGCGGATATGGCAACACAGTGCTTCGCCGGGAATGCCGCAAGGGGTATGAGTATGGTTGCGCTGCACAACGGCGGCGGAGTAGGCATAGGCAAAGCTATAAACAGCGGTTTTGGTATGGTGCTTGATGGCTCAGAGCGGGTTGATGAAATCCTAAAATCCGCAATGCCTTGGGATGTTATGGTTGGCGTTGCAAGGCGCGCATGGGCAAGAAACCCAAATGCTATTAAAACTGGAATAAATTACAACAAAGACTATGGCGCCGAAAACCATATAACCCTCCCCTTCCCCTTGGACGATAGCTTGTTTGAGGATATTCTATGAAATGCATAACAAATATAGGCTTACTTGCTACCGCCAAGGGAACAAGCCCAATAGCAGGATTAAAACAAGGCAAAATAAGCCTTAAAAAAAATCAGAGTATACTTATACAGGGCGATACAATAATAGATATCGTAGACAGCGTACCAGAAAGCTTTTCAGGCGAAATTATAGACGCTGAGGGTTGTCTTGTTACGCCCGGGCTTGTGGATTCTCATACTCACCTTGTATTCGGCGGTTGGCGCGCGCATGAATTGCAGCTTAAAATGCAGGGAGTTGACTACCTAGAAATACTTAAAGCGGGCGGAGGTATACTTAGCACTGTTAAGGAAACGCGCGCAGCCAGCGAAGAAGAGCTACTAAATAAAGCTGGCAAAATACTATCCGAAATGCTAAAAGAAGGCATTACCACGGTTGAAGCAAAATCCGGCTATGGGCTTAATTTAGAGGACGAGCTAAAGCAGATGAGGGTTGTAAAACGCCTTAACCAAGTGCAGGAAGTAGAGCTTGTTTCAACACTTATGGCTGCGCATGCCCTGCCCAATGAATATTTAGACAATAAAGAGGGATATATAGAGCTAATAATAGATACTATTATTCCAGAAACCGCAAAACTTAACCTTGCCGAATTTTGCGATGTATTTTGTGAAACAGGTGTATTTAATGTTGAGGAATCAAGGCGCATACTTGAAGCCGCAAAAGAACACGGCATGAAACTCAAGATACATGCAGATGAAATAAACGCAATAGGCGCTAGCCGCCTTGCAGGTGAAATAGGCGCTATAAGCGCTGAACACTTAATAGCAGTTGATTATGAGGGGCTAAACTCACTAAAAAACGGTGGCTGCATAGCTTGCCTATTGCCTGCAACATCATTTTACCTTGGCAAACCCTACGCACCCGCAAGAAGTATGATAGACATAGGTATACCCGTTGCAATAGCAACTGATTTTAACCCCGGTTCCTGCCCCTCGCATTCCTTGCAATTTTGCTGTAACCTTGCAAATTATTTCTATAAATTAACGCCCGAAGAGATACTAAGCGCAGTTACGCTAAATGCCGCCTGTGCGTTAGATTTGGGTAATAAAATAGGCAGCATAGAAAAAGGTAAACAAGCGGATATAGTTATATGGAACGCCCCTGATTTAGACTTCCTCTGCTACCGCTTTGGAAGTAATTTGGCAGCCAAGGTTATAAAAAAAGGTAATATTGTGGTCTAGAATTTCTTTTGAATACTACTTATTTTCCCATCAAATATTTTAGCAAAGTATTAAGAGCTCATGTATAAACTTGCTATGTATCTCCTTTGTATTTTTGCAAGAAGCATAAAAACGCTTGCATAACACCGACACTAATATACTCTTATCGAGCCATAAATTACAACTTGTTTTATTGTTAAATCTTATCAATGCTTGCGCCTTGAGAAAAGCGCGTGTATAATTACCGTATTCTCAAGGAGGTGTTTTATTGCTAAAGTATGCTCTAAAACGCATATTACTTGCCATGGTAAGCGTTTTTGTGATTATGGCAATAGCTTTTTTCAGTATGAATGCGATTCCCGGAGGTCCGTTCGCAAAGGAAAAAGCGCCGGAACCGGCAGTGCAGGCTGTACTTGAAAAACGCTTCAACCTCGATAAACCGGTAATGGAACAGTTTTTCTTATACATAAGCAATATTTTTCAAGGAGATTTTGGTATATCGCTTAAAACCGGAAGAGAAATTAGCACAACCATATTTGAATCCTTCTCAATATCCGCAAAACTTGGCGGTTATTCTATACTTATTGCACTTATTATGGGTCTTATTCTGGGTTCAACAGCTGCCCTTACCCGAAACAAATGGCCTGACCAGCTTATAGTATTTTTTACCACCCTTTCAGTTGGTATGCCAAGCTTTGTATTGGGTACGCTTCTGTTGCTTGTTTTCAGCTTGATACTAAAGGTAGTTCCCGCTTGGAGTATAGAGAACCAAAACTATGTTCTGCCTATTATAGCCCTATCCCTATATCCTACGGCGCATATAACAAGGCTAACAAAATCTAGCCTTCTTGATGTGTTCGGGCAGGATTATATACGCACAGCACGCGCTAAAGGCGTTCCGAGGATAAAAGTAATAGTAAAACATGCGCTAAGAAACGCCCTTATACCTGTTATCACATATATTGGTCCGCTTACTGCTTATTCGCTAACAGGTTCCATGGTAATTGAAACCATATTTACCATAGGCGGGCTTGGCACTAAATTTGTAACAGGCATTACAAATCAGGACTATCCTATGATTATGGGTACTACTATCTTCCTTGCCATATTAATGGTAATTATGACGCTTATAAGCGACCTCCTCTACCGAGCGGTAGACCCGAGGATTAGCTTTGATTAAGGAGGATATCATGAGAAAATTTTCTTCAGATAAAGTACCGCGTAAAAAACTGCTAAGCTTACACATAGATGTAGATAGATTCTTACCTGCAACTTCCGAGCAAAAGGAACAGCAAGTTACTATGCTCCCTTCCACTACCTTCTTTAAGGATGGGATGAGAAAACTTTTCAAGAAACCCCTTGCTGTATTTGCAATAGTTGTACTTAGCCTAATGGTGCTTACTATAATAATAGCGCCTAGAATAGTGCCCTACGGTTATTCTGAAATAATAAAAGTAGAAGGCAAAAGGGATAGGGGTCTTAAGAACCTTCCCCCATTCACCTACTCTGAAATGGAGCAGGAAGCTATTGATAATGGCGCTGATATTTTCCCGCATATATTTGGCACGGATGAACTTGGCAGGGATTATTTTATTAGGGTTGTATACGGTACAAGGGTTTCGCTCACGGTTGGTCTATTTGCAAGCATAATAGTGCTTGTAATAGGGCTTTTATACGGCTCTATCGCCGGTTACTTTGGCGGCATGGTTGACCTTATTATGATGCGTATTGTGGATATTATATACTCCCTTCCCGACACGCTTATGGTAATACTGCTTTCAGTTGTGCTGGATAAGGTTATAGGCGAATCCCTACATGGCACAGCGTTTGCAAGCATAGGCACAAATATGATAAGCCTTTTTGTTGTATTTGCCCTTCTATACTGGGTTGGTATGGCAAGGCTGGTTCGCGGGCAGATACTCTCCATCAAAAACAACGAATTTGTCCTCGCGGCAAGGGCTATGGGCGCTAGCAACTGGCGTATAATAAGAAAGCATATACTACCAAACTGCATGAGCGTAATTATAATATCAACCGCGCTTCAAATACCCTCCGCTATATTTACGGAGAGTTTCCTAAGCTTTATAGGCCTTGGCGTGCAAGCACCTATGCCCTCACTTGGCTCACTTGCCAACTTCGCAAGGGGTGGTATGCAGTCCTACCCCTATAAGCTGCTCATACCTGCTATTGCTATATGCCTTATAGTGCTTTCGTTCAACCTTTTAGGCGATGGTCTGCGTGATGCCTTCGACCCGAAACTGAGGAGGTAGTCATGAACGATACACCTTTACTACAAGTTAAAAATCTAAGCACTTCTTTCCCTACTGAGCAGGGCGTAGTCCATGCGGTCAACGGCATTTCATTCAATCTAGATATAGGAAATACGCTGGGCATAGTTGGCGAAAGTGGCTCCGGCAAAAGCGTTACAGCATACTCTATTCTGCGTATATTAACTGACCCCGGTAGAATTACAGGTGGAGAAATATACTTCAAAGGTGAAAACATATTAAACTACTCTGAAAAAGAGATGTATGATTTCCGTGGAAAGAAAATAAGCATTATATTTCAAGATCCGATGACCTCTTTAAACCCTGTATATACTGTCGGTAACCAGATAACCGAAGCAATACTCCTACATACCGACCGCAACAAGAAAGAAGCTAATGAAAGAGCGCTTAACCTGCTTGAACTAGTAGGCGTAAATGACCCACAGAAGCGCCTTAAACAGTACCCGCACGAGCTATCCGGCGGCATGAGGCAGAGGGTAATGATAGCCATAGCCCTAGCCTGTGAGCCTGATATTTTAATAGCGGATGAACCCACAACTGCACTTGATGTTACAATACAGGCGCAGATTCTAGAACTTATGCAGGAGCTACAAAAAAAGCTCGGCATGGCAATCATAATGATTACACACGACCTTGGTGTAATAGCCGAAATGTGCAACGAAATAATAGTAATGTACGCTGGCAGGATATGCGAAAGAGGCACCGCTGATGAAATTTTCTACAACCCCTGCCACAGTTATACCAAAGGTTTGCTAAGGTCTTTACCCAAATTTACCAAGGATAGAGAGAAACTTATCCCAATATCGGGCACTCCTATTGATTTACTTAATATGCCTAAGGGCTGCGCCTTTGCCCCACGCTGTAAGGACGCTATGCAAATATGCCTTAGTGAGCTGCCCAAGGAAATCCCTATTAATGACTTTCACCTCGCCTCTTGCTGGATGAATGTTAAAAAAGTATATGATGAAGTAAAGGAGGGGCGCAAAAATGGCTGAACATCTGCTTGAAGTTAAAGACCTTAAACAATACTTCCCTGTTCGCTCAAGCTTTTTCAAGAAGACAAATTTAAAAGCCGTAGACGGCGTTTCCTTCCATATAGATGAGGGTGAAACCCTAGGATTGGTTGGCGAATCAGGCTGCGGTAAAACCACAGTAGGTAGAACCATAGTGCGCCTATATAAGCCTACCAGTGGCAGTATAAAATACAAGGGCACAGAAATTGATGATAATAATATCCGCTCTTTTCGTAAGGAAATGCAGATAGTATTTCAGGATCCTTACTCCTCATTAAACCCAAGAATGACAGTTGCTGATATAGTCGGCGAACCGCTTGATATACATAAGCTCTATTCAAGCAAGAATGAAAGAGAAGAGAAGATTGCAAACCTTTTATCCCTAGTTGGGCTTAATGCAGACCACTCAAGGCGCTATGCACATGAATTTTCCGGCGGACAGCGCCAGAGGATTGGTATCGCAAGGGCGCTTGCAGTAAACCCCAAGTTTATCGTATGCGATGAGCCGGTATCCGCGCTTGATGTATCCATACAGGCTCAGATAATAAATACATTTGAGGAATTACAGGATAAGCTTGGACTCACCTATCTATTTATAGCGCATGACTTACTTGTAGTACAGCACATAAGCAGGCGCATAGCTGTAATGTATCTTGGACGCATAGTTGAGATAGCTCCATCTGTCGAGCTTATAGAAAACCCTCTGCACCCGTATACTCAATCGCTCATATCCGCAATTCCCGTGCCAGACCCTGACACCGCTAAAAAAAAGCATCGTATAGTGCTTGAGGGCGATGTGCCAAGTCCGCTTGATGTCCCCTCCGGCTGTGCTTTCAGAACCCGCTGCAGATATGCTACTGAAAGATGCGCAAAAGAAATACCCGAGCTTACTAAAAGAAGCGAAGGACATATGTCTGCCTGCTTCAACAAATAAACGAATCTTTGGGGCTATTCCCTTAGAAATAAAGTATTGGAGGAACCAACATGAAGAAACTAACCGCATTGTTTCTATCCGCACTTATGGCAATAAGTGGCTTAACTATTGCGCTTGCGGGTGGAGCAGCTCCTGAATGGACAGCCTATGATGAGCTAATCGCTGAAATTAAAAGCACTACTGACTTTACAAAACGCGTAGAACTCATGCATCAGGCTGAGGACATGCTGATGGATACAGCCGCGCTGCTGCCCATCTACTATTACAACGACACCTATATGATGAAGGAAGGCATTGAGGGATTCTATTCCAATGTATACGGAAATAAATTTTTCCAGTACACTACCTATAAGGACAATTCCTCCCTTCGCATAAATCTGTCAAGCGAACCTGACAAGCTGGACCCCGCCCTTAACTCAAGCGTTGACGGCGCCTGCCTTGCAATCGCTTCTTTTGGCGGACTTTATACCTACGATAAAGACGGCAAACCCGCACCTAACTATGCAGTAGACTATGAAGTATCTGACGACGGTCTAGTATACAAGTTTAAAATGCGTGATGGTCTTAAATGGTCAGACGGCAGCGAACTTAACGCTAAAGACTTTGAATACTCTTGGAAACGCGCTGCATCTACCGAAACCGCAGCGGACTATTCCTACATGTTCAGCGGCATAAAGGGCTATCCGGACGAACTAGCAGTAAGCGCTTCTAAAGATGGCAAAGTCTTCACCGTTGAACTTGCTGCTCCCTGCGCCTATATGCTAGACCTTTGTGCATTCCCCACATTCTTTGCTGTACCTCAGGCTGATGTGGAAGGCGCCGACGGCTTCAAAGATGACAAGGGCGAAATCCTTAACCCCGGTGCATGGGCTGTTGAAGCAGGCTTCACTACAAGCGGCGCTTACAAGCTTGAAAGCTGGAAGCACAACGAAAGCATGGTATATGTAAAGAACGAGAATTACTGGGATGCAGAAAATGTAACCATGGAAAAACTTGAGTTCATGCTTTCCGACGATGAAACTGCAATCTATGCAGCTTATAACGCTGGCGACCTTGACTTTATCGACACAGTACCTCCAGATGAGATTGAAAAGCTTAAAGGCAATCCTGAGTTCCATATCATCGACAACCTAGGCACCTATTACATCAACTTCAATGTAAAATCCAAACTATTTGACGGTAAAACCGTTGAAGAAGCCGCCAACATGAGGAAGGGTATAAGCTACCTAATCGACCGTCCCTACATCGTTGAAACTGTAGGTCAGACAGGTCAGCTTGTTGCAACGAGCTTTATCCCTGCAAAGATGCTAAACGGCGCTGGCGGTGTATTTAAGGATGCCGATGGCTGGGATTATCCCTATGAAGATGGCTATTTTGAGCCTGAGCGCGATGTTGAAAAAGCCGTTGAATTCCTGAAGGCCGCAGGCTTTAAGTTTGACGACAACAATGTACTATCCCCCGACACTCCCCTAGCATTTGAGTATGTAACCAACCAAACCGCAGGTCACGTAGCTATTGCTGAAATCGTTCAGCAGGACCTTGCCGAAGTTGGCATAGCTATGACTATAAAAACGCTTGATTGGAACGTATTCCTTAACGAGCGCAAGGCAGGTAACTACGATGTGGCTAGGAACGGCTGGATAGCAGACTTCAACGACCCTATCAACATGCTTGAAATGTGGACAAGCGACAGCGGCAATAACGACGCTCAGCTGGGTAAATAATTAAATTTAGGATTTATTCCTCTACTAATTCAGCAAGCCCCGAAAATTCGGGGCTTGTCTGCTTGAAAGCCTATATACAATATGTTAAAATCTCTCTAATACTATGTTGCTTTTAGAACAGCGATTTTATTGTAGCGGTTTTTTCGGTTTGGCAAAGCATTGTGAAGGAGGCATGGTGAATCCTATGCTGACTGAGCAAGGCAAAGCCAAAATGGAAAAGACGCGCAATAAAACGCTGGAGTAAAGGCAACATTGTATAAGATTGGGGGGATACCGTGCAAAATAAACCGCTAAACACCCTCTTTAGACAAGAGGATTTAAGTTTGTGGAATGAATTTATTCCCATACGCTACAGCGTTAGGCATTTTTTAGATAATACTTCTATTGATAGTATAAATGCGCTTGAATATTCACTTGCTAGATATAGCATATACGGCGCGCGTGTTGTGCTTAAGCGAAACGAGCAGAGCAAAGATGTTATGGTTAAGCTTCCTCTATTCCCAAAGTTTGAAAATGTGTTTCACTATGCCTGCGTCATTACAGATTACAGCGTTCCCCTATCTAAATTTTATGCAGGCATATTAGGTGAAGCTTTTGTATTAAACGCAAGCTCTCTAGGGCTTGGTACATGCTGGGTTGCCGGCAACTTTAGGCGTAGCGCATGTGATGTAAAGCTAGCAGATGGTGAGAGGATACTGGCAATAATACCCTATGGTAAACCCCTTGGAAACACTAAAAAGAAAGGGCGCAAACCGCTAAATGCCCTATGCAAAAGCAACCCTTCCGCCTGGCCACTCTGGGCGTATAGAGCAGCGGACGCCGTTAGAGTAGCGCCGTCAGCTGTAAACCTACAGCCTTGGCGTTTTGATTTTGCAGGAAGTACCCTATGCATTAAATTTAGGTTTCTTAACAGCCTTGACGCAGGTATAGCTTGTCTACATGCAATGGCCAGCCTTCACGATACAGCACTTGAGTTCTTCATAGATGAAAAAGACAATTCCATTAGGTTTTTTGTTGAAAGATGACATTATTTGATTTTCTAAACCATGATAACGATAAGAGCCGCCCACTTGCAGATAGAATGCGCCCCCGCAATCTGGATGAATTTTACGGGCAGGAGCATATAGTAGGCAAGGGAAGGCTGCTCAGAAGAGCCATAGAAGCTGACAGGCTTACCAGCAGTATTTTTTATGGACCTCCGGGAACCGGCAAAACAACGCTTGCAAATATTATAGCCGAAATTACAAGCGCCGCATTTGAGCGCATGAACGCCGTTACAAGCGGCGTTGCCGATGTTAGAGAGGTACTAAAACAGGCTGAGGACAGGCAGAAGATGTATGGCAAAGCCACATATTTATTGCTTGATGAATGCCATAGGTGGAACAAAGCTCAGTCGGACTCTATACTACCTGCAATAGAAAAGGGAATAATACGCTTTATAGGCTCAACAACCGAAAACCCTATGGTATCTATGACTCCAGCTATAGTAAGCAGGTGCCGCCTGTTTGAATTTAAGCCTTTAAACACAGTTGATGTTGAAAATATACTTATAGCTGCAATAAATGACGAAGAAAGAGGCTTAAAAAAGCTAAATGTAGTTATAGATGATGATGCGCTTAAACATTTAGTTAATGTATCAAACGGTGATGCGCGCATGGCGCTAAACGCGCTTGAGCTTGCGGCGCTCACAACGCCAACTGTAAATGGACGGATAACTATAACGCTTGATATAGCGCAAGAAAGCATACAAAAGCCCGTAGTGCGCATGGACGACAACCTGTACTACGACATGCTTTCTGCCTTCTGTAAATCACTCAGAGGTTCAGATAGCGATGCTGCTCTGCTGTGGTTTTCAAGGCTGCTCTATGCCGGCTGTGACCCTATGTTGCTCGCGAGGCGCATAATCGCCCACGCCAGTGAAGATGTAGGACTTGCAAACCCTGATGCCATGGTACAGGCTGTATCAGCTGCGCAGGCGCTTAAAATAGTAGGTATGCCGGAAGCAAGGCTCTCTCTAACGCAAGCTATAATCGCTGTATGCGAAAGCCCAAAATCCGACAGCGTTGTTAAAGCCATGTCAAGCGCACAAAAAGACGCTGAAAAAGGTGATATAGGCGCTGTACCTATGCACCTTAGGGATACGCATTATAAAGGCGCAAGCAGGCTCAAGAGTGGGGAAGGCTATCTATACCCGCATGATTTTGAAGACCATTATGTAAAGCAAAACTATATGCCTGAAGGCTTTGAGGATAGAGTTTACTACGAACCAGGCAATCTAGGTTTTGAAAAAAACATAATTAAAAAGAAGGATAAAAAATAATGAGCTATCATTTTTTTGCATATCTATCACGCATGAAATACATATTGCGCTGGGGACTAATGCGAAACACCATACCTGAAAATGTTATGGAGCATTCTATGCAGGCGGCAATGTTCGCCCATGCTATTGCGCTAATTGGAAAAGAGCGTTATGGAAAAACATACGATGCACAGCATATTATGGCGCTTGCGCTCTACCACGACGCAAGCGAAGTAATAACTGGTGACCTTCCAACGCCTATTAAAAACAACAACCCCGCTATTAAAATGGAATATAACAAAATAGCAGATGTAGCGGCGCAAAGGCTGCTTAATATGCTGCCTGATGACTTAAAACCGCATTACAGGAAACTTATATCCCCCGATGAATCTTCCGATGAATGGCGCATAGTAAAGGCAGCAGACAGAATATGCGCGTATGTAAAATGCTTAGAAGAAAGCAAAGTTGGCAACAGGGAATTTGCCGAAGCGCAAGTTGGTATACTTAACTCCATACAGGCAATTGAGCTTCCCGAAGTTAAAGACTTTATGCGCGAATTTGTGCCCGGCTTTGCAATGAGCCTTGACCAGATATCTACATAAATAATGCCGAATGTATACCAAACGGCTTTTGTTTTGTGAAAATTATTATTTGCTTTCGCTTTTTTTATCTAACATCATCTGGCGCAGTTCATTCATAAAGCTTGGTATATCTGTAAATTGGCGATATACCGATGCAAAGCGCACATAGGCTACCTCGTCAAGTTTTCTAAGCTCCTCCATAACCATCTCGCCTATCTGCCTAGTTGTAAGTTCCTGCTTCATGCTGTTATAAGCCATCTGCTCAACGCCAGATACTATGCTATCTATCTGCTTTGCAGTTACAGGTCTTTTATGGCAGGCTTGAATGATGCCATTGCGTATTTTTTCAGGCGAAAAAAGCTCCCTAGTCTGGTCCTTTTTAATAACAAGAAGGGGTACATTCTCAAGCTTTTCATATGTTGTAAAACGTCTTGCACAGCTTGTACATTCGCGCCTTCTGCGTATGCTGGTTCTATCTTCAGTAGGGCGTGAATCCACCACCCGACTATCTTCTCCTGCGCAATATGGACATTTCATAATCTGCACCCCTTTTTCTTTATTATAGCCATAAATAGAGCTATTGGCAAGAAACATGTATCATTAATACAAACAGCAAATTAATATATGTATACTAGAAACTAATTTTCTTTAAGCTTTGAGCCAAGCATATTTTTTATATTATCTGTGGCTATTATACTCCCATCCATAAGATACCATACAGCACCTACATTTGGATAGTTTTTAAGAAATTCTTTTCCATCTTCATAGGGCATAAGGAAAAGCACGGTAGACAGCATATCGGCTAAACCGGAATCCTCTGTAACTATTGTTACAGAATGCATAAAATCCGCCGGATAAAGCGTTTCTTGAGATATTATATGGTTGTATAATTTTCCATCAACTTCATAATAGCGCTGATAATCTCCGCTAGTTACGACGGATAAATCGTGCAAAAATATTGTTTCAAATACGCCTGAAGGGTCAAATGGGTCTTGCACCCCCACGCCCCAGTTTTCCCTGCCGTCAAGCGGAGTATTGCCTGTCCTTACATTACCACCAGCATTTATTATAAACGATGGCATACTGCTATTTAACATCTCTTGCGCAACAAGCTCAGTGGCATATCCTTTAGCAACAGCGCCTAGGTTTATTTTAAGCTCTGAGTCTTTAATGAATATGCTACTATTTTTATCATCTAGTATAACATCGTCAATATTCGTATGTTTAGAGGCTTCAATAAGCTTATCCATATCAGGCAAATAGGCTTTATCGGGATTTGCGGTTGAATAATCTCTCGCGTCATGCCATAGGGAAAGCACACTCCCCATAGCTATGTTTAAAGTATTATTAAGCTTAGATTGCTCTTCTTTACACAGTTTAATTAAATCAAACAGCTCTTTTGGTACTACTACAGGCGATTGATAGGCCTTTTCGTTAACCGTGTATATATTTGTAATACCATCATACTCATTATAGCAGTCAAAAAGTTTATGGTATATATTAAACTTTTCCTCAGCTAGTTTAGCTACGCTATCAAATGTTTCTTTATCCTCAGCATAACCTATTATTGTAATAACAGTATCAAAAGTGCCAAAGAAAACATGGC
This sequence comes from Christensenellaceae bacterium, assembly GCA_012518615.1. Classification (GTDB taxonomy): domain Bacteria; phylum Bacillota; class Clostridia; order Christensenellales; family Aristaeellaceae; genus DTU024. The sequence goes on along the minus strand of JAAYRU010000025.1, from coordinate 16,617 downwards.
TGTATTTTTTGTACTCTGTCGCTTGAATACTTGGAAAAACCATAAAAAGCACTATTAATAATGACAACAAACGCCTTTTCATTTAGTTACCCTCAGTATATCCAAGCGTGCGAAGATCTGCTTGAGAGTTGCGCCAATTGGGGCGTACCTTAACCCAAAGGTCTAAATGCACTTGATGACCCAGCAGGGTTTCAATTTCACGCCTCGCACCGCTGCCGATTTTCTTTATCATGCTGCCCTGCTTGCCTATTATAATCCGCTTATGCGAATCCTTTTCACAGTATATTGTAGCATGTATTTCGCTTAGAGAATCGCTTAATTGTTCTATTTTAAGTATCTCTATGCCCACCCCGTGAGGCACTTCCTCCTGAAGGTATAATAAAGCCTTTTCTCGTATAAGTTCGGCTATAATTATCCTTTCAGGTTGGTCTGTCATCATATCATCGGGGAAGTATTTAGGGCCTTGGGGCATAGCCTCTTCAAGTATGGACAGTAGCTCAGCTACACCGTCATTTTTAATTGCGCTTATTGGGAGTATAGCTTTAAAATTATAACCGGAAAACTCATCTATTATAGGCAGTATTTCCTGAGGAATTAATCTATCTATTTTATTTAGCAGAAGGTATACCGGAACTGAAAGCCCCGTATACTGCTTAACTATTGTATGGTCCTGCTGCCTAACATCTGTAACATCCAGCATAATACATAGGGCGTCTATCCCGCTAAGCGCTGCTTCTACAGACTGCATCATATATTCGCCAAGCTTGTTTTTAGCCTTATGTATGCCGGGCGTATCTAGAAATACTATCTGTGCATTTTCAAGCTTAACAACGCCCATGAGGCGGCTTCTTGTAGTCTGCGGCTTTGGAGATACTATTGCCACCTTCTCCCCCACCATAGCATTTAGTAGGGTGGATTTTCCTACATTGGGTCTTCCTATAAGCGCAACAAAACCTGACTTAAATTTATCCTGCATATTTATTTCTCATTCCATAAATCTTTTTTCTACATTAAGCAAAGGTGAAAAGCTTTTAGGCAGCAGCTCTTTAAGCGTTGAGTATTCTCTATTGCCCTTGTCCTTACCCCATGCAATAACTACATGCATATCTTCTGCAAATTCAAGTAATACCTGCCTGCAAGCGCCGCAGGGCCAAGGCGCAATGCCATCAGAAACTATTGCTATGGCAATAATATCCCTATCTCCGCTGCTTACTGCCTTGAATACTGCCGTTCTCTCCGCGCATATTGTAAGACCATATGAAGCGTTCTCTATATTGTTGCCTGTATACATCTTCCCTGACTTGGTTAATATGCAAGCGCATACCCTATAATTTGAATACGGCACATATGAAAATTCAAGCATATCCCAAGCCTTTTGAATCATAGCTTTTTCATTTTCCTTAAACATAACCTCATTTAATGCAAGCTCTTCATTTTTTCTCATGATTTCTTTATCTCTCTTTTCAATATGGTCAAAACCTAACAGGTGGAAAATACCGTGTACAAGCAAATAACAAAGCTCCCTTTCTAGGTTATGCCCAAAGCGCTTTGCTTGGTGTTGTGCCGTTTCAAAGGATACAATAATATCTCCTAAAAAGTACGCATTTTGCTGTATATCCCACTCTTTTGCTTTCTGTTCTTTATTTAATTTTAAAAAATCCGCCTCTGTAAGCTCTAGGCTGGGGAAACTCAGCACATCTGTAGCCTCGTCTATGCTCCTATGCTCTCTATTTAGGTTTTTAATAGCAGCATCGTTTACTATATAAATACTGGCAAAACAATTTTCCGGCAAGTTTACAAGCTTGGCACAACTATCAGCGCAGAGCTGAAATGTAGCTTTAAAATCCCCACTTAGAAGTTTTTCTTCGTCTTCTATGATTAAAGCTAAGTTATATCCCATTATTCAGCATCACCTTGGATATTGCTTTCGCTGCTTCCATTCTCATCTATCTCTTTCTTTTTAGAAGGCAATTTTTCCTGCAACTTAGAATGTTTATTTCTGCTGGGATATTCAACCCGCTCATGGAATACACCGTATAGCACTTTCGCGCAGCTTTCAGCGACGCCGTGCAAATCATCTATTGTAAGAGGAGCATTGCGTAGTTGTCCATCATCAATTTTCTGCTGAATAAGTTTAATAATAAACTCCACTATCTCTTCCATGCTGGGATGTTTGAGAGAGCGAACCGCAGCTTCTATAGTGTCACACAGCATTACTATGGCACCCTCTACGCTTCTTGGCGGCACGCTGTCATAACGATAATCATCCTCATTGACATTTTCTTTGCCTTCTTGAAGAACCGCTTTAGAGTAGAAATACATTACCAGAGAATTACCGTGGTGCTCGGATATAATGTTCTGAAGCTCCACAGGCAGACGGTGCTGTTTTGCATATACAAGCCCGTCCCTTATATGTGCTGTAATTATCGCCGCTGCAACCTGGGGCTCATTTTCGTTTAGTATATTCTCCTGATTTATTTGATTTTCCTTAAAATACTTAGGGCGCTTAAGCTTGCCAATATCGTGATAATATCCACCTGCCCTTGCAAGGTAGGGATTTGCGCCTACCCTTTCAGCACAGGCTTCTGCTAAATTAGCAATTATAAGACTGTGGTGGTATGTGCCCGGCGCTTCGGTTAATAGCCTATTCATCAAGGGCTGTTTGGGGTTGCAAAGGTCTATAAGCCTGCTTTGCGTGGGAAGATTAAATAGTGTTTCAAGCATCGGCTGTATACCTATGCTGAGCAGGGTTGAAATTATTCCACCCATAGAAGACCATGCGGCATTTGAAAATATTAGGCTGGTATCGTTGCTTACCATCAGACCAGCAGCAATTAAGGTTAAAGCGCTTATTGCAGAACCCACAAAGCCCGCCATAAGCACATGGGTGCGCCTAGAATTATCCTTAAGCATAAGCGCTGAAATTGAACCTGATGATATCCCCGATATTAGCATAAAGCAGGCATCAGCAGCAGTATTATGTCCGCCTATAGCAAGCATAAATGAAGCGATAGCTGAAAATACCGCGCTTGCAAGCAGAGCAGGTTTATAGCCTATGGAAGCTGAAAGTATTATAGAAACAAATAACAAGGGCGCTGCGTATATATAGCCTATAATTTTTGCTAATATGCTAAATAGCAGACCTATAGACAGCACCAAATATATTAATATAAGCCTCTTTGTGTTAAGGAATACATTTTTATCTAAGCTATTAAGGCATAGCATTAAACCCAGAAGCGATAAAAGCACTATTATAGTTGCGCCTACATAGGTTTTGTAATCAGTAGTATCAGTATCGAGGAGACCTAAGCTATCCAGCATCTTTATTTGGTTTTCCTTTATCCTGCCCTCTCCTCGAACCACTATATTCTGCCCTTGCTTATAGACTACAGGGTCAACAGCGTCTCTCGCAGCTTGGCGCGCAAACTCTGTAGCTTCTATATCTATAACCATATTAGGCATAATAACTTCCCTTAGCACAGGCATTGCTACATTTTGAAGCACATTTATTTCTGTGCTGTAACCTATAATGCTTACAATACTGTTTATCGCGCTATTTTCCTGCCCTTCGCTTACGCTACCCTGCATGGTATTAGCTATTGTGTCCTTTAGTGAGCTAAACAGCGTGTTAAAATCTTCCTCGCTCGTGTTCATAAGGGATTGAAGCTGAAAGGAGCGTAAAGTTATTTCCGACAGCATATCTGCCGCATAATCAAGCTCTTCTTTTGTGTAGCGCCTGTCGAACGAATAATCCTCAAGTGTTTTAGCGTACTGAATTACTGCAAAAAGTTCATTTTTAATTAATTCCAGCTTATTTAGCACCTTTTCTGTTACGCCATCCTGTAGTTTATATGTAGGCGCAACACTTTCAGCTGCGATTTTTCTGTTTTTTTCGGTACTTATTTCATCAATTACATCTTTACTTGCTGAAATTGTGTGCGTTGGTACCATGCCAACCCTTAGGTTATACCTTATTGGCGTTACGGCAGCCAAAACCATTAGCAAAATAATAATTATACCCAAAATATTAACCACTATTCGCTTAAGAGTGTCGGATTTAAGAAAGCTTTTTAGCAGCGCTATTCTATTTTCTTGCTTGTTATTCATGTGCCGTATCCTTACTCCTATTTTCGTACGCCTGTACTATCCTTTGAACCAAATCATTTCTTACCACATCATGGCGTGTTAAGTTCACTATTCCTATACCTTCAATTCCAGTTAGTACATCCACCGCATCGCTTAAACCGCTCTTTCGTCCTTGGGGTAAATCTATCTGGGTTAAGTCCCCCGTTACGACGCATTTGGCGTTTTTACCTATGCGCGTTAGAAACATCTTCATCTGCTCGGGCGTAGTGTTCTGGGCCTCATCTAATATAATAAAAGCGTCGCTTAGCGTTCTGCCTCTCATAAATGCAAGGGGAGCTACTTCTATCATGCCCCTTTCGGTATAGCGCATATAGCCATCTGCACCAAGCATATCATAAAGAGCATCATAAAGGGGTCTTAAATAAGGGTCTACCTTTTGAGACATATCCCCGGGCAGAAAACCAAGCTTTTCCCCTGCTTCAACGGCAGGGCGGGTAAGTACTAACCGTTCAACCGCCTTAGCTTTCATGGCAACAACCGCAAGTGCAACAGCCAAATAGGTTTTACCAGTACCTGCAGGACCTATTGCAAGGGTAAGCTCATTATTGCGAATAGAGTTTGTGTAATCCCTCTGCCCCTGCGTTTTGTTTACTATCTTTTTCCCCCTATAAGTATAGGCGACAACATCGTTCATCAGTGCTCTAGCGCTTGGCATATCGCCACTGAAAGCCATGTCTATATAATACTGTACTGAGGAGGTATCTATAGTCTCTCCGCTATCGTGCAGTTCAAGCAGTTGGTATATAACTTCGCTTGCTGCATTACAGTTTAGCTCATCTCCGGTTATATGAAGCGCATTATCACGCAGATGTATGCGAACCGAAAGCTCCTCCTCAATTATACGGATATTCCTGTCATTATAGCCGAACAACGCTTGGCATTGATCCATAGAGTCTAAGGTTAAATTCAAAAGCGGCAACATCTCCTCTTTTAATAATTACACAGCCAATGATACTATATTTTTATTCTAACCGCAATCTCGGCACTATAGGCACATATGTGTAATAATTTATGCTTTGCTGCCTTTTGAACCTGTAAGGCTCATCTTGCTGAATAGATCGGAGTGATATGCGTAATTGTTCTCATGCTTTTCTTCGTGCGCCTTTATGGCATAGGACACAAGTTTATCTATAAGCTTTGTATAGCGTATAGGAGGTTCAGTCTTATTCCAAAGGTAAAATGATAGCGAGCCAGGTATAGTGTTTATTTCCGTAATAAAAAGCTTACCGGTATCTTGGTCTATCATCCAGTCTATACGCACAACGCCCTTACAATCAAGCAGCTTAAACACTTTAATGGACAGCTCTTTTACCTTTTTGGTTAGTTCATCCCCTATGGGCGCAGGTATAATGCGGCTTAGAGATGCCATGCCTTCGCTGCCTCTGTCTTTAAGGTATTTTTCAAAGAAACCAAGCATATCTCCGCCAGTTGATGGCATTTCTATTACCGAAGCGCGCACATCATTATCAAAACCCATAACTGAGCAGTTTACTTCAACAGGCTCATTTAAACCTTTTTCAATTAATATTCTTCTATCATATTCACACGCTAGTTCAATTGCGCTTATTAGCTCTTCCCTATTATCAGCCCTACTTATGCCTATTGATGAGCCTAAATTAGCTGGCTTTACAAACACAGGATACGGTAGAGCTTTTTCAACCTCATAAACAACTGCTTTCTTGTTCTTTCTAAAATCGCTCCTGAGTACGCTTGTGTCATCAAGCACGGGTATTCCCCCGCCCCTAAATACATTTTTCATTATTATCTTATCCATACCAGCTGCCGAGCCCACAACGCCTGTTGATGTGTAAGGAATATCCGCAAGCTCCAAAAAGCCCTGTAAGCTGCCGTCTTCACCATGTAAACCGTGCATTACTAATACAGCGCAATCAAGCCTTGTAATTATCTTTATCTTAGGCTTTCCAAATAGACCTTTGCCATTTTGCATAACAGTTAATGCGCCAGACCGTGATGTAATATCAAGCGTTACGCGCTCATATATGCCCGGTTTTGAAAACATAATAGGCTCTCTAAAGTTATTAAGCTCAAGCAGTCCATCGCCCCAAAACCATTCCCCGCTTTTGTTTATATATATAGGGTATAAATCATATTTATTTAAATCCACAAACCTTGAAAGCTGAAGCGCGCTTATAACGGACACCTCATGCTCGCAGGATCTGCCGCCGAAAATCAGCCCTAGTTGTGTTTTTTTCATGCTACACCTCGCTATAATGGTCCGGCAAGTCGTTTTCGTAGAGCACATAATCTCCACGGGCTTTTATTGTTTCATAGTATTCATTAGCTTCTTTAAGAGAATCAAACACATGTATTGCTTCAGAAGGAAAGCCCGCCTTAATTAAGCCTTCGGCTATAGGCTCTGTGCGTTTTTTACCTATAAGCAGTACTACATCGGCAACGGAAGCTATTTGCATACCAAGTTCCTTATTGTAGCGTTCCTCTTCAAAGCCAAGTTCTACAAAACCGGGAGTAATTATTATACGCCTACCTTCGTAGTTTGGCTTGCCAAGCTCCGCCAATGTCTGTGAAGAACTTACGGGGTTGGCATTAAAGCCATTGTTTATGCGATGTACGCCATCCTCCCCCGTTTCAATTTTAAAGCGATGGCGTATAGGGGTAAGCAGCTCAACGCCGTACATTATCTGCCTATCACTAAGACCAAGCTTAATTGCAACTGCAACAGCTATAAGCGCATTGTTCACATAATGGGCTCCCCTTAAATGCATCCTTACAGGTATTCGCCTGCCATCCTTTGAGCATATGGTAAAGCATGTTTCAGTGCCTTCTTCTGCAAGATCTTCTGCCCAAATATCTTCGCCATTATCACCCGCAATAACCTTGGGGATTTTAGTCTGCTCATATAGAGTGTGCACTATTGCATGGTCTTCACCGAAAACGGCAAAGCCGTCGGATGGAAGGGCGCGTATTAAATCATACTTAGTTTGCTTAATAGCATCTATACTACCAAATGTTTCAAGGTGCTGCGGGCCTACGCTAGTAAGCACGCCAATTTTAGGCGATAGCAAGCGGCACAATTCCTTAATATCGCCCCTATGCCTTGCGCCAAGCTCCGCTATGAATATATTATGCGAAGGCATAATGTCCTCCCTTATGCAGGTTGCCACGCCCATAGGCGTGTTGCGGCTATCCCTAGTGCATAGCACATTGTACTTTTGACTGAGTACTGTCTGCATAAAGAATTTTACGCTTGTCTTACCGAAGCTTCCAGTTACGCCTATTACTAGTATATCGTCTCTCTCTTTTAGTATGCGCTTTGCATCTTGGAAATATAGCTCGTATATAAGCCTTTCAACAGGCCATACTAATATTGCAGACAGTATAATCCAAATTGGAGAAAAAAGCGTTGGCAACGCATTTAAACCCATAATAGGTACTATTTTTTTAAGCACATAAAAAATAAGGAATAGCACTATTGCATACACAACATAGAATCGCTTTACCCTAGCAGTTATATTAAGGCTGCTCTTGCCTTCTCTGCCGGTATATATGAATTTACCTATCTTATAGCCAGCGTATCCCATAGCTAGTATGCCAATTATAGGCGCTAATACCTCCCATGCTCCGCCCAAACCAGCAAGCGAGCCTGAAATATAGCATATAAGGAATGAAGCGATAAATGCAATAACGCCGGTTTTTATAATGCGCTTTATCTGGCGGATTATAGTAGATATAAAGCCCTTAAACTGATAGCTGCTAAGCTGATAGTACATTACAAATAAAGGCGATATAAGAAGCAGCGCCACAGCCGGACTATACCATAGTAAAATAAGCAGAAATTCGGACACGGTATTACGCCTCCTCTAAAAAGTCCAGACAGAAATCACAAAAAGCATCCGGATAGCTGTTGAAAGCAAAATGCCCGCCCTGAATTATTACAAGGCGGCTATTTTGTATTTCAGTATTAAATACCTCTGCCATCCAAAGGGGGGTTTCGCTGTCATCCCTGCCCCATATAAGCAGCACGGGGTTTTTAATCTTAGGCAGCAAAGCCCTTTGGTCGTGGGAGATTATATTTTTAAATGTATTATGTATACCCTCTTTAAGCGCAAGATAATCCTCTGATGAATGTGCCCTGCGGTACGAATCAAGTAAGCGTTGAGCGTGCTTACCAAGCCCTGGAAGTTTGGAAAACACACTAAGCACAGCGCTATTTATCTTATACCTATACAGCCTGTATTTTTGCATTGGCGTTGCTTTACGCCTTATACCCGCCGCGCCTGTAAGTATAATTTTATTAAATATATCAGGCTTAGTACTTGCAATTTCTACCGCAACCCTAGCGCCGAAAGAATGCGCCAATACATGGCAGCCTTCTATGCCAAGCTGTCTAATAAAATCAAGAGTAAAATCGGCAAAATTTTTAACAGTCCAATCAGCAGCAGGCATTTCGGTGCCGCCATGGAAGGGAAAATCAAAGGCTATTACCCTATAATTTTTTGACAGTATCCTAATTACAGGCATCATAGTGCTTGTATCCACGCCCCAGCCGTGCAATATTAGCAGATAATCCCCCTTATCTCCGTATGAGCAATAGAAAGTATCTAAGCCCTGTATCTTTTTTAACACATTTCCCCCTAAATTATAAGTATATATCTGCACTTGGTTTTAGAGCCCATGCAAAGGTCTAAAAACAAATCCGGCACCTTTACTATCTGTTCCAGTATACAGCCTAGTTTCTCGCAGGTTTTTCTTGACGGTATATTGTCTTCATCAGTTGTAATTACCATGCTTTTATAGCCAAGCCTTTTAATTATGGGTATAAGCTGCTCTACCGCCTTTGCCGCATAGCCATTCCCGCGAAAGGGCTCGTTTATCCTGTAGCCTATATGCCCCAGATAAAAAAGCTGCGGACTTTCCCCTATGCGGATAGTTACATAACCTACTTTTCTTCTTCTAAGGCGTATATCATATTTGATGATATTTTCAGCTCCAATATAAGTATCCTCAGAATATACGCCGGCTAGGGACAGCTTTATTTCACCCTTTCCAAAACCAAATAGTCCCTTAAATATCTTATCAAACCTACCCTTCAAAGAAGCTGCGATAATTTTATCATAAAGGTATATCTCGAGCAAGGAATTGCAGGCTAATAGCTTGCATGTTATAATGTGCTTGGCTTTTGCCAAAGGAGAAGTGAATGTTTAAGAAGATAAAACAGTTATTCGGTATAGGCGGAAATGCCGCGCTGGCGCCGCTGGAAAAAATAGCCGACGAAATAGAAGCTTTAGAGAGCGATTATAAAAAACTCAGTGATAATGAGCTTAAAGCTAAAACACAGCAGTTTAAAGACCGCCTTTCTGCTAGCGAAAGTTTAGACGATATATTGGTCGAAGCTTTTGCAACGGTTAGGGAAGCGGCTGATAGAGTACTTGGGCTGCGCCCATTTAGGGTACAGCTAATAGGCGGAATAGTTTTGCACCAAGGCAGAATAGCCGAGATGAAAACAGGCGAAGGTAAAACGCTAACCGCCTGCCTGCCCGCGTACCTAAACGCGCTCACAGGTGAGGGTGTGCATATAGTTACAGTAAACGACTACCTTGCCAAATTCCAAGGTGAGGATATGGGTAAGCTATTTCATTACCTTGGATTGACTGTTGGCGTTATAGTGCACGGGCTCAGCAGCGAGGAGAGGAAAAACGCCTACCTTTGCAATATAACCTACGGCACAAACAACGAGATGGGCTTTGACTATCTACGCGATAACATGGTCATATACAAGGAAAACATGGTACAAAGAGGTCATGCCTTCGCAATAGTTGACGAGGTAGACTCAATACTCATAGACGAAGCCAGAACCCCGCTTATAATATCAGGTCAAGGTGATAAACCCACCGATATGTACGGCAAGGCAGACAGCTTTGTAAAACGCCTTAGAAACGAAGATGACTATACTGTAGATGAAAAAGAACGCTCCGCAGTACTTACTGAGCAGGGTATATCCAAAACTGAAAACGCTTTTGGCATAGACAACCTTTCTGACCCAGAAAACAACGAGCTTAACCACTATATAATCCAAGCGTTAAGGGCAAACACCCTTATGAAGCGGGATATAGACTATGTGGTTCAAGACGGCGAAGTTGTTATAGTTGATGAATTTACCGGCAGGCTTATGGTTGGACGAAGGTATTCTGACGGACTGCACCAGGCAATAGAGGCAAAAGAAAATGTACAGGTAGCAAGGGAAAGCAAAACGCTTGCCACTATAACTTTCCAAAACTATTTCCGCATGTTTAAAAAGCTTTCCGGTATGACGGGAACTGCTAAAACCGAAGAATCCGAATTTCAAGGCATATATAACCTAGATGTTATTGAAGTGCCAACTAATATGCCAATGATACGTGAGGACTTAAACGATGTTGTGTACCGCAGCAAAAAGGGCAAATATACCGCTGTTATAGATGAAATTGTAAACCGCCATAAGACGGGACAACCTCTGCTTGTAGGTACTATATCGGTTGAAGTAAGTGAACAGCTAAGCGCTATGTTAAAAAGAAGGGGTGTAGATCACGAGGTATTAAACGCTAAACACCACGCAAGGGAAGCCAGCATAGTAGCGCAAGCTGGTCATTTAGGCGCGATTACAATAGCCACTAATATGGCAGGTAGAGGTACTGACATACTTCTTGGAGGAAATCCCTCATATATGGCAAGGAAAACCATGGCTCAAGAAGGCTATGAGGATGAAATAATAGAAGAAGCCACAGGCAAGGGCGATACATCCGATGAAGATATAATCACAGCCCGTAAGAGGTTCAACGAACTTTGCAGCGAATATAGAAAAGAAACCGATAAGGAGCATAAAAAAGTAGTCGCGCTTGGCGGTCTACATATAATAGGTACTGAAAGGCATGAAAGCCGCAGGATAGACAACCAGCTAAGGGGTAGAGCGGGAAGGCAGGGAGATCCCGGTTCTTCTCAGTTCTTTATTTCTCTAGAGGATGACCTCATGCGCTTATTCGGCGGTGAGAGAATGCAGGTAATCACCGAAAAGCTCGGCATGGATGATTCTGAGCCACTTAAAGCGGGGCTTCTAACAAAGCAGATAGAAAACGCCCAAAAGCGCATAGAGAGCCGCAACTACGAGATACGTAAAAACGTGCTGAAGTATGACGATGTAATGAACCAGCAACGCACTATTATATATGACCAGCGTAGGCAAGTGCTTGAGGGTGAAAACATGCGTGAAACCATTAAAAACATGGGCGAAAAGCTTATTGGTGAAGCTGTTGACAGGTTTTGCGTAGGAGAAAACTCTGCTTGGAACATTGAAGGGCTTAGCGATTACCTTGAAAGGCTTTGCATACCAAGGGGTACTTTTGCAAAAAACACTGATGCCCTTGGCTCCTTTGATAGGGATGGAGTTATTGCATTTCTCATGAAGGCAGCGGATGATTTCTATACACGCAGAGAGAGCGATATTTCCTCTATAGGCATAGATATGCGAGAGCTTGAACGCAACCTGCTGCTGCGCGCGGTTGACACACGCTGGATGGACCATATAGATGCCATGGACCAGCTACGCGAAGGCATAGGGCTTAGAGCCTACGCCCAAAGAGACCCAGTAAATGAATACAAGATGGAAAGCTACGACATGTTTGACGAGATGGTTAGGCTCATTCAGGAGGACACGCTGCGCCAGCTCTTCCAAACTAAGATAAGTAAACCCGCAGAAAGGCGCTCCGTTGCTAGGGTTACAGGCGAAAGGGGCGCAGGTGGTGCAGGGCAAGCAAGTGAAAACATAGATGCCCCAAGGCAGCCGGTAGTTAAAGCTAAAAAAGTAGGCAGAAACAGCCCCTGCCCCTGTGGCAGCGGCAAAAAATACAAACATTGCTGCGGTAGATAGGCAGAATAGGTGGAATAATTGTTAATAGAAATCGAAGAAAGCAAAATACAGCTGGAACAGGAAAAAGAAAAGCTTAAAGAAGTTGGCGAGGGTCTGCGTATTGATGAACTTAAAAAGCAGCTTGAAGAGCTAAAAGAGGAGATGAACTCCCCCGGCTTTTGGGAGGATATAGAGTATTCAACGGCTGTAAATAAAAAGCGTGCTAAGATTGACAACAAAATCAACCACTATAAAGAACTCGTTTCAAAATGTGAGGATGTTGAAACCATGCTCCTACTAGCTGAAGAGGAAAGCGAAAAGGAGCTTGCTCAAGAGGCAATAGATACCTTGGAAGAACTATCTCAAGAAATAGACAATCTAGCTATAGAAACGCTTATGCGAGGAGATTATGATAACTGCAATGCAGTGCTCAGCCTTCATGCAGGAGCCGGCGGTACAGAGGCGCAGGATTGGACACAGATGCTCTACCGCATGTATACAAGGTACTGCGAGAAAAAGGGCTTTAAAATCCGCCTGCTTGATTTTCTTGATGGCGATGAGGCGGGTGCAAAATCCGCTACTTTTGAAGTGGATGGTGAAAACGCTTACGGCTATCTGCGAGGCGAAAAAGGAGTGCATAGGCTTGTGCGCATTAGCCCCTTTGATTCTAACGCTAGGCGCCATACATCTTTTTCATCGCTTGATGTAGCGCCCATGCTTGAAGATGATGAAGAAGTTGAAATAAACATGGAAGATGTGCGCGTTGATACATACAGGTCTACAGGCGCAGGCGGTCAGCATGTAAACAAGACAGACTCCGCCGTCCGCATGACGCATATGCCAACGGGCATAGTTGTATCCTGCCAGAATGAGCGCAGCCAGATACAGAACCGTGAAATGTGCATGAAGATGCTCAAATCCAAGCTTGTAGAGCTTAGAGAGCGCGAAAAAGAAGAACATATGGCTGAAATTAAGGGCGAAATGAAAAAAATAGAATGGGGCAGTCAAATACGCTCCTATATATTTCAGCCGTATACCATGGTTAAGGACCATCGCACGGGCTTTGAAAGCGGCAATATTAATGATGTTATGGACGGCAATATTGACGGTTTTATTACTGCCTACCTTAAAATGCAATGATTAAAAAACAAATTCCTCTCCGTATTATTTTAAGTATATTGGTACTTTTATTTGCGCTCTTTTATGTTTGTTTTCAGCTTGCAAAGCTTGCAACTGATACAGGCGTAATGCAAGATATGTTTATTAAACATTCTGAAATTAAGCTTGAAGATAGCCAGTATAATTCTATTGCAAAGGGTATAACTAAATACTTAAAGGGTGAAAACGACAAAGTTGAGTTTGAAGGCGAAGAAAGCCTATCTCTATCCGAAAAAGAAATACTGCATCTTAAGGATGTGCGTAAGCTTGTAGATACCGGTCTTGGACTTATATGGTATATGGGAGGAATCGGTCTTTTCTTCCTGCTGCTATTCATTATAAACAAAATCAAACTTTACAAAATAAACTCGAAAACTGTTGAATTTGCTTTTGTAGTAGGGTTTGGAATATTTTTAATTATTGTTGCAGTTACTGCATTGTTTGTATATTTGGATTTTGATACAGCGTTTACAAAATTCCATGAGCTGCTTTTTGATAATGACCTTTGGCTACTATCGCCTGAAAAAGACTTTTTAATTCAGCTTATGCCTACGAACTTCTTTTCAGCCTATGTCGCTCTTTTCGCAAGGCGACATCTGCCGCTTGTGTTATGTCTTTTAATGGCTTGTTTTGCATTTATATTTCAAAAAAAGGAAGTAAAGGATGCCGAGTAAAGATATATATATACTGGGCATTGAAACCAGCTGTGATGAAACCTGCGCTTCCGTTGTTGCAAACGGAAGGGAAATGCTATCTAACATTGTGTATTCGCAGATACCTCTGCATGAAATATATGGCGGTGTTGTGCCTGAGATAGCAGGACGGGCGCATACAGAAAAAATAGACATAGTAATTGAAGAAGCTTTAAAAAAAAGCGGTGTGCCGCTTGAGAAAATAGACGCAATTGCTGTTACGCAGGGTCCCGGTCTTGTAGGCGCGCTGCTTGTTGGCGTATCCTACGCTAAGGGGCTTGCTTACGCAACAAATAAACCACTAATCGCAGTAAACCATATAGAGGCGCATATATGCGCTAATTATATTACAAACCCTAAGCTATACCCGCCTTTTCTATGCCTTGTGGTAAGCGGGGGGCATAGCCATATAATCCACATAGATGAAAACAACAATTACAGCCTTATAGGCTGCACGCATGACGATGCCGCAGGCGAAGCCTTTGACAAAGCTGCAAGGGTACTGGGTCTTGGTTACCCCGGCGGTCCTAAGCTTGATAAACTTGCCAGAAAAGGCGATGACAGCGCACTTAAGCTCCCCACCCCTAAAACCCAAGGTAAGTATGATTTCAGCTTTTCGGGACTTAAAACCGCATTTATAAACGCCCTTCATAATATGGAACAGAAAGACGAAAAATATGAACCCGCTGATATGGCTGCATCATTCCAAAAGGCTGTTGTAGATTCTCTAGTAAATAAAACTATGCTTGCAGCAAAAAAGCTTAAGCCTGATAAGCTGCTTTTAGCGGGCGGAGTAAGCGCAAACAGCTTACTTAGAGAGTGTATGCAAAAGGAATGCGATAACTTAGGAATAGAGCTTAACATGCCAGAACTATCTCTATGCGGGGATAATGCGGCTATGATAGCTTCCTGCGCATATGGAATGTATGTTAAAAAAAAATACGCGCCTCTTACTCTAAATGCTTTGCCTGCTTTAAGAATGTTCTAACATTCTAAGCTCTATTAAATGATATTCCGGCTTTGAGCCTATCCTTACAGGCATAATAGAAGTACCTACACCGTTTGACACCATTATTCTATGACCGTTTTCCTCTATCCAGCCGCTTAAATACCTGTCCTTATATTTGCTTGAAGAATATACGCTCTTTCCAAAAAACGCCACCTGTCCCCCGTGCGTATGACCACATAGCGCCAAATCAAATACAGGGTCAGGTTTTTTTGTTATATGGGGTAAAACATCAGGTGAATGAGGAAAGAATAATATAAATGCATTTGATATTTCCCTTGCCTCATATAGCATATTGAGCTCAGGTTTTCCCATCTTTATATCATCGCTTGCGCATAGTATTAGCTTAGTATCACCTATTGTTAATGTATGGCTTTCATTTACAAGCGGGGTAATGCCTTTATCTTTCATTACATTTATTAGGGTTTCTATTTCACTTTCGCCCCCCCACAGATCATGGTTGCCTATTGCGGCATAACAGCCATAGCGGGATTTAAAATCGGGAGTTACTCTAAAAAAGTCAATGCCTGTATTGGTGGTTTCGCCATAATCCCCACCAAGTAGTACTATATCTGCCGAAAGCGCATTAATTCTTTCAACTAAATCAACCGCCCTATCTTTTGAAAACATAGGTCCAAAGTGTATATCAGAGCAGTATGCTATACGCAGTTTATCTATATCTTTTGTTACCGCTTTTGAATAAAAAACATCCTCTTTAAGGCTGAGAGTACCGGCAAGATAAAACGGATACAGCAGCTTTATATTCTTTGGAACATAGCTTAATAATTTTCCAAGTGAGCTAGTTCTGTATTTCTTAGCTATATTGTTCTCCCCCTTTCCGAAATGTATTATACATAGTTTGTTCCACTTTTTCCATATAGACAAAAGCTGCATAAAACACATAATTTAGGGTATAAACTTAATAGCGACCACTGAAAGGAATGAAACACATTGAAAAAAATAGCAATTATAGTAGGCAGCCTAAGAAAAGGCTCATTTACAAAACAGATAGCAAATTATATGAAGAATATGTTTCCCGAAGGCTTTAATACAGAGTTTATTGATATTGCGGAGCTCCCTATGTATAACCAGGATTTTGATTTGCCCGGCAATACCCCGCAAAACTATGTGGATTTTCGAAAGGAAATCGCTTCCGCTGATGGATTTATTTTCGCAACCCCAGAGTACAACCGCTCATACCCTGCTGTTATTAAAAACGCGCTTGACATAGCTTCAAGACCCTATGGACAAAACCTTTGGAAAGAAAAACCCGCAATACTAATAAGCGTATCACCAGGAGCCATAGGCGCATTTGGGGCAAGCGCACACCTAAGACATGTACTATCCTTCCTAGATGTTCAACTTATGCAGTCGCCCGAACTATATATTGGAAATGTTCAAAAGCTTATAGAAAAGGACGGCAGCTTAAATGAGAGTACAAGCACATTCCTTCAATCCTCAGTGGAAAATTTGTTAATATGTTTGAGTAAACTTTAAACTTATACTTATCTCAGTTTAAAGCAGCGCATAGATTGTAGCGAATTTTTTGATTTGACAAACCTTTGTGAAGGAAGCATAGTGGTACTATGTTGACTGAGCAAAGCAAAGTCAAATCGGAAAAGGCGCGCAAGATAAAGCTGATTTAGGCTGAGATAAGACAATATGTAATGCCCCCGGGATTTGTAGAAACGAGGATTCACCTGTAAGATGAGTATGGAATTACTATCCACAGGAATTACCACATACAAAGTAGG
>JAAYRU010000024.1 GCA_012518615.1 Christensenellaceae bacterium | reverse complement strand
TATCGCATTCCTTCTGTTATACTAGCCATTGAGAGATCCTTTCTTAATATTATTTGATGATTTATATTATACCAAAGGGTCTCTCGTTTTTCCTTTCTCGTGTCATAAATGTATTGTAGCCTAACATAATAATGCTCATAATACGTTTGCGACACTTGCGCTCAAATTGCAATTGGTATATAATCAGGTACACGCTAAGGCGGAAACATTAGGAGGTATGTATTAATGGCCTACAAGATTACCGATGATTGTATCAGCTGTGGAGTATGTTCCGCAGAATGTCCGCAGGATTGCATAGTTGAGGGCGATGCCAAGTATGAAATCAACGCCGATGAATGCATAGATTGCGGCTCATGTGCCGATGTTTGCCCCACGGGCGCCTGTGTTCCCGAGGAATAGGCAAATTGCCTTTCAGGCAGATTATATCCGCTATATGGCTTTCATGTAGCGGATTTATTTATATAATATGTTAGATGTACAGATTTATCCGGGAGAAATAATAGAAGACCTTCAAAGAGGGAACATTAAAATAATCCGTGGTGAAAAAGGTTTTACATATGGCACGGACAGTGTTTTGCTTACCTATTTTGCAAACGTAAAAAAGAACAGCAGGGTATGTGATTTAGGCGCCGGGAATGGAATACTTTCTTTGCTTTTATATGCAAGGGAGAGTAGTATTTCAGTAGATGCCGTTGAGATAGACGCTTTACAGGCGGATAGGATTAAAAGAAGCGCTATATTAAATAACATCCAAGACAAAATAAAAACATATAATGCCGATTTTCGTAATATTGATGAGGTGTTGAAATCTTCTAGCTATGACATGGTAATATCAAACCCGCCTTATTATGAAATGCGTAGGGATTCCGCCCGAACGCAGGTTACTGCGAGTTTTGAGGATTTGGCGAAAAGCGCGAGGTTCTTGCTTAAAAATAAGGGAAGGCTTGTAACCATGTGCCCTGTTATGTCTATGTTTAAGATGAGTTACGCAATGCAGAGTGAAAGGTTTTCTATATCCCGTTTGCGTTTTGTAGTATCAAAGATGGGCAAAAAACCTTACCTAGTTTTAATTGAAGCTAGGCTAAATACAAACAGTGAATGCATAATAGAGCCTACGCTTACAGTGCTTGATGAACATGGGGATTTTACAGATGAAGCGCAGCATATTTATTTCGGCTCTGAGGTAGATGAATGATAGTAGTTATTGCTGAAAAGCCTAGTGTCGCAAGAAGTATAGCCAATGTGCTTGGATGTAAAAACAAGGCGGAGGGATATTTATATAATGATAAATATACCATAACTTGGGCACTTGGACACCTTATAAGCCTTTGTGAGCCGCAGGAAATAGATGAAAAACACAAGAAATGGCGTATGGAGGATTTGCCTATATCCGTTGATAGAATACCAACTAAGGTAATTGGCAAAACTCGCAAGCAATACAACATAGTTAAAAAGCTTTTAAATGAAAAAACTACCGAAAGTGTAATATGCGCTACAGACGCAGGGCGAGAGGGCGAACTTATATTCAGGTTCATATATGAAAAAAGCGCCTGCAAAAAACCTGCTACAAGGCTATGGGTAAGCTCACTTACCGATTCTGCTATAAAAGAAGGCTTTAATAACCTAAAACCCATAAGCCATTATGACGGATTATATGAAAGCGCACTATGCCGCGCTGAGGCGGACTGGATAGTAGGCATGAATGCAACTCGTGCATTTACCTTGCGCTATGGTGTGCTGCTTTCAGCTGGGCGCGTGCAAACGCCTACGCTATCTATACTTGTTAAAAGAGCGGATGAAATTAAGAATTTTATTAAGGAAGAATACTATACAGTTACAGCCGATTTTGGGGATTTTACAGGCGGTTGGTTTGATATTACTTCTAAAGATGAGCGCACAAGTGGCAGGATAAAGGAGCAGGATAGGGCAAGGCAGATAGTAAAAAAAGTAAGCGGAAATATTGCAAACATTATAAGCCTTAGCAAGGAGCAAAAAAGGGAGCTGCCTCCGCTTCTTTATGACTTAACTAGCCTTCAGAGGGATAGCAACCGAAGGCTTGGTTTTACAGCCAAAAAAACTTTGAGCATAGCCCAGTCATTATATGAAAACAAGAAATGCATAACATATCCGCGCACGGATTCAAAGTATCTAAGCGAAGATATGTTGCCTACAGTATATAAGACCCTTGAAAACCTTCCCGAAGATTATAAGGAACTTAAGGGCGGCATACCGGAAGGTAAAATACGTATAACAAAAAGAGTGTTTGACGATACAAAGCTTACCGACCACCATGCGATAATACCGACACCGACAAAGATTAAGCTTTCATCATTAAGCCAAGATGAGCGCTCTGTGTATGATTTAATTACAAGGCGTTTTATTGGGGCGTTCTACCCGCCGTATGAATATATGAGCGTTAAACTGATAACTAACTGCGAGGGGGAAAACTTTAAGAGCATAGGCAGGGAAATAATCAACATAGGCTGGCGTGCTGTAAGCCCAAGCGAAACGAAAGAAACCGTGCTTCCCGATATAAAAGAAGGGGATACAATAAAAATAATATCCGCGCGCTCAAAAAAGGAAGAAACCAAACCCCCGCCCCAGCACACAGATGCTACGCTGCTTGAACAGATGGAAAACGCTGGGAAGGATATAACGGACGAAGAGATAAGGGAATCCATGAAAGGTTCAGGCATAGGTACGCCCGCAACTAGAGCTGCAATAATAGAGAGGTTAATTCAGGTTAAATATGTAATAAGGCGTGGCAAATCCCTTATAGCGACTGAAAAGGGTGAAAAGCTTATACAAGCAGTGCCTGATGAGCTTTCTTCACCCGAGATGACTGGTAAATGGGAAAAAGCGCTTTTAGATATAGCTCAAAATAAAAGGGACGGCAAGCGTTTTATGCAGGGCATAAATAGGCTAAGCGCATTTTTGGTTGAATATGCTAGGGATAAAGCGCCTGATGTGCATTTCGATAGTGAAGCGCCAAAGCAAAGCCGAAAGCGACAAACAAAGAATATGCCTATAAACTGTCCTATATGCGGTAGCCCTCTTAGAGAAAATTCAAAGGCTTTTGGCTGTAGCGCATGGAAGAAGGGCTGTAATTTTACACTATGGAAAAATTGCTTTGAAAGGGTAGGAGGACCTACGCTTAATGAAAAGATAGTTACCTTGTTAATAAAAGAGGGAAAAGTTGTAGGCAGCACAGGTACTATATTTCTGGATTCAAATAACATAAGCTTTTTTCCAAGTGGCGCAAGTACGCCCTCAATAACGGTACCTATAATATACAAGGCAAAGGCTTAATAATTGAAAATAGGTAATGGCTATGCTATACTTCAAGTGTAATTAGGGGGTAAATGTATGGGAGTATTAGTAGTATTATTGGGGCTGTTTGCACTTGGGGTGTGGATGTTATATTCATCTGCAAACTCCATGATGGAATCAGGTCTAAGGCGGCGCAAGGGTATAGAGCCTGAAGGCGAAAAACCCATGATGAAACTAGAATATTTTGAAGATAACCCCTACTATGTTTCATCTTATGAGTTTTTTCAAAATGCTAAGTTTGAAAAACTTTCCATCGTTTCAGAGGACGGTCTTGCGCTCTGTGCGAATTATTATAAGGTAGATGGCGCAAAGAATGCTGTTATAGTTATGCCCGGGTGGCAAGATACCAAAGAGAGCTTTTATGCGTATACGCGTATGTTCATAGATATTGGGCTTAATGTGCTGCTTGTGGATCAGCGTGCTCAAGGTGAGAGCGAAGGGGAGTACAATACCCTTGGCGTTATGGAAACAAGGGATATGCTGCTTTGGATAAAATTGCTTAAAGATAAAGGCCTAGAGGGGAAAATTGTGTTGTTTGGCGTTAGCATGGGCGCAGCAACTACTATGATGACAGCCAGTACCCAGCAGGACAATTCTATAGTTGCCTGTGCAATTGAGGATTGCGGCTATACCAGCTTAGAGGAGCAAGCCGCCGTTTATATCAAAACTAAATCCCCTCATATTCCGGCAAGTTTTGGTTCGCTTATGCTTAAGTTAGCAAAACCTATGATGAAAAAGCGCGCAAAGTTTAACCTTGATGACGCTATCCCTGTAAAACACCTTGCTAAATGTAAAATTCCCATGCTGTTTATACATGGCAAGGAGGATACTTTCGTACCCTATGAGATGTTGGATAGGCTTTACTCAGCTCACCCGGGACCTAAGCAGCGCTTAATAGTTGAGGGTGCTGAACATGCGGTATCGCTTTATAAGGATAGCGAGCTTTATATAGATACTGTAAGTAAATTTGTAAATCAATTTATTTAGGAGGATATAATGGCTAGGAATAAATTCGGTGGATTTGGCGGCGGAGCAAATATGCAACAGCTTATGCGTCAAGCGCAGAAGATGCAGGAGGATATGGCAAAGGCGCAGGAGAATTTAGAAGAAAAAACATACGAATCAAGTGTGGGCGGCGGGGTTGTTAAATGCAGTGTATCCGGCAAACAGGAAGTGCTTTCTATAACAATATCGCCTGAAGTTGTAGATCCTGATGATATAGATATGTTGCAGGATATGGTAATATCCGCAGTAAACGAAGCTTTGCGTATGTGTCAAGAAGATAGAGAAAAGACCATGGGCGCTGCCATACCCGGAGGGCTTGGCGGGTTATTCTGATGTTTCAGCAAGTAAAACCTATAGAACTTATGGTGCAGGAGCTATCAAAGTTACCCGGCATAGGTAAAAAGTCTGCACAGCGGCTGGCATATCATATAGTTTCAATGCCTGCTGAAAATGTGCGCCGCTTAGCAAATGCCATTCTTGAAGGGCGGCAGAATATACGCTTTTGTGAAATATGCGGCAATTATTCTGTGGAGCCACTCTGCGATGTATGCTCAAACGATGCAAGAAACCGTAGTATGATTTGCGTCGTTAGAGACCCAAGGGATGTCGCAGCAATGGAGCGCGTGCAGGATTATAAAGGGCTTTACCATGTATTGCATGGCGTATTATCCCCTATGGATAATATCGGTCCTTCAGACCTTAATATAAAGTCGCTCTTAACTCGCCTTTCAGATGGAGAGGTTAAAGAGGTAATAGTCGCTACCAACCCCGATATAGAAGGCGAGGCTACTGCGTCATACCTTGCTAGGCTTATCAAACCTATGGATGTAAAGGTTACTCGCATAGCCTACGGCGTACCCATAGGGAGCGATTTGGAATATGCAGACGAGGTTACGCTTGCCAAGGCGCTTGAAGGAAGGCGGGAAATATAGTGCTGCACTTCATGTATGGTGTTATGGGTTCAAGCAAAACCGCGCAGCTTTTAATGCAGAGATATAATTTACAGCAGCTTGGCTTAAAGGTGGCGGTTGTAAAGCCGGCAATAGACACTAGGGCGGGGGCAGATATAGTTTTTTCAAGGGTAGGGCTTCAAGCGGAGGCTGAAATAGTGCTGGAAGCGCACCATAGCATAAAGGAGCAGCTTATGTGGCTTGCGGTGCAGAAGGCGCACCATGGTTTTAAATTTGTGCTGGTTGATGAAGCGCAGTTTTTGTCTACAAATCAGGTGCAGGAGCTTGCTGACATGGCAAAGGATTTAGAGATATACTGCTACGGCCTTCGTACCGATTTTTCGGGTAATTTCTTTGAAGGTTCAGCCGCGCTTTTAAGGCTTGCTGAGGATATACAGGAAGTGCCGGGCGGTCTTTGTTGGTGTGGAAAAAGAGCCACCATGAACGCTAGGATAGATTCCACCGGCAAGGTTATAAAAGAAGGCGAACAGGTGCTTATAGACAATCAAACGGATATTAAATATATAGGTTTATGCTATGAGCATTGGCGCAAAGGTATTTCGCGTGGAGATTAATATAGATACTAATACATTGCTATTATTTATTGCGGCAGCGCTACTAATTTGCATAGCGCTGTTTATAGTGCTTTTTAAGCGTATAAAGGAATTTAGCTATTACACTGATAAAAATGTGCATATGCTTGAGGATACATTTACGGGCTATCTTGAACAATCCATACAGGAAAGTGAACGAAGACTATACCAGAACATAGGGCAAAATCACTTAGCTGTGCAGAGCATGATGCAGGAAGCAGAGCGGACGCAGGCGGGTAGGGCTGAAAGCCTAGGTCAGCGTATGGATAACGCGCTAACTTCGCAAGATGCTAAAATAAGGCACCTTACTGATACTGTAAACCGTCAGCTAAATTTCTCAGATGAAAAAATAGAACGCATGCGTGTAAGCGTACAGAACAGCCTTAATACCATACAAAAGGAAAGCTCAGAAAAGCTTGATGCCATGCGTAAAACCGTAGATGAAACCCTAAAGCAGACACTAACTAAGAGCGTAGGGGAAAGTTTTTCACTAGTAAATGAACGTCTTGAACAGGTGTACAAAGGTCTTGGTGAAATGCAGACGCTTGCTGTTGGTGTGGGGGATTTAAAGCGCCTTTTCTCAAATGTAAAAACCCGCGGCGTATGGGGAGAGATGCAGCTTGGTACATTACTGCAGGATATACTAGCGCCTGAGCAATATGAAGCAAATGTAGCAGTAAAGCCCGATACTAGAGAGCGTGTGGAATATGCTATATGTTTGCCCGGAAAAGAAGGAACCGGTATGTACCTGCCTATAGATGCTAAATTTCCATTAGAAGCTTATATTAGGCTGCAAGATGCCGTTGAGGCAGGCGATGACGCAGCTGCAAAAAAGGCGAGCGATGAGCTTGCCTCTATAATAACAAGGGAGGCGGGCAGAATATCGGATAAATATATATCCCCGCCTAACACTACGGATTTTGCCATAATGTACCTGCCTATGGAAGCGCTTTATGCCTATGTAATGCAATTAAGCGGTACAGTTGAAGCCCTTCAGCGTGAAAAACACGTGGTGATTTCGGGTCCCTCAACACTATCTGCGCTGCTTAATAGCCTTCAGATGGGCTTTAGAACCCTTGCCATAGAAAAGCGCAGCTCAGATGTGTGGATATTGCTTAGGGATTTACAGAAGGAATTTGCAAGCTTTGAAAGTCTGCTTTCAAAGACCAGTCAGCGCCTTAAGCAGGCGAGCGAGAGCGTGGATTCCGCCTCGCGCAAGACCCGCACTATAGAGAGAAAACTTAGAAATGTTGAAAAAATAGACATGGAAATAAACAGCATAGATGAAGACGATGACGAGTTTGAAAATATCGATACATTGCCTGAGTGATATCATATAAATATTGCAAATGTAGAGTAACTTTTAGAATAACAGTAGAAACAAAAAGCGCAGGAACCGTCTGCGCTTTTAATCTATATGCAAGTTTAATAATAGTGAGCTAAGCTGATTTAATAATGCCTAATAGCTAATTGCAATAACTAGACCGCCCATGTTATCTGTGGATACTGAATATTCCTTTGCGCTTGCGGGGAGTGAATGGGTTTGGTCTTGCCCTGTTTCAGGTATTCTGAATATCTCATATTTTAGATTGCCTTCGTTGAACACCTGTATATGCGGATGTTCTACAAGATAATCTATATACTCTTCAAGGCAGAAGCCTTGTATGTGCATTACAGTTGAGTGAGGTATACCAACATAGCGGTATGCGTCCATTTGAAGGCGTGTGTTCTCTATGCCTGTGGCATAATCCTTATCTACGGTATCGGCAGTGGGGTAGCCCTGTGCCGGGAAGCGGTAGACTATGCCGAATTTCCAGCCTTCTTCATTAAGGAGTTCGGCTTGCTTAGATTCTTGGAATTTAGTGGTATTTATAACGCTGTCATCCCTGCTATATATGCCAACATGGAAGCTGAAGCCGGATTGATAGTCGCTGGTTCCGGGATATGATACATTGCGCCTAGCTGCGGCTATAAGACCATCGCCTTCGCGGTTGGGGTGGCGCTGTATTTCTTTATTCCAGTATTCAGTCTGCTGCGCCATGGTACGGTAGCCTTCTCTAATTATGTAAAATTCTAGGTTATGCTCGTCCTTAGCGTATTTTATAAAGTTTTGCAAAGCATCTATTGCTGAGGGGAAAAGCTTTACATTTCGGCTACTTACAGGAACAGTATAGTTAGAATGGTCCATTATGCTTATAATTTCAGGCTCAGCAATTACAAAATCCCCGGGTAGTCCGTGCCAACGGTTAAGCAGCATAAGCCCGCCACTTAGAGCGTCCAGCCTAGTTGTGGTTACAGAAACACCGCCATCAACGGGGAAAGCGCTCATGTCGAGTATATCCCAACCTTCACTTTTTGGGGTGGGGGCTTCCACTACCTGCCTTTGGCTAAGCTTTTGTTTTTGCTCTGCTACTTTTTGCTCGTAATCCGCTACAAGCTTTGCGTTTTCAGCATCTACCTTAGCTTGAGCGTCCGCCAGATTGCCCTTGTTGTATTGGTCAAGCAAAAACCAGCCCGTGGCAAGTAGAACCGCAAATACAAGCAGCACTATCATAATTTTAGTTAAACTGCGATAAGGATCTTTTACTTTATCTTTCGCCATTTTACTCCATCCTTTCTGCTAAAAGCAGGATGATAATTAATGTAATAATTGAATACAGATTATTTATATCAAAAATGTTACAATATGTCAACATTTTTGCGGGAATTATCGCAAAAAACTTTATTAAAGTTATGCTAAAAACTGCTTGTTAAATAAAAAAAGCTGAAGGGAATGAACCCCTCAGCCCTAAGCTTAATATATTAGAATATATGGAAATGCACGAAAAGCTGCGCCATAATGCTTGCTACAAGGGATACAACAGTAATCTGCGTATTTATGGAAGGACCAGCGGTATCCTTGAAAGGATCGCCTATTGTGTCGCCTATTACAGCCGCCTTGTGGGCATCGGAGCCTTTTCCGCCTTCATTGCCGGCTTCTACATATTTTTTGGCGTTATCCCAAATGCCGCCTGCGTTTGACATGTAAAGCGCAAGCAGAAGACCTGTAACTATATTGCCAAGCAAGAAGCCGCCCACAGCTTTAACACCGCCAACAAAGCCAACTACTACTGTGGCTAATATCGCGACAAGTCCTGCAGGTATAAGCTCTTTAAGTGCGCCGGTGGTTGCTATATCTATGCAGCGGTTGTAGTCGGGCTCTACGCCTTCTTTGCCTTCTTTAAGACCGGGTATTTCACTGAACTGGCGGTGTATTTCAGCTATCATGCGCTGTGCGTTCTTATCAACACCGAGTATTAGCATTGCGCTAAATACAGCGGGTATGGCAGCGCCAACCAGTATACCGAAGAACACGGTGGGATCCATTACATCAAATCCTGTTAGCTTTACTAGAGATATGGCGTTTACTTCTTCTAGGAATGCGCCAAGCAGCGAAATAACCGTAAGCCCAGCTGCGCCTACAGCAAAGCCTTTAGTTACGGCTTTTACAGTGTTGCCTGCGGAGTCAAGCTCATCAGCTACGCGTATGGTTTCTTCGCCAAGACCGCCCATCTCGGCAAGACCGCGGGCATTGTCAACTATGGGACCGTAAGCGTCGTTTGAGATGATAGTGCCAACTATTGAAAGCATACCAACTGCGCTCATCGCTATGCCGAACATTCCGCCCAGCCTATGGGCTATAAGCGCTGCAAGCGCAATACCAACCATGGCGGGAAGGGCGCTTAAAAAGCCGTATGATGTGCCCGATAGTACTGTAAATGCAGGACCTGTTGCCGATGCCTTTGCAACTTTCTTAACTATAGGCATATTATCATCTGTAAAGTAGTTTGTGGCAAGTCCTATTATAACGCCAACCATAAGACCAACTGCGGCTGCCAACCAGTAATTCCAAGAGAAGCCGAATATTAAAGTGGCAAGCGCGGTAAGCACAAGGTATATACCGGTTGCTGTATAGGTTGACAGGTTAAGCGCCTTTGTGGGTGTGCCATCTTCGCCGTCTATTTTGCAAAGGTAAATACCTATACCGCTTGCAAGTAGACCAAGCGCCGCATAACAGATAACCATTGCAGGGTTCTTTCCACCCATTGCGGTTGCCATAACAAGCGCCGCTGCCATTGTAGCTACGTTAGAGTCAAACAGGTCTGCGCCCATTCCGGCAACGTCACCAACATTGTCGCCTACGTTATCTGCAATAACTGCGGGGTTGCGGGGGTCATCCTCTTCTAGACCAAATTCAACTTTTCCTGTAAGGTCTGCACTAACGTCTGCAGCTTTAGTGAATATTCCACCGCCCGCCTTTGCAAATAGAGCAAGCGAGCTTGCGCCAAAGGAGAAGGATAGCAGCATGCTAGCATCGCCTACAAAAATCATAACTAGGCATACGCCAAGCAGACACAGGGCAACAACCATAAGCCCCATAACAGCGCCGCCGCGGAAACCTATCAAGAAAGCTGGGCGTATGTCTTCCTGTGCAGCTTCTGCACACCTTGCGTTTGCAAGCGAGGCTACGTATATACCTATTTTACCGGCGATTGCGCTAAAAATTGTACCTGCTATATAACAAAGTGCCATCGTTAGGTTTTGAGAGCTATCCGCTCCCTCTATCCACAATGGCTTAGGAAGGAATAAATATATAATAACCGCAACTATAAATGCAAATATGGCAAGTATAGTATATTCCTTCTTCATGAACGCGTTTGCGCCCGATTGTATAAGCCCTGCTATCCGAGCTATTTCCTTGTTTTCGTTTTTCTGTTCCTTAACCCATTGGATAATGTACACGGCAAATGCAAATGCCGCAATAATTATCAAAGCGCTAAGCACGTATACGATGGTTAAATGTTCCACGATATATGCCTCCTTAAAAAAATATTTCAATGCGTATAGTATACTCCAAACGTCTGAAAATGCAAATGTTTTTTAGCGTTTTTAGGTGGTACATATAGGCTTTTAATGAATTATCCCCCGCCATATAGCAGGGGGCTTTATGAGAGGTGTTATTAATATGTTAATTAAGCTTTATCCGCAAGCTCCCTCTGTTGTCTGCGTATATCGGCATCCGATAAAAGTATAACCTTGCATATGTTAGCAAGCACGGGACCTACTATAAGACCTATAAAGCCCATTATACGCATTGCAATGTACATGCATAGCATGGTTACAAGGGGGTATAGCCCAAGTTTATTGCCTACTATGCGAGGTTCTACAACCTGCCTTATTGCAACAACCGCAACATATAATATAAGCAACTTAGCGCCAAGCATTATATTGCCTGCAAATAAGTTAAAAAGCGCCCAAGGTATAAGTATAGTGCCTGCGCCAAGTATAGGGAGCAGGTCTACAAAACCTATTACTGTACCCATTAACAGCGCATAATCCACATTAAGTATAAAGAAGCCAAATATAAGCACTATTGTTATGCAAAGTGAAACCAGCACCTGTGCCCTTATCTGCTGACCAACTGCCTTTAGAACGCTGTCTGTGAGTGCATCATAACGATTTATTATGCCTTCAGGAAGCAGCTTTTCAAGGTAAGAGCGTATTAGTTTATTATCGCTAACAAAATAATATGAGGACATTATTATAACAACAATAAAAAGTATGGCGCCCGGTAAGCCTGATATTGTGCCTATTGCGCCGGTTGCTACCGCAGGAGCTGCTTTGCCAAGGAGAGTTTTAATATTGCCCGATAGCGTCTCTAAAGCTATATCAAGCCAGCCGCTAAGCATATTGTGCATACCCTCGACATTATCAGGATGTAGGCGCAGCGTCCATTGCTCTATGGTTTGTTCCACCCAAGCTACTATTCCTGGCAGGGCATTTACAAGCTTTTCAAGCTCAATATATATCTGCCTTATTAGCAGGCTTATAAGAAAGCCCAGTACACCATATAAAAGTAGCATGGACAGTAGCACGGCGAGCTTTTTTCCGAACTTTATTTTTGAAAATATCTTTGCAAAAAAACGGCTTGGGTATATAAGCACAAGCGCAAACATATAGCCAATAATAAAAGGCAGCACATAGGGTACCGCCTTTGCCAAAAAAAACGAACTGATAAGTACTGCTAAGACAAGGAATATCTTACGGGGTAAATCCTTATACTGGTCGTCTAGCTGCCTAATTCTTTCTTTTATATTCAAGGTAAAATACCTCCCTATTTGCCTACACAGAAATTACTGAAGATGGAGTCTATTACTTCTTCGGAAACACTGTCGCCTGTTATTTCACCTAGCAAGCGAAGTGCGTCCTGAATATGCACAGCGCAAAGGTCTGGACTGTCGCCGTCTATAAAAGATTGTTTTGCGTTTGTTAGAGCCTGTGCCGCTTTTTTAGCTAAATCCACATGGCGGGAGAGGGTAAGTTCACTATCCTGTACGCCGTTTATATTAGCAATTATGGCACTGCGTATTTCATCCATGCCTTCGCCTGTGTATGAGGAGAATAAAAGCGCGCCATCGTAGTAGGGTGTGCGGTTAATATCAACTTTGCTTTGAAGCACTATACGGCTTCTGTGCGTGTTTTCTTTAAGAATTTGGCGTGCTTCGCGGGATAGCGGTCCCGCACCGTCAAGCACTATTATTAACAGGTCTGCGGTTTGCATCTCCCGTTTGGCGCGCTGTATGCCAAGCTTTTCAACGGCGTCTTTGCTGTCCTGTATGCCTGCGGTGTCGTTAAGTATTACCGTAACACCGGATAGTACTATGCTGGCTCTAAGTACATCCCTGGTGGTACCGGGCGTTTCGGTGACTATTGCCCTATCTTCCATAAGGAGGGTATTAAAAAGCGAACTTTTCCCTGCGTTTGGAGTACCAACTATAGCAACCTCAAGCCCTAGGCTAAGTAGCTTTGCGCTCCTTGCATCGCTGGATTTTAACAGCCTATTTGCAATATCATCACAAATTGAGGCGAGCTCTGAAGGAGAGTAACTGTCCTCAACTTCTTCTGGGAAATCTATAGCGGCTTCTATTGTGCTTAGTATATCTATTACTTCTTTTTGTATATTATGTATGAATGAAAACGTACCGCCTCTTAGCTGCCTTAAAGCGGCTTTAGCGGAAAGCTCTCCTTGGGCGCTTATAAGCTGCATAACAGCTTCTGCGCGGCTTAAATCCATCCTGCCGTTTTCAAATGCGCGGCGGGTAAATTCGCCAGGTTTTGCGGGCTCTGCGCCCAGCCTATATAGTAGATTTAGACATTCCTTTACTATAAGGGGCGAGCCATGCAGATGTATTTCAGCGGAATCCTCCCCTGTGTAGGAGCTTGGGGCGGAGAATATTACCGCCATACACTCATCAACGGGATGCTTGTTATCATGCAATGTGCCGTACATCATGTAACGGGGCTTAAATGCGTCCT
The DNA here is from genome assembly GCA_012518615.1 of Christensenellaceae bacterium. Classification (GTDB taxonomy): domain Bacteria; phylum Bacillota; class Clostridia; order Christensenellales; family Aristaeellaceae; genus DTU024. Next base: position 9,652 of record JAAYRU010000024.1, on the reverse strand, counting down.
TTGAAGATGCGGGCTCAAATACTTGCCTAAGCATGGCATGGGAATCATTGCCAGATAGGCGTACGATGGAAATACCCGCCATTCCCGGTGCGCTTGCAAGCGCTGCAATCGTGTGTGCCATAGTGACCTCCTTTGCCGCAAAGTCCCCCTTGATATGAGCGAATTATACTACCTAGCATGTATTAATGCAAATTGTTTTATCCGTATAAACCTCAGATTATATGCAAAGACAATGTTTTTGCGGTTTACTTGCATTGCGAAAAAGCAAAGAGTAACATATAATAAATACAAGGAGGAAACTATGGCTTTTGCGCACCTGCATTTACATACCGAATACAGCCTGCTTGATGGCGCTTGCCGTATAGCGCCGCTAATGGAAAGGTTAAAGGCGCTTGGACAAACTGCCTGTGCAATAACCGACCATGGCGCAATGTACGGCGTTGTGCCTTTTTACAGAGCCTGTAAGCAAAACGGTATACACCCCGTTATAGGTGTTGAGACCTATATATGCGAGGATAGGTTTGTAAAAACCACTGGGCAGGAAAATGCAAGCCATTTAATTTTGTTGTGCGAAAATAACACTGGTTACCTTAACCTTATGGAGCTGGTAAGTACTGCCTACCTTGATGGCTTCTACTACCGCCCCCGTATAGATTACGATATATTAAAAGAGCATAGCGAAGGGCTTATAGCCTTATCCGCATGCCTATCGGGTAAAATACCCACATTGCTGCTTGAAGGCAGATATGATGATGCAAAAGAACATGCCCTTTTCATGCAAGATATTATGGGCAAGGGCAATTTCTTCATAGAGATAATGGACCACGGTATAGCTGAGGAAAAGCTTATACTGCCAAAATTGGTGCAGCTATCGCTAGATACGGGTATAGAGCTTGTGGCCACTAATGATTGCCACTATCTAAGGCGAGAGGATGCCCACGCCCAAGAGGTGCTCATGTGCATACAGACGGGCAAAACCTTGGAAGAGGAAGACAGGATGCGTATGACAAACGACAACCTGTACCTAAAAAGCGAGGAGGAGATGCTAAAGCTCTTCCCTGATTTGCCGGGTGCTGTACATAAATCACAAGAAATTGCTCTAAGGTGCAATATAGAGCTTGATTTTTCAAGCATACACCTGCCCGCATTTCCAACGGTTGATGGCGAAACAGCAGGGGAAATGCTAAGAAGGCTATGCTATGAGGGCTTCAGTAAGCGTTACCCTGAGCCTGGCGAAGAAGCAAAGAAAAGGCTAGAGTATGAGCTTAACACCATAGAGCAGATGGGCTATCAGGATTATTTCTTAATAGTGTGGGATTTTATAGCCTATGCAAGGGAGAACGGCATAATGGTAGGTCCCGGGAGGGGTTCATCCGCAGGCAGCATAGTTGCGTATTGCCTTAATATAACCCAGCTTGACCCGCTTAAATATAGCCTGCTGTTTGAGCGTTTCCTAAACCCTGAGAGGATAACTATGCCCGACATAGATGTTGACTTCTGCTTTGAAAGAAGGCAAGAGGTTATAGACTATGTACAGGAAAAATACGGTAAAGACCATGTGTCGCAGATAATTACCTTTGGTACTATGGCTGCAAGGGGAGTGTTACGCGATGTGGGTAGGGTGCTTGGATACAGCTATAAAGATACAGACCGCATAACGCGTATGGTGCCTACATCGCTTGGCATGACGCTTGAAGCCGCGCTTAAAATAAATCCGGAACTCAGCCGAGCATATGAGAGCGATGATAAAGTTAAAAACCTTATAGATACCGCCATGCTGCTCGAAGGTATGCCCCGCCATGCGGGCACTCATGCTGCAGGGGTGCTTATAACAAAAGAACCCATAACCCGCTATGTACCCCTTCAAAAGAATGACGATATAATAACCACTCAGTACCCCATGGGAGATGTTGAGGCGCTGGGCTTACTTAAGATGGATTTTTTAGGGCTTAGAACCCTTACCGTTATACGCGATACACTTGAACTTATAAATGCTGAAGGCGTGGAACTTACAATAGATGATATACCCCTTGATGATGCAAAGACATATGAAATGATATCCGCAGGCGATACCGCCGGTGTGTTCCAGCTTGAGAGCAGCGGTATGAGGAGCTTTTTAACCTCGCTTAAGCCCGAAACATTTGAGGATATTATAGCTGCAATCTCCCTATACCGCCCGGGGCCTATGGATTTTATACCAAGGTATATTCAGGGCAAGCAAAATCCCGATAAAATCAAATACGCTTGCAAGGAACTTGAGCCTATACTCTCCGTTACATATGGTTGTATAGTGTATCAGGAACAGGTTATGCAGATAGTGAGGAAGCTTGCTGGATATTCACTCGGCAGGAGCGATCTTATGCGCCGCGCCATGTCTAAAAAGAAGCACGACATAATGGAACAGGAGCGCAAAAATTTCTTATACGGTATACCCGAGGAAAATATAAAAGGCGCAATAGGCAACGGCATAGATAAGGCTGTCGCAGAAGCAATATTTGATGAGATGGCGGGCTTTGCAAGCTATGCATTTAACAAAAGCCATGCCGCAGCCTATGGTGTACTTAGCGTGCAGACTGCATACCTTAAATGTCACTATCCGGCGCAGTATCTAGCTGCTGTAATGAGCAGCCTGCTTGGAAATTCCGGTAAAATTGCGGGATACATACAATATGTGCGTAAAATAGGTATAGAGGTGCTGCCACCGCATATAAATAAATCCTTTGGACGCTTTACCGTTGAAAGAAAGCGGGGTAAGTCCTGCATACGCTTTGGGCTTTCCGCTATTAAAGGGCTTGGAGCTAAGGCTGTTGATTCAATAATTGCCGAAAGAAACTCAAAAGGAAGCTTCACAAGCGTATATGATTTTTGCTCAAGGCTGGACAGCGAATATATCACAAAACGCGGAGTGGAGGGGCTTGTAAAGGCGGGCTGCTTTGATGGGCTTAATGCAAACCGCAACCAGCTGATACTCGTATATGAAAGGGCGCTTGAATCCAGTAGCCGCAAAAGGAAGAATAATATAAAAGGTCAGATGTCGCTTTTTGATTTAGGTACCGCTGCAATGCCGACCATGCTTGAACAGTATCCCGATGTAGATGAATTTCCACCGGATATGCTGCTCAGCATGGAAAAAGAGATGACAGGTGTGTATATATCGGGTCATCCGCTTGAAGCTTATGAAAATGAGCTTTCTAACTTAACATTCAATACCCAAAGTATAGAAGAGCTTGAGGAAGAGGGTGAACTTGCGCTTGAGCAAGATGGCAAAAGGGTGCGTATAGGCGGCATTATACATGAAATAAGAACTCAATCTACTAAGAAGAACAGGCTAATGAGCTTCTTAACACTTGAGGATTTGACAGGACAGGTTGAATGTATACTATTCCCTCAGGTGCATGACAGGTTTTTTAGCCTATACTCAAAGGATGAGGTGGTGCTTATAGATGGCAAGCTATCTATAAGAGAAGATGAGGATATAAAAATAGTTGTGGAAAGTATCTCTCCTCTAAATGGCAACACATACGAAGAAAATTCCCCTCAGGATGAAATAAGCATGGCTAAAAATTCGGACACTAAGCTCTATATAAGGACAAACAGAGAAGAAATGCCTGAGATTAAAAACATTTTATCCTCATCCGGTGGCGATGTGCCTGTGTATATAAACCTCCCCGATGAAGGTATCACGCTGCTTGCCCCACGCGATTGGTGGTGCAGCGAGGAAAATTTGGATATTATAGCTGATAATAGCGACAATATAAAGGTGGTAAGAAAAATATGAATGAACTAAAAGTAACTATTCCCGCGCAGCGCACATGGCTACTAGCATTGCGCAGCTGTATAGGCGCATGTGGGAGCATAGCAGGTCTTTCTATAGATACTATAGGCGACCTTAGAATAGCCATAGATGAAAGCTTTGACCTTCTAACCCATCAGGCAAGGGGAATAAGCAGCATTACCATGCTCTGCAAGGTTGATGACGAGGGTATTTCTGTATCTCTAACAGGTGAGCGTACTGACTGTGCGCAGGAATGTATACCGCAAGACCCTGAGATAGCCGAGCTTATAATAGGCACGCTTGTAACTGAAATAAAGCTTGAAAGCGATAGCTGCGGTACGCATACTGTGCATTTTTCCCTACCAGTTGGCGGAGAGTGTTATGAGTGCAGATAGGCTGCACGATGCCGCTATTGCATATGCACTTAACCCAAGTTCTGAGCTGCTAGATGAGGCGGTTAACATAGGTTTGCCGCTTGCATATGCTGTAGCAAGGCGATTTCGTGGTAGAGGAATAGATTTAGACGATTTGAATCAAGTTGCGGCGCTTGCAATGGTTGATGCCCTTAGGCGCTTTGATGCTGAGCGTGGACTTAGGTTTTCAACCTTTGCCATGCCTACAATTACAGGCAGGCTGCGCAACTATATTAGGGATAAAGCGGATATATTAAGGTCTCCCCGAACGCTAAGAGAGCAGGGCATAAAGATGGATAGAGCCAATGCGGAGTTAACTCAAAAGCTACATAGAGAGCCATCTGTAAAGGAGCTTGCGGACTATCTAGGCTGGGATATTGAGCAGGTGCTTGATATAGAAACTATGAGGGATAGCACTAAAGTGACTTCTCTTGACAGCCCTGATGATGATGGCTTGTATCTGTCTGACCGCTTAGGTGAGGATGATAGCAACCTCAGCTTTTTTGAAGATAGGGAGGATTTAAAAAGCGCCCTTTCAACATTAAGTGATCAGGAAAGAAACCTACTGTCCTATAGATATGCCAATATGCTATCCCAGAGTGAAACGGGAAAGCGTCTCGGTATGAGCCAGATGCAGGTTAGCCGTATGGAGAGGCGTATACTAAATTCACTCAGACAGACTCTGCAAAACGAATAGGATAAGTATATGCTAGAAAGAGATGATGCACTCCGCATATTCGGAGTTACATCTGTAGAAAATTTATTCTTTACCCAGTACATGCCCGATGCTGACGGCGATTTTGTAAAGGTTTATTTAAGCTGTCTTTATCATAGCCAGCTTGGTGATACATCATTTGGTATAGCTGAGATAGCAAACGAACTTAATTTAGAAAAAAGCAGGGTGGAAGCGGCGCTTAGGTACTGGGAGAGGCGTAGGCTCTTAACCCGCAAAAGCGACGACCCGCCTCGATATGTGCTGCACAGCCTTGGCGAACATATGCTTACAGGCAAAGATAGCTTCAGGGCAGATGATGAGTATCTGCACTTTTCAGAATCTGTATATGCGCTGTTTGGCGATAGAAGAAAGATAAGACCCAGCGAAATCGCCACCGCATATGAGTGGGTGAAGGATTTATCGCTTGAACCTTCCATAGTGCTTATGCTGCTTAGCTACTGCATATCCGCAAGAGGGATAAATTTTACTTTTTCGTATGCGGGTAAAATGGCTGTTAAAATAAAGGAAGAAGGCATAGAGAGCGCTGATGAGGCGGAGAAGTTCTTCAGCAGGAGCGAAAAAATCAGGGAAGGCGCAAGAAGTGTTCTTAAGCGCTTCGGGCAAAGGCGAAGACCTACCGAAGATGAAATAAACATGTACGAAACTTGGGTGTACGAGCTTGGTTTCACAGACGAGGATATACTAAGCGCCTGCCGTGAAACAGTTAAGGCTACTAACCCTTCTTTTGCATACCTAAACGGGATTTTACAGGGGCTTAAAAAGCGCTCTGGTGGAGAAACAGTAAAAGCGCAGCTTAAGAGCGAGGATATATTAATAGGGCAAACTAAGGAGGTATTAAACGCCCTTGGCGTTAGAACTTCTGCCCAAGGGGTACAGAACGCATATAAAAACCTGCTTACTAAATATCCTCATGAAATATATTTGCTTGCAGCAAAAGACGCAAGAAAGCGCAATTTAAGGTTTGAAGATTTGCTTCCCATAGCTGATTCATGGAATAAAAAAGGGCTTGATACTGTAGATAAAATAGAAAAACATCTATCCGAAATGGCAGATATAAGCCCGCTTGCCAAAAAAGTGCTTGCTGAAAGCGGTCAGGAGGGCAGCCCCACATCCGGAGACTTAAAATATATTAATACATGGCTTGAAAGCCACAGCGAGGAAATAATATTATATGCCGCAAGCCTTTCTAGGAGCGCAAAACAGAAGATGCCATACATAGACAAGGTGCTGTCGTCCTTTAAGGAAAAAGGCATAAAAACAATAGAGCAGGCGAGAAGCACAGTGCCCACGCAAAAAGGCACGGTTACAGCGCAGAAATATCAGCAGCGCAGCTATACCGAGGAAGAGTTGTCAAGGTCTGCTCTAGACCTTCTTAAGGAGGCTGAGATAGATAATGAATAGCGAAAAACTAAAACAGGCGCTCCAAGAAACTAGAGATGAGCAGCATAAAAATAGGCAAATAGAGCTAAAAAATGAGCAGTTGGCATATGAAAAATGCCCTGCACTTGTGCAGCTTGTAAATGATAGGCGCAATTTAATAAGGGAGTCGGTAATTTCAGCCTTATCAGGCGATGTGCCTGAAAATATAGAAAAAAATATGGACGAGCTTAACCGCTCAATAAAAAAGGAGCTCAATGCTGCAGGTCTGCCTGAAAACCAGCTTGAAGCTGTATATACCTGCAAGCTCTGCGCAGATACCGGCTATGTAGGCAGGTATAAGAAAGAGCTTTGTAAATGCGTGCTTACAAGGTACCGCAAGTTGCTTACTGATAGCTATTCAATGAGTGATAGCATAGAAACATTTGAAAATTACGATGAAAATGTTTTTTCAGATGAATTAATACCCGGCAGCCGTGCATCGCAGAGAAGCTATATGAATGTGGTTAGAAATACCTGTGAAAAGTACGCAGAAACACTTCCAAGACCCGCAGTTAAAAATATGCTTTTTTACGGAAAGAGCGGTCTTGGCAAGACTTATCTATTAAACTCAATAGCTATGAGAGCAAAAGATCGTGGTGTGGCTTATATAAGCATAACAGCAAATAGTCTGCTTAACAGAATAAGAAAGGCGTATTTTTCAAGCGAAGAAACAGAACTTAACGCTATATACAATGTTCCACTGCTTTTAATTGACGACCTTGGCACAGAACCCCTGTGGGAAAACATCACAGTTGAGCAGCTTTTTGCGCTCATAAACGACCGTTTTTCAAAGGGGAAATGCACTATAATAAGCACAAACCTACTGCTCACAGAACTTCAGCAAAGGTATACAGAGCGTATAAGCTCCCGTCTGCTTGACCCTAGGCTGTGCAAAACCATACAATTTATTGGTGACGATATAAGGAAAAGGGCGTTGTAATAATAAGTGTTTTATACCAACATCAACCAAGTAAGCGAAACCTAACAATAATTTATATAAATTCTAAATAACTATGTGTAGCTGCCTTGAATTTGTTTTTTCTGTCGTTTTTTACGCTAAAACTTGCCATATCCCTTGACAGCGCTTTAAACGCGTGTTACCATGCATTATGAAATTTGTGGGCGTTTTCGCCGCATGGAATGGACGGCACAGTAGCTAATGAGATGGTTAAAAAATGCACCTGGGAGTGGTGAAGCCTTGGTGGTGTGCCTTGGCTATTTTGACGGCGTGCATATTGGGCATCAAAAACTCATAAGCACTGCAAAGGAATTAACGGAAAGGGAGGGGATTAAAGTATGTGTACATACTTACGATACCTCGCCTGTTTCTGTATTATTTCCTGAGAGAGAAAACCCTATTTTAACGGAACTCCCTGAAAAAGAAAGGCTGCTTATGGACGCAGGTGCGGACTATATCGCCATAAGCCATTTTGATAGGGAATTTATGCAGATGAGCGGTGAAGAATTTATTGACCATGAACTTAGGGGCAATATGCTGGTTAAGCACATAGTCATAGGTTTTGACCATCGTTTCGGTTATAAGGGAAGGACCGATGCAGCTAAATTGCAACTTATCTGCAATGATAGGGGAATAGGTCTAGTCGTCGTACCCGAGGTGTATACCCAGCTGGGGGAAGCGGTGTCGAGCACTGCTATAAAAAATGCGCTATCTAAAGGCGATATCCCATTAGTTGAGCGCATGCTGGGTAGAAAAGCGTCTGCGGATTTAGTGGACAGGTTCAAAAATCGTCAATTTTAGAGGAGGAGGCTAATGCTTATGAAAAAGGAAATACCGGCATGGTTAGTGCTGGCAGTTATCATGCTGGTTGCATCTTTTTGCCTTGCCGGCACTAATTTGATAACCAAAGATGTAATTAGCGAGCAAGCTGCCCGTAATGAGGTAGAAGCCCGCCAACGGGTATTACCTGATGCGGAGAGTTTTTACCGTGTTGCGCTATCGCCAGTTGCTTCGCTTAACAATCTGTTTATCGCAACAGGGGAAGGCGGTGATGTCGGCTATGTCGGTTCAATTACCGTGTCTGGCTATGGCGGTCCTATCGATATAATTGCGGGCATCACACTTGAAGGTGTGGTTTCAGGCGTTGATATTGGAGGTTCTGATTTTGCAGAAACAGCAGGTCTTGGCGCTAAAGCCAAGGATGAGGCGTTTATGTCTCAGTTTACAGGCAAAATGGCTCCAATTAAGGCGGTAAAAGAAGGCGAGCCAAAGGGCGATAATACAATAGATGTTATTACCGCTTCCACCATAACTACTAATGCTGTAGTCCGCGGAGTAAATGATATAGTTAAAAATGCTATAGGATATTCAAACAATGCTGTGAAGCTTGATGCAACTGAGGAATATCCGGCAATAGAAGCCCTATTCGGCTCTAGTGGCGCTCTTGAAGCGTTGCTTGTAAAAACGGATGAGGAAGTTGACTATGCATTACTAGAATCCTTGCTAGGCAGCGCCCCTCCCTTTGAAAAAGCGGAAGGTGAAGAAGATGAACTGCTAAGCAAACTGCGCGTAGCTGTAAACGCTGCATATGAAAAACAGAGTTCGCCTGATGTAGTAGCATTTGCAGGCGGAACAGCAAGCGCAAGCCCCGAAGGCTTTGGCGGCCCCGTGTTTGTAGAAGTTACATTTGATGAAAACTCAAACATAACAGCGCTTAAAATAGGGGACGATAATTTCGCCGAAACCCCCGGCATAGGCGACGTAGTGCTTGAAGATGATTTCATCAAACAATTTATAGGTAAAGCAGCTCCAATAGATATTAAGGACATAGACGCGGCTTCAGGCGCAACTGTTACTACACAAGCTGTAATTGACGGTATAAATGAAGCTAGGAAATCATTAGAAGTAGCGGGCACAGCAGCGGCGTTTGTTGGCGGAACTGCAAGCGCAAGCCCTGATGGCTTTGGAGGTCCTGTGTTCGTAGAAGTTACATTCGATGAAAACTCTAATATATCAGCGCTAAAAATAGGGGACGATAATTTTGCCGAAACCCCCGGCATAGGCGATGTAGTGCTTGAAGATGATTTCATCAAACAATTTATAGGTAAAGCAGCCCCTATGGATATTAAGGATATAGATGCTGTATCCGGCTCAACCGTTACTACAGAAGCTGTAATTGATGGAATAAATGAGGCTTGGGAATCTTTAAATGTAACTGCGCCTGCTACCAGCTCTTTTGCGGGCGGAACTGCAAGCGTAAGCACGGATGGTTTTGGCGGTCCCGTATTCGTAGAAGTTACATTTGATGAAAACTCTAAAATCACTGCGCTTAAAATAGGGGACGATAATTT
>JAAYRU010000023.1 GCA_012518615.1 Christensenellaceae bacterium | reverse complement strand
GCCGATCACCCTCTCAGGTCGGCTACCGATCGTTGACTTGGTAGGCCGTTACCCTACCAACTATCTAATCGGACGCGAGCCCATCTCTTACCGGTAATCCCTTTCTATACAACTACATGCGTAATTGTTTTATATGCGGTATTAGTGTGCCTTTCGGTACGTTATCCCCCTGTAAGAGGCAGGTTGCTCACGCGTTACTCACCCGTCCGCCACTAGGTATATATTCGATTACTCAACTATATACCCCGTTCGACTTGCATGTGTTAGGCGCGCCGCCAGCGTTCGTCCTGAGCCAGGATCAAACTCTTGTGTTTAATCTCTTTACTCTCAGAATTAACTGTCGTTTCTTCGCTTCTTCAATGTATCGTTTTCAAGGTTCCTGCGCTTCCAATGAAGACCCCGCTCCAAAGGCGCCTGAATATAATAACACAACCATAATTCTTTGTCAAGACTTTGGGGGAAATATTTTGACGCTAGATGTAGAGAAGTCAAACATTTGTGACACAGACCCCTTGAGGAGGCGGGGAGCTACACAATGCACTTATTGTTCGGAGATAAAAGTGTTGCACTTTGAGTTGCAATTTGCAAAATGAAAGCAAAAGTTATTTTCCCGTCAAGATATCCGCAATTCTCTTGCTCGCCAGACCATCTCCATAAGGGTTGCTCGCTTTGCTCATTTTTTCGTATTCAGCTTTATCATTAAGCAGTAACTTAAACGCATCATAAATGACTTTCTCATCAGTCCCTACCAGTTTCAAGGTTCCAGCAGCGATACCTTCAGGTCTTTCCGTTGTGTCACGCATAACTAATACGGGTTTACCCAGCGAAGGAGCTTCTTCCTGAATACCGCCAGAATCAGTGATAATCAGATAAGACCGCGCCAAGAAATTATGAAAATCCAGTACATCCAACGGCTCAATAATGTGGATGCGATCACAATCACCCAATTCCTGTTGAGCAGCCTCTCGAACCACAGGGTTCATATGAATCGGATAAATAGCTTTAACATCCGAATGCTCATCGATAATACGACGGATTGCGCGGAACATATTGTGCATGGGCTGACCCAGGTTTTCCCGCCGATGGGCAGTTATCATAATGAGACAACTATCTTTAGCCCAATCAAGTTCAGGATGAGTATAGTCCTCCCGAACAGTAGTTTGCAGCGCATCAATGGCTGTATTGCCGGTAATATAAATACTATCTTCTTTATAACCAGCTCTAAGTAAATTGTCTTTTGACATTTGAGTCGGCGCAAAATTATACTGACTGATAATGCTTACAGCCTGGCGATTGAACTCTTCCGGATAGGGGGAATAGATGTCATAGGTACGCAATCCTGCCTCTACATGACCCACCGGAATCTGAAGATAGAAGCAGGCCAATGCCGTGGCAAAAGTAGTACTTGTATCGCCGTGTACCAAAACAACATCCGGCTTAACCTCTTCTAAAACTGGCTTGATACTGGTTAGGATATTGCAGGTGACATCAAACAAGGTCTGCTTTTGCTTCATGATAGACAGGTCGTAGTCCGGTACCACTTCAAAGGTCTTTAGTACCTGGTCAAGCATCTCTCGGTGCTGACCAGTAACGCAGACTAAGGTTTTCAATTCTTTACGACTTTTGAGTTCTTTGACCAATGGGCACATTTTGATAGCTTCGGGACGAGTGCCAAAAACGAGCATAACGGTTTTCATGTTAGTTCATCACTCCTTCAATCGATTTTCTAGTACTTCCTCCACACCATTCTATCAACAATCCCTGTATAGCTCTGAATAATCTTCACTACCTTGGTACTGACATTTTCATCTACATAGTCTGGCACAGGAATACCTAAATCCCCATTCTTGTTCATCGCTACCGCTAAATCTACTGCCTGCAATACCTGTTCCGTGGTGATTCCAGCCAACACAAAATTTCCTTTATCAAGAGCTTCTGGTCGTTCTGTTGATGTGCGAATGCAAACAGCTGCAATTGGCTCACCAATGCTCAAGAAATATGATGACTCTTCAGGCAATGTGCCCGAGTCAGACACTACTGCGAAGGCATTCATCTGCAAGTGATTATAGTCGTGGAAACCGAGGGGTTCATTCTGTATTACATGGGGATGGAACTTAAAATCTCTCTTTTCAATAAACTTCTTGCTGCGTGGATGACAGGAATATAGAATCGGCATATCATACTTTTCTGCCATAGCATTGACTGCATTCATGAGAGAGAAGAAATTCTTCTCTGTATCAATATTTTCTTCCCGATGGGCAGATAAAAGAATATATTGTCTCTCCTTAAGTCCTAGCTTTTCAAGAATTTTGCTTTTCTTGATATTTTCTAAGTTGTTGCTAAGCACTTCGGCCATGGGACTGCCCGTCACATAAGTACGCTCCTTAGGTAATCCGCAGTCTGCTAAATACCTGCGGGCATGTTCAGAATAGCAAAGATTAACATCACTAATAATATCAACAATGCGCCGATTGGTTTCTTCAGGCAGGCATTCATCCTTGCAACGGTTTCCAGCTTCCATATGAAAAATCGGAATGTGCAACCGCTTTGCCCCAATTACAGACAGGCAACTATTCGTATCCCCCAGCACGAGCACTGCGTCAGGTTGAATTTCCATCATCAAATCATATGATTTAGCAATAATGTTACCCATGGTTTGCCCAAGCGAATCCCCAACAGCATTCAGGTATACATCGGGATCAGCCAAAGAGAGATCATGAAAGAACACACCATTCAAATTATAATCATAATTCTGTCCTGTATGCGCAAGGATGGTATCAAAATACTCACGACATTTTGTAATCACTGCAGACAAACGAATAATCTCTGGGCGTGTACCTACGATAATCAGCAGTTTGATTTTTCCATTGTTCTGAAAAGATGCCATTTATTCCTCCACTTTCTCAAACACCGTGTCCGGTCTTTCGGGATTAAACGCTTCGTTTGCCCACATAACCGTCACTAAGTTTTCTGTTTCGCTTTGGTTAATAATATTGTGCGTATAGCCAGGCAAAATATGTACCGCTTGAATGCGTTCACCTGATACTTCGAAATTCAGCACTTCATTCGTACCAATCTTTCGTTGCTGAATTAAGCCTTTGCCCGCAACCACGATAAAGAATTCCCATTTGCTGTTATGCCAGTGTTGACCCTTAGTAATACCCGGTTTGGTAATGTTCACAGAAAACTGCCCGCATTTCTCCGTTCGCATCAATTCTGTAAAACTTCCGCGATCATCTGTATGCATGTTTAGCGGAAAACTTACCTTGCTTTCAGGCAGATACGATAAATAGGTCGAATACAATTTGCTTGCAAAAGAATCTACCGGAATTTCTGGCATTACAAGAGTGTTTGGTTGATTCTTAAACTTCACGAGCAAATCTTCAATCTCGCCCAAAGTAACATAGTGAGTAACTGGTACATAGCAATATTGCCCATTTTCATCTGCTATCAGAAGCAAACCATCATAATGACAGCGATGTGGAGTCCCCTCCAGCGCATCCAGCATTTCTTCGACCAAATCATCAATATATAGGAACTCCAATTCAGTCGAACGATCATTTACTGTAATCAGCAAATCATTGGCAGTATTGTTGCAAAATGTTGCAATCACGCTATTGTAGTTCGGACGGCACCACTTACCAAACAGATTTGGAAAACGATATACCAACACCTGCGCACCTGTTTGTTGTCCGTACTCAAAAAATAACTCCTCGCCTGCCAGTTTGCTTTTTCCATAATCACTTTCACCATACCGGCCGATGAGTGTCGCCTGAATAGAACTGGATAGCATTACCGGACAACGATTATTATGGCTTTTCAGGCTGTCAAGCAAAGTAGACGCAAAACTGAAATTTCCGTTCATAAACTCCATATTATCTTTCGGACGGTTAACTCCAGCCAAATTGAATACAAAGTCTGCTTGAGCACAAAATTCGTCTAATAAAGCGGGTTTCGTATCTAAATCGTACTCGAAGATTTCTTCTATCACTAGATTTGGCCGAGTCTTGTTTTTTTCATCTTTAATTGCATAAAGGTTCGCAACGAGGTTTTTTCCAACAAACCCCTTAGCTCCTGTTACAAGTATTTTCAATGGTGCTTCCTCCCTACTTAGACAGCTTCGCTAATTCTTCCTGGATATAAGAAAGAGAAAGCAGTTTTTCTTTGACCTGCTCAACATTCAGCAATTTGGTATTGTTCGAGTTGAACTCTGTCAATGTATTGCGTTCCACCTCTCCATCCTTAAAATATTTGTCATAGTTCAAATCGCGCTTGTCAGAGGGCACTCGATAAAACGCTCCCATATCAATAGCTTGTGAGCATTCTTCGTTCGTCAGCAATGTTTCGTACATTTTTTCACCATGCCGGATACCGATTATCTTAATTTCTGTTTTGTTTTCCTTGTCGAAAAGTTGGCGTACCGCTTCCGCTTGAACTTCAATAGTGCAAGCAGGTGCCTTCTGCACCAGGATGTCTCCGCTGGTTCCATGTTCAAACGCAAATAACACCAAATCCACCGCTTCTTCAAGTGACATAACAAAACGGGTCATCGACGGGTCAGTAATGGTAATTGGATTGCCAGACCGAATCTGTTCAATCCACAACGGGATTACGCTGCCACGGCTACACAATACGTTACCATAGCGTGTACAGCAAATCTTGGTCTTGTCCGGCGAAACTGTACGGCTCTTGGCAACAATTACTTTTTCCATCATCGCTTTAGAGGTACCCATAGCGTTTACCGGATAAGCAGCCTTATCGGTGGACAAACATATGACTGTTTTTACACCCGCTTCAATCGCCGCAGTCAATACATTATCTGTACCAATCACATTGGTCTTAACCGCTTCCATCGGGAAAAACTCGCAGCTTGGTACCTGCTTTAGCGCTGCGGCGTGGAAAATGTAATCCACCCCATGCATCACATCCCGAAGCGATGAAAGATCCCGCACATCACCAATATAGAACTTCAGCTTATCGCTAAGTTCTGGATGCGTGTGCTGATACAGATGACGCATATCGTCCTGTTTTTTTTCATCCCTTGAAAAAATCCTTATTTCCCCAATATCAGATGCTAGAAATCTGTCGAGTACGGCATTCCCAAAAGAACCGGTACCGCCGGTAATTAACAGAGTGCACGATGATAATTCAGATTTCAATGAGTTGAATAAAGAAAATCTGCCGTGCATTGAAGTACTTATTTGTAATATACCACTCATAATTATATCTCACCTTTATTCATCCAATAATATCAGGAGCATTTCTCGATAGTGAATACTGTCTGTTAAATGATACCCTGAAACCCTGAATCCTTTAAAATAGTATTAATCGCATCCTTTCCCAATCGTTCAACACTCCTACCTGTGTCTCTAAACTCAATATCGAGGGCATGCGATGCAATTTCAATTAACGAAGTGCAAACTGGTGTTGGTAGATTAAGGTGCTTACTAAAAGACTCGAGCAAAACAAGCCCTTGGGGAACATCTTCGGTGATAAATCTGTCATAAGCACTTGTTGGAGCCTTCAAGTTCGATGTTTTTGCATATTCAAAAAACACATCTTTTGCGTCAACCGTCTGATCCACAGAATTTCTCTCACGACACGCCTCTACATATGGGATACGTTCATATCCAAGAGCTCCAAGTAAATTCATTTTTTCATTATCTAGAGCCTCAACAACACGCCATACACTAGGCGTAAAAACCTCGCGGTACATATAGTACTCGCCACCAGTTTTCTCCACTCTCGGAATGCTAAGAATCCCACCAGCAGTATGCACTATAAGATTTGGATTATGTAAAGCGATTTCAACCACAGAACTTTTAAGAACAAAATTATATTCAATCGCTTCAAGCTTACTCATAACATTCTTTGCGCATTTCCTTGGAAAAACCGCAACCGGGTTGCGTACATTGCGATACAGGATTGTAACACTCCCTGGTTGTATTATCCTGCAGTCGACAGGTGTGCTGGTTGCTTCTACGACTGCAAAGGGAATATCCTCTTGCTTGTTGATAAAATATGCAGTAGAAAGATATCCTGGTTCGAGTACAATAATCTGATCTTGTTGTAAAAATGGTAGCATTTTCTGAATCACTTGATCATGATATGTTGTTTGTACAAACACAAAAATTATCTCTGCATCTCTAAAGGCAGACGAAAAATCGTCTGTCACTTCATATAATTCAACATTTTGAACACATCCTTTTTCATGTAATTCCACCAATGAGGTACTCATCAATAATCTGTGATGCGTTGAGTGGATTGCATTGGATGTTTTCAGCAATGTTACTTGATGCCCCATTCTTGTAAGATCAGCAGAAATCGCAGTACCTGCGTTTCCCATACCAACCACTGTGATTCTCATTTTTTCCTCCTTGAAGTCTTAAATTAGCAATAAACCTATAGTTGTTCCAGATAAGCTTTATTAAAGTAGAGCTAATAGCAGTTATTGTTGTGCTTGGCTCTTCACTCTCCTCAACAGGCAATTATCTACCTCGCCGTTTTAGAATGTCTTTGAAAAAAATGCGTTCAAAATCGTCAAAGCCAAAGAAAATCACAAGAAAGCCAAAAATTGTTGTTATTAGACAAATATTGATTATTATGCCCAACCAGCCAGAAAATACACGAAATCTTGTTACGACAATAGCCAAAATCAATGCAAGAAGAAAGAGCGGACACAGCACATGGTAGGTTTTACGATAAAACAATCTTAAATCCAAGTTTAGATGATGTTTCATAATCCATAGCATTAGAAGAGTTCGTATTAAATACGCAATAAAAACTCCAATTGATGCCCCTAAAGCACCCAGTGGGACTGAAAGTATGAAGCATAGTATTACGTTAATCAAAGCCATGAATATGTATGCAATAGCTTGCTGCTTGACTTTGCCAGCAACAACTATGGCAGTTCTCCCCACACTGACCGGCAGGTACAGAAAAGAGGGCGCTACCAAAAGCACTGCCATGAAATAAACATCTTGAAAACCTTCCCCAATCCATAGGTTGATAAAGTCTCTTCCTATTGAAATAAACCCAATCAGAATAAGTGCAATAACATATAACTGAATTCGTCCAAATTTGATCATCAAATCTGTAGTTTGTTTAGACGAGTCATTCCCTAATTGATAATTGGTGATCGTTGGAATAAAAAGGCCGTCAAGTGCTTCAGCAAAGGAATAGACATAGCCTTCAATTGTTGCTGCTACCCCAAAATATGCGATAGCTTCAGATCCACTTGTCACCGCAAGTATAGAAGGAGTAATTGCAAATATAAATCTTTGACTTATTTGAACGACAGTCATCCACATTGAGAAACCAAAAAGTTCCTTTACCTGAGCACGATTCTTATATCTGAAATCCGGCTGCACAGTAGTTTCCTTGCGCACAACAAATAATTTTAGCAGAACACCAAATAATGTACTTATGGCATTTGCCATGACTAATGCATAAACTCCCAAGTTCAGAAAGAGCGATAATACTATTAATACAACAAGCAGTACTCTTTGAGCAAGCATACACGATTTTAATGCTAGGTACTTACCTGTAGAAATCATAATACCGTTTAAAGTAGTAAAAGGAAACGCTACCACACTGTAAAACGAAACAATCAAAAATAGATTCCTGAATACTGGGATTTCTGTAGGGAGCAAACTAGTGAATAATACTTCAATCAATAAAAAACAAACTAATAATACTACTGAAATGCTTCCCGAAATGATAATATACAATCGTGAAACAAGGCCAACAAATCGGTTTGCCTGCTCATTGTTACCTTCTACAAGGTATCGACTCAAGTATCTAGAAACAGCTGAGCCTAAACCAAAATCAAGAAGAAACATGCTGACAAAAGAAATAGCCAACGTATAAAGTCCGTATTGTTGCTTGCCAATACTCCGGATAATCCAAGGTGTATACAAGAAGCCAGCGACCGCATTAAAAACCACTGTCCCGTAAGATACTATCGCAATAGATCTTGCCTGTCCTCTAATTCCTTTATTCTGCAAGAGTGTTTCTCACCACTTTCCTGTTAATAATCCGATCTTTCTCAAACATAAAACCAAGGAGCAACCATAAAATAAATGTACATGCGCCAGGGCCAAGCGGCGCATGGGCTTCAAAGACAGAAACAGTAAGAAAGAAAATACTCAAACTAACAACAAGCCTGGAAAGTTTGGACTGATATACCTTACATGTTGCCTGTCTATAAATGACTTTCGAGATGATATAGTACGTTGGAACACCAACAAGCATTAGTAAAATGATGCCGCCATTCATTAATAAGTTAATAATAAAATTGTCCACATAGCCATCACCTTTGCCAAATAAAGGAGAAGAAAGCCACAGCTGTAATGCCTCACGGTACTTTGTCAAACGACTGCTAGAGAAATCATTGATCGAGAAACCTGCGCCTTCATTTAAACGGAAAACTTTACTAATCAACTTATCAGCACCGGGTACAAACATAATAACAACAAAAAAAGCGAGAATCAAGGCGTATATAAGCTGCGCTTTTTGACGACGAGTGTACTTCGAAAACAACAAAAAAACAGAAAAGAAAGAGACGAACAAGCCGATAATTGTCGCTCTGGCCTGAATGTACAAAATCACAAACAAAAGTCCACATACAAGCACCCACCTTGCAAATTTGAAGACAAGCCGTTGATTTCGATCTACAGAAATAAGAATAATCACTGCACTCGCTAAAATTTGACTTGCAGAGTTCTTGCTGTCGTAAAGATATTTGACTTGATTAAGCCAATTGGAAATCCCGGACCATACTTGCGTAATGATAAACAACGCTAAAACAACCGCCATAAACACATAAATAGCTAAAACAAGATATATTTCTTCCAAAGAAATTTTTAATCTAGCTATAATTCTGCCAAGCATTAATAACAATGTGGCGAGTCCATATGTTTTCATTATGACATCAGGGAACAGATAACCCGAATCGAAGATGGACAGCAGCAGAGTGATGCCTATGGCAAGAAAAGCAGGAAAAAACAACCACAAATCACCTGAACAAACCTTTACTTTCCGAATTTTTAGATAATGCAAGCCAACAACCACCCAAATAGCATACATTCCAACACGAATGCTATTCCGAAATGGTATTCCTTCTATTTGCGAAACAATTGTAACACAAACCGCCACCAACAAAGGCAAATTATCCAGAATTTGTTGTTTTTTCATTTCTAAATCAATATCTGTTTTCATAGGTACATATCAAGGAATATGCACATATTGTCCCAAATGCCTATCGGCTTCTGGCGGTCGTTCAGAATCTACCCCTCCAGATGGTGTGAATGTCATTTCACCAAACACCGGACTTCCGTTTACGCTATAAAAATCCACCCTTACAAAAGGAAAAGACTTAGATAACACCTCAGCATACTTGAACATTTCTTCATAACCCTCTGGTAAACTGATTGATATGTCTTTAGGTGCATTCATCGCATCATAGGAGAGATTTCTCATTAACTCTCCTTTTCTGTTCAAATAGTAATACTTCGGATGACCGGCATCTCTTCCTTGACAAATCATAACATATGGCACTCGGCCATTAAAGCAGTAAAACTTATAATCGTCCAATGAAGAACCATCATCATTTTCTAAATACTTTTCGATTACAATTCTTGGAGGAATGCTCTTATATTGCATCTCTGCGTGATCCAACCACTGCTTTCGTCTCCTCCATTTTCCTAACTGTTGTCTTGCCTTTTTTATATCCAGCGCATCCTTTTGGGGCACAATCAAGTTAGCACCACATGCGTTATTCCATTTTACAACAAATTGATCAGGTAACTGTGACCATGGGATATCATCTTCATGTTTATAAACACCGAGCAATTCATTGAGAATACCATCTAACCCAAGTTGGGTGATATACTCACGCACTCGATACTTATCAGCGCATTGTGCAACCAAGGGATCATGGTTATACTTTTTTATTTTCAGGATGCTAATATGTTCGTCTAATGTCTGAGGAGCATTCATATCCAGTTTTTTACCCCTTGAGACTCTAAAAATCATTCTCGTTGCCAATTCTGGTGAAACAGCTGAAACAGAATATCGTAGTAATTTGTATAGTTTGTGTGCAAAGCCAATTTTTTTAATATATTGCTTCATACGTGTTTACCAACCTCCTTATAAATTTGGGGCAATGGATTCGCGCGAAATCCGTTGGTAAGAAAATCGTTGCATACCCTTCTCTACTGCCACAGATTTCATACTTGCATGTTTCTCTTGGTTAAAATATAGTTCCTTAATCGTTTCAACAAGAGATTCAGTCGAAGTATCTTCAATGAATAGGCAATTACCCCCAAGATCCAGATGACTCATCCCTTCAAACCTCCGAAATACACAAGGTTTTCCAAGAGCAATCGCCTGTTCCCAAAGCACCGAGTGTGAACCTGGAAATACAATCAAGTCAGCTATACCCATTAAACGATATAATTCTTCAGAATTTTGCCATCCGGCATCTATTACATGTTCTGAAAGCTGTTGATTAAAAGCTTTATGGAGTTTGGGCACTACAGAACCCGCAAAAACCAAGCGAATGTTTGCATCTGAAAACTGATTAACTGCCTGCATTAAATTGATTACACAGGCTTTCCCTTCATTCAGCTTTCCTGCTGTCACAATCACGAAACTGTCTTCATCAATGCCTAATTCTGCACGTTTTTCACTCCGGCTTTCACTACTAAGCGCCGCCTTAACTTTCTCATCCTCTGCACCCATGACCAACAACTTGACCTTTTCTTGAGGCATTCCGTAAACATCAACCATGAAGTCACATCGTATTGGTAGTGTCCCCCAAATAACTTCGGCAAAGGGCTCTATTCTCTTAGCACACCAACGCCATAGGATGCCGTGTACTATCCACCGGGAAAACCATGACCTTGCGCTGTTATAATAATCCTCGTGGCTATCAATAATAACCCTAACCGAGTTTCTTTTTACATATCTAATAACATGATGAATATCCAAAAATTGAATACCATGGATAAAAATTAGATCTGGAGCAAAATTGTTGATAACAGCATAAAGTCCACGAAAAACCCTTAGCTTCTTAGTGAAAGCAACCCCTTGCATGACAATTCTTGGCAGTCTATAAATCCTTACCCCGTTATCATCAATATAATCCAATCGTTCATCCAAACAATACGCCCCCGTAGCTTCATCAACTGTATCCTGAACAGTAACCATTCCCACCAAATGACCATCAAGAAAGTGATATTTAGGTATACAATTCTCTTGATAATTCCATCCATCAACGTATGCATTACATGCCATACTTATATGAAGTACACGCATAATTCACCTACTATCTGCTTTACAGCTTATAATTTTTCCCCAAGGTGTACCAGGTTTGGGAAGCTCTATTTTCCGCCCAAGATCATAATCTATCGAATCCGGCTTGAACCATCCACAGCCTCCTCCATGGAAAAACGTCATTTCACCAAAATAGATGCGCCCCGACACTTCATATAAATCAACTCTAACAAAAGGAAATCCTTTACTTAAAACACGAGCAATATGAATCATCTCATCAAGGAGTTTAGGTTTGGGATGCAATTTTCCACTCGGTTCATAAATCCACCTGAAATCCATCAGATTCCAATTTAAATCATAAAAATCACTCTTAGCATGTTTTGCTCGATCACTTACAAAAAACACTAATTCAGGTTCACCATTAAAACAAAAAAACTTATAGTCAAAAAGTTCACCTGCTTCTTTATCTTCGAGAAATTCCTCGCATACTATTTTTTTTGAATTAGAATGGTACACCCACTCCCCTCCCATATACTCATAATCTATCTTCAACCACTTTTTAAGACGCCTCTGTGCCTTTTTAATATCAAAAGCCGACTTTTCATTGCAGAATATAACATGTCCGGAATCATGGGTCGGTTTCAAAACGAATCTATCAGGTAGTTTTGATAAATCAATCTCGCTCGGGGAATCAAACAGAGCAATTTGTTTAATTAATATGTGTCCGTATCCTTTGTCCTCTACAAAACTACGAACACTATTTTTATCGGAGCATATTATTGCATTTTCATCAAACCAATAGGCCTTTAACCACATCATCTTCTCATTGAATGATTGAGGATTACTGAGATCTAGTTTCTTTTTAAAATAACGTCTATATTGCCACACAACAAAATCTTGAATTGATTGTTTGTAGATCATTCTTCTGTTATGTCTGTAATCAATCATTCCCGATATACTGCTAAGAAACAAATATAATTTAGGAAATCGCCCAATTATTTTCTTTAATTTGTCCAAATCAAAACGCTTCCTTTCCATTATTTTATGCTACGCTTCATCAATTCATTATAAAATGCAGTCCGCCTCTCCTTCAAAACTGGTTCAACAAATTCCCGCGCCATTATAATCCCTTTTCTTGAGAGTTCAGCATATATAGTTTCATCTTTCACTATTCTTTCAATTGCATTGCTAAAACCCTCTACATCAGAAGGCTCAAAAAGCCACTTGTCCTCAATTAATTCCACGGTTCCTCCAACTCGACTTGCAACTGTTGGTAACCCATTTGCAAGCGCCTCGATAACGACTCTTGGAAGTCCTTCAGACATAGATGGAAAAATACAAATATCTGCACTACGCATTTCATTCATGTAGGTTACATGGTTCGATATTTTACCAACAAATTTAATATATACGGACACTTCTTTTTCCTTGGCATACTCTTCAAACTGAGCACGAGCTAATCCATCACCGATAAATTTTACATAAATAGGCAAACCCTTGCTACGTAAATTATAAAGAACATCGATAACCACCTTATGTCCTTTTGAATCATCAACAAAATGATTAGCAGAGTGAACTAATACGATTCTATCATTACTAAATCTACTTCTCGGAGCTGTTATATCACTTTCTAAAAGGCTAATTGAAGAATATTCCGATGTAAAGTAATCAGGGTTTCCTCGAAACTTAATTGCGTTACATGGATACTTCTGCTGCAGATACCACTTAGTTACATATGATACACCAACCGATGAACGAATAATTCTCTTATGTAAATATACTAGCAGCATGCGTACAAATACTCCAATGTTTGAGAATGCACCTGGATCATTAACTACCTCTGCAGCAATTTGTATTGAACGCCGTTTCATCAAGAGAAACGCCAGTATGCTCTCCACTTGCGCAATGCGAAAAATTGCGCAATCACAACCTTGTGCACAGTTGCGAAAAATCCCAAACAGTTTTGGAAATGTCTTTATCAACCCACTAAAACCACGAAACCACGGCAGTTCAAGAATTTCAACCCTAGAATCAGTTATCTTTAGCATCTTCTGGCAATCGACTTCATTTACTTTACGTACTTTTGCAACAAAACGAACCGAATCAAAAACCGATAGATATCGCTGAAAAAAATCATCATTATAAATACTGGGAGTATAATAGCATCCCGAAACATCCTTAAATAAATGTGCATTATCAACAAGTAGTAGCTTCATTTCAGTTCCTTAATCTCATTTGCTATGATAACAACACCTTTGCTTAGCATACCACTCAACTGTTTTCTGTATACCATCCATAAAATAAAATACGGGTTGAAACCCTAATTTCTCCTTTGCAAGGCTAAAATCAGCATTGCTGTGCAGAATATCTCCTCTCCTTTTAGGGAAAAACTTAATTCCTCCAGAGAAATCCAGCAGATTACGTAGCTCATCTACCAGTTGCAATAGAGTAATCTGCTCACCACACGCAACATTAAACGAAAGACCTGCATGCTTTTCCGAGGCTAGGCAAGCCAGCAAATTAGCGTGGACAACATTGTCTATAAATGTAAAATCGCGACTTTGAGTACCATCTCCATAAATAGTTACGTCCTCGCCGTTCATCATGCAATTGATAAACTTTGGAATAACAGCAGCATATGTTGAGTTTGGGTTCTGCCTTTTCCCAAATACATTAAAATACCGCAATCCATAGGTAGCTAATCCATAATGGAGAGTATACTGTTTTGCCCAGCCTTCATTGCTTTTCTTTGTCAGAGCGTAGGGTGACAGCAAATTCCCTTCGCGTCCCTCAATTTTAGGTAAATTGGGTTCATCTCCATATACTGAACTGGATGAAGCATATACGAATCTTTTTACGCCGTTTTTCCGCGAAGCCTCCAGCATATTAAGGGTACCCCCAACATTGATGCTTTCATAGAGAAGGGGCAGTTCAATGCTTCGCGGTACGCTTCCCCAAGCAGCCTGATGTAACACATAATCAACATCCTTACAAGCTATCATGCAGGTTTCGTAGTCCCTGATGTCTCCATGAATAAACTGATAGTTTGGATTTTGAGTGAAAATATCTACATTTGATTGCAAGCCATTCGACAAGTCATCCAAGCAGCGCACCTTGTATCCTAACTCCAATAAAACCTCGCAGAGATTTGAGCCAATAAAACCTGCGCCACCGGTAACAAGGAACACGCTATCTTCAGGAAAATTATAAAACATTACAGCCTCCAGTACAAATAGCCTGCTTTTTCAAACGTCTCGCGGCTAAACAAGCCCTTCAAATCCAACAACACCTTCTGTCCTTGGTTATAAAAAGCATCCATTTGCTGAATATTCATGCTCTTAAACTCATCATGAGCAACCGCCAATACTACTGCATCCATGTCCTTGATGCAATCCATATCTACAAATTCAATACCATATTCATGCAGAGTTTCACTCACATCAGCCTGAGGATCGGCAACCAGCGGAGTGATTCCATACTCTTGCAACTCCTTATAGACATCAATTACGCGGGTATTACGTGTATCTGGACAGTTCTCCTTAAAGGTAAAACCTAGAATAGCCACTTTGGCTCCCTTGACCTGACGATCCGCCCGGATGAGACACTTGATCACATTCTCTGCCACATATCGGCCCATGTCATCATTAATGCGCCGACCAGATAGAATAATCTGACTATGGTAACCTACTTGCTCTGCCTTATATGTCAAATAATAGGGATCTACACCTATGCAGTGCCCACCTACTAGACCTGGAGTAAATTTGAGGAAGTTCCATTTGGTGCCAGCAGCCTCCAACACAGATTTGGTGTCAATGTTAAGTTTATTAAAAATGATTGACAGTTCATTCATAAATGCGATGTTGATGTCCCGCTGGCTGTTTTCGATGACCTTGGCAGCCTCAGCCACCTTGATAGATGACGCTCGGTGTACCCCTGCATCTACAACCAACTCATATACTTTTGCAACAGTGTCTAGGCTTTCTTCATCCATAGCAGAAACCACTTTAACGATAGTTTCCAGTCGGTGCACTTTATCACCGGGATTAATGCGTTCCGGTGAATAGCCCACCTTAAAATCCACCCCGTAAACAAGACCGGATTCCTTTTCCAAGATTGGTACGCAAATATCCTCCGTCACACCAGGATATACGGTGGATTCATACACCACAATGCTACCGGGTAGCAAATTTTGGCCTACGGTTCTACTGGCTGAGATAACCGGTGACAAATCCGGAGTATGATCATCACGTACTGGTGTAGGAACAGCAACAATATGAAACCTCGCCTTCTTCAGGTCAGCCGCATCGGCTGTAAACTGCACCGTGGTTTGGGAGATGACTTCGTCTCCGACTTCTTTAGTTGGATCCTTTCCTTGCTTATAAACTTCAATTTTTTGCTGGTTTATGTCAAAACCGATAACATCAATCTTTTGAGCAAAAGCAACAGCTATCGGCATTCCAACATACCCAAGTCCCACAACGGAGAGTTTTTCCCGTCTTTCAATTAGATCATCATACAATATTGTCATTATTCTACATCCTTTCTTTGCTTTATGTGATATATGTGGTAAAGTGCTAAGAAATTTAGCTACTTTTTAACATTTGTTCTTAACTCATCGAAAATTTCTTTTTTCCACACCTAAAAACCTCGCTACCCTCACAGCCAATTCAATAAGCCAAGCTGAATTCTTATAGTCTTCGTATGTTTTGTTTTCGCCTGACATCATCTGCTTGAATTCGTCAACAGAAATGCCCATATCCTCACAAATTATTCGCATATCTTCCATCGCTTCTTCCTCTGGATATGGTGGTTCCGCAAGTATTCTAAGAGCTTCTTCCCTATCCATTTGACCGGTTAGTATCAAACTCGAAAAATGTGCTCTGCGCTTATCATAACCGAACTTCTTGATTAACCAGTACCCTTCATAGAAGCGAGTAAAACGGCTTTCATAATGTTTGTTTTTATACCGTTCCCAGCCAAAACGTTCTTCCAAAGTACGAATAATATCTTCCTTAAGGTAAGGAATAAGATTGAGGAATTTAATGACCTTCATTCCCTTAATAAGAGGATAATACAGTCTATATTTAAACATACCGCAGGTAGGAAGTGTTTTTAAAGGAATGGTTCCAAAACGCTTATGTATGTCTTTTATCTGTCTTAAGTCGTTTTGATAAACCCATTCGATTGGTTCTCGGACGCATTCTGTAGAGTAATTAGCACCAGTCAAAACATACTTGATTCCCATTTTTTGAGCATACCGATAAAGAGATGCAAAAATAACATGATCCTGAACTGTATCTTGATAGGGCACTTGTGACTTGAAATACGCTAACTGTAAATCTCTCAGTTCATTGACGGGCACTCTATCAATATGAAGTTCACATCCCAATGTTTCAGCAATCTTTCGAATATTGTCATCGGCAACTTTCATATTCCAGCCCGTATCAACAGCATACAAAAGAGGTCTCAAGCCTAGTTTTTCCTTGGCATAATAAGCAACATAAGAACTATCAACGCCTCCCGATAGTCCAACGATGCAATCATACTTTTTGTTTTTACAATCGGCCTTTATGTTATCGACAATCGAATAAAGTTCCTTCTCGCTTTCTTCGTCAGGGTGCCAAGAAGGCAAAATATTTTGATAATAATTTTTACAATGATCACACTGTCCAGATTCATCAAAAACAATCATTGAGTCTGATGTATCCATAACACAGTTGTTGCAAACTTGATATTCCCTCATACTACCTCCAGCAATGCTAGAAACTCTTGGTCTATTGAATCCATTAATACCTTTTTGTTGAAAGTTTTATCTGAAAAACTAAGAGCATTTGAAGCAAATCGCTCCAATAATCCGGAGTTCTGCATCAATGTATTAACATTGTGCACTAATCCATCAATATCTCCTGGTTTACTACATAGTCCACAATCCGCCTCTTCTACCATATGGTGCGTTTCGCCATCCGCAACAGCAAGGACGGGCATTCCGCAAGCCATATAGGATTGTAGTTTAGCAGGGATTGTTTTTGAAAACAAGGGACTTGGGGCAAAAGACAGAAATGCTGCATCCGCCCCCGCTAGTATAGAGGGGATACTTTCCGGTTTTTGCCTTGGAAGAAAGAAAAAATACTCTTCCACATTTCTCTGTTGTATGGTGTTCTTGAGTGAATCTAAAGCTCGCCCATCGCCCACAAACAAAAACCTCACCTTTTTCCCTTCCTCCACTAACAACTCAGCGGCTTCCGGAAGAATTTCCAACCCCTGAGCATAGCCAATATTCCCTGTAAACGCAATCGTAAACACATCATCATTATTTGGAACTAGTGGAGAAACAATTTCTGAGGGTTTATAAAAATCCTCCGCATACTGCGGCCAGTAATCCACTTTTTCTCCCGGCACGCCCCTCTCCTCTACAGCTTTCTTAAAACTGTTGGAAGTGACGAGAATTTTTTTACAGTTTTTATAAATATAATCTGTCATTCGGTCAATAACACGAATGATAGGACCGCTTTTAATGCCTGTCATCTCAATGAAGTTCTCTGGCCATAGATCTTGAATATAGGCGATGCAAGGAATCTTGCGTCGTTTTGCAAACCATACAGCAGGTAAAACTTGTGACATGGGAGATACTTCGAATGAGAAAACCAAATCCGCCTGTTGTTTTGTGAATACCTTCCAAATGAAGCCTGAAATCATAAAAGACAAATAATTCAATCCCAAACGGATTTTCGATGTGTCACGGGATATGATGGGAAGACGTACGATTTTTACACCGTTATAAACTTCCTTACGTCTCTTAAACCATCCATAGCCATCAAAAAACTTCCCTTGAGGGTAATTGGGAATACCAGTAACTACAGTAACATCGTAGCCACGCTTTACCCACTCCTCGCACATGTCGTTAATACGAAATTGTTCTGGATAGTAATATTGTGATACTACCAACAAAGACGGTCTCTTCTTAGAATTCATATTGCTCCGCTCCTTCTGTCAGAGCAATAGAATCTGAAAAACCGATCATTTCTGTTGGGATATTGTTTGATTGCTCATATACCATGCTACCGAATACTTTATCAATGATCCCTATTTTGCCAGAAAATAACCGTAGCAAGGGATTAAACACTTTTGTTAAATGTATTTTCTTTCCATGTGTCTTGGCAATTTGGCGAACCATATCGCTGGTACACACATATCCCTTATTCTGCGGGAAAAACACGCCAAACATCATACTGTCTATAACTCGCTTGACATATACGCACAGGTTTCCTACAAACAGCATTGAGCGCTGGTTTTGAACATCGGGAAAGAAGGGAAGAGTCTTTGCAGCCTTGGACAGTATAGGGTAATTGCCCTTACAGCCCGGCCCATAAATCATCGGTGGACGTAAAACGCACACTTTAAAAGACTCGTCCGATAAAGGCAGTATCCCTAATTCCGCCTGGAGTTTGCTGTCGCCATACGCTCCTTCAGGAGTAGGCTTGGTCTCGGTGGTGATGACTTTCATCTCACCCATTTTTGCGCTCAAGCCGTACACGATAATGCTACTCATGAAAATGAACTGTTTGACACCATCTGCCTTAGCTTTCTTGGCAGTGTCAACAGTTAAATCAGTATTAACCTTGTAATATAACTGTTTCCGTTCTTCAGTTATCTTGCCCGAATCTTGATGCGCAATCCCTGCCACATGAAACACGCAATCATAGCCAGCAAAGCTTTTCTCACGCCAAGAATCATCTATCATGTCGATAGTATCTACTTGGTACTGGTCAGGCCATTGGGCAAGATATTTCTCGACAGAGGTACCGATGTAACTGTTGGCACCGGTGATAAGGATGCGTTTCATTTGCGCACCGCCTTGTCTTGCTCCATACGGTGGAGTTCCCCTGTTCCACCTTCTACTACACCATCACGCTTGAAAATAGAAATGATGGTACTTAAAAAGCATTTGAAATCAAACATGAAACTCATCTTTTTGACATATTCACCATCCAGTTTCGCTTTGATAGGAATTTCAAGCTCATCACGTCCGTTGATTTGTGCCCAACCGGTGAGACCAGGAAGAATATCGTTGGCTCCGTACTTATCGCGCTCTGCGACTAAATCATCCTGGTTCCAAAGAGCGGGGCGAGGGCCAATAACAGCCATTTCACCTTTTATGATGTTGAAAATTTGAGGCAATTCATCCAAGCTGGTCTTGCGTAAAAAGCGACCTACTTTGGTGATGTACTGGTCAGGATTGGCAAGCATGTGGGTAGGCATATCTTTGGGAGTATCAATTCGCATGGTACGAAACTTCATGATGGAGAAATTTTTCTTATGTAGACCCACACGCTTTTGACGGAAAAAAACGGGACCTTTGCTTTCTAACTTAATAAGTACAGCAATAATTAGAAAAACGGGCAAAAGTACAATGGCTCCCACCCCAGACAAAACGAAGTCAATCGCTCGTTTTCCATACGACCGGTAGAAAGAATGCATCAAGTCCTCCAAGTTCCTCTTGAAATCACAAACATTATATCACAAATGATTTGTTAATTAAACGCCTCTTCTCTTCTACTAACCCTGAAATCATCAATAATAAAGAAATTTTTTCATTTTTCCTGTGGCCAAAACACTTCACAGTTTAGTGCTAACTCCCATAAAATCTAATGTTTTCAACGTTTTCTGACCCTTTTGGCAAAAATCCATCATCGGAACCCAATACGATTTGCCATCTCCACAACACATTTTGTTGCAAAACAAATTCGTTTTCGACATCAAACTATTAAATCATCGCATCTTTGAGTTTGAGCTTTGTATCATTGCCCCACACCAAACTCCTGCGATACTCTTGTCCACACAAACGGCAGCCACACAAGGCGAGTGTTGGAGTCGAAAGATATGGAAAGGCAGATATTGCGGTTGTGGCGATCTATCTTGTGTACAGTACCTATGTGGTCTTTGAGGGGACCATCAATAATGCGGGTTTCATTCCCCACGCTTACAGCTTTGGATACACCAAGTAAACCGTCGTGATTGTAGAGCCAGTTTGCGAAAGATTTATCATCTCCGGAGAGTAGGAAGCTGTAGCTTTCATCGTACCTTAGAAAGCGGTATACCTGCTCAAGGTGCAATATCCTGTCAAAAGGCGGCGGTTCATCAGAATATAAAAAAAGATAGCCCGGGAGCATAAGCTTATTTACTAGGCTTTTAACTCCATTCCGGCTACGGTGCTGTTGTTGCATTGCGGGGATAACAAAGGTGCCGGGGACAAGCTCCATTATGAGGTCTTTCAATTTGTTTTCCTGACCACTCTTACACTGTATGCAAAAGCTTAGTTTTTCTCCGTTCATAAATACCGCTCCTTGTTCCCTCGTATGTAAGGGGATATGTATGAGGATTATTTTGTGCCCTTAGTAAACTCTTGTTGCAACAAGCAATTAATTGTTAATTATGTCTAAACATCAATTACTCGCATAGTTGATACTACTACACAGTTCCTCACATGCACAGAGTTAATGGCAAAGCTTCGCCATAACGCTCATGCGTTCCCCTGCAAATCTATTTACCCTAGCCCCTTACCACCGCAAAGCGCATGGATTGGGATTTCGGGTTTGTATGCACCGCTTTGTATTGCGCCACCTTAACTATCAAGGAATTTCCCTTGATGATGTGATTGTAGCTGGTTAACTATACAATGTCAATGTTTGCACTGTTTCTTGTGTTTTCCATTTAATAAATAAGGTAAAACTAATTCTCTTAATTCACAATGTCTTTCGCCCATTTTTAGATATAAAATAACTATTCTAATTTTGCTTATGGCTTCCAACATAGTATAGGCAGGTTTAATTACAAAACTTGCTAAGCACATATAAATAAACTTAGCCTCCTAATGTGACAAACCACTCAATAACGCACAAAACCATCCGCCATACCCACAATTGAAAAACATGCCATATATAATGTATAATACAACACAAAACACTAAGGAGGAAAATATGCATATACTTCGCCCAGATATAACTATGGAAGATGATCTACTTGATTTTTTAAACTTAGTATTTAGCCAGGCGCATAGACCGCATGATTTTAAAAAACTGCTGCCTAAAGTATACGCAAAAGAAGGTTTTTCTAATATACATATTGTCGCTAAAAAGGACGATAGATTAAAAGGCGCAATTGCTATGTTGCCGCTAACCATTAATCTTGGAGATACTGGTAACCTTTCGGCGGGCTATATAGGCAGCGTTGCCGTACACCCCTATTCAAGGGGAGAGGGCATAATGAAAACCCTAATGCAAGAAATACATGCTCAGGCGGAAAAAGACGGCTTGGATATGCTAATACTTGGCGGAAGACGGCTTAGGTACAATTATTTCGGATATGAAAATTTTGCCACAAGGCTATCATTCAAGCTTGGGGAAGGCAGTTTTAGACACGGTATGGCGGATATAGATACCGGTACAATCACCCTAAAGCCTTTTGCAAATGCAAGTGAAAAAGAGCTGTATACAGCCTATGATTATTTTGAAAAGCATATAAAATACTGCGCTAACCGCAGAATAGAAGATTTCTATAATATTGCTATAAGCTGGGAAAACCTGCCTTACTTAATTTTAGACGATAATACCGTAAAAGGCTATATAATTACCGCACCAAACGGCGATATTAGGGAATTTGCCGTCCAAGAAGAATATGTTCTCCCTGTACTTAAACTTTGGTTAGCTGAAAAGAAAGCTATAAATGTAAATGCTCCACTTTGGAACAAAAGCCTCATAAACATACTTGAAAAGATAGGCGAAAGCATGTCCATTTCCGAAGATGCTATGGTTAAAGTATTCAATTTTGAAAAGGTACTAAGCGCTTATTTAAACTTTAAGGCATCATATACAGACTTGCTAAACGGCAGAGTGATTATAGAAATAAAACCCCACGGAACATATGTTATAGAACTTATAGACGGCAAAGCAAGCGTAAATAAAACGCAGGAAAAACCCCAAATATCAGTTGAAGAGCGCTATGCTGTAAGGCTTCTTTTAAGCCCGCTTGGCACCAGTTTTAGTGAAAGTTCTCTCTTCTTCAATTGGCTGCCTCTAGTGCCTGAGCTACCTCAAGCGGATTGCTTCTAATGCCTTGCAAACGCCCCTTTAAAGCATGTATAATGTAGGCGTTTGTTTAAAGGAGGTATTATGAGGAGCTTAAGTCGCTTCATACTAAGGCACAGAAAACTCGTTATAGGGTTTACTG
Organism: Christensenellaceae bacterium; assembly: GCA_012518615.1. Classification (GTDB taxonomy): domain Bacteria; phylum Bacillota; class Clostridia; order Christensenellales; family Aristaeellaceae; genus DTU024. Next base: position 22,979 of record JAAYRU010000023.1, on the reverse strand, counting down.
CTTTGCTTTGTATTATAAGTTTTTTCGGTATGCTAACGGTAGATGTCGATTATGACATGGCAAACTACCTACCCGACAATTCCCCCACAAAAAAGGCTCTTGAAGTAATAGGAACGGATACACCAAATTTAAGGTTTTATGTGCCCAATGTACCGCTTAATGAAGCTATATTCGTAAAGGAAAAGATACTAGCCTGCGAGCATATATTAGGCTGTCTTTGGCTAGACGATGCTTCCCCCATACAAGGCGTTCCGCTTGAAACTGTACCCGGTGATACCCTTGCGCCTTGGTATGCAGACGGCGGGGCGCTTTACCAAGTTACGGTTGACCCTTCCTATTATGCGCAAGGTTTTGACAATTTAAAAGAATTATATCCGGACGGCATTGCTGCAGGCAACGCCGCAAACCAGGCGAGGATAATAAGCGTTTCCATGGATGAAATCGCCCGTATTATCCCCTATATTTTGCCAATAGTAATTGTTATACTTATATTGGCAACAAGCAATTACTTTGAACCGCTGCTATTCTTACTGGCGATAGGTGTTGCGATACTGCTTAACGAAGGCAGCAACTACTTTTTAGGTAAAGTATCATTTGTTACAAGGGCAAGCAGCGCAGTACTTCAGCTTGCAGTATCTATAGACTATGCGGTATTTCTTCTGCACCGCTTTGCGGAGTATAGAGAAAAAGGTTACGACAACGAAAAAGCCATGGAAGAAGCCATGGTACAGTCCGCATCTTCCATAGCATCAAGCGCAATGACTACCGTGTTTGGATTTCTAGCTTTAATGCTTATGGAATTCAAAATAGGTAAGGATATGGGCGGTGTGCTTGCAAAGGGCGTGTTTTTAAGCTATCTATCTGTAATGATACTTTTGCCGGCAGTTGCCATATCCTACACTAATCTGATAGACAAAACCACCCATAAACCATTCATGCCCTCATTTACAAAATTTTCAAAATGGGTGGTTAAAAGAGCTGCGCCGCTGGCTATAATATTATTGATTCTTATACCTCCGGCGTTTTTGGGACAGCAGAACAATGTATTTATATATGGCTCCGGCGGTATGCATGCCCCTGATTCTGAGGTAAAACAGCAGGCAAACAAGCTTGATGAAATGTTCGGGCAAAGCCAGCAGATGCTGCTGCTTGTAAAGCAGGGCGATATGGCAAAGTTAAACGCCCTATCAAATGAGCTAAAAGATGTAGACTATATAAGCACAGTCATATCCTACCCAAATGCAGTAGGGCTTACAATGCCGCCTGATATTGTGCCAAAAGACCTTCTCTCCAATTTAAGGTTTGACGGATATGATAGGATAATACTTGCTGCAAATACTAATGAAGAAGGTCCCGAAGCATTTAGAGTGGTTGAACAGGTGCGGGAGCTCACGGAAAAATACTACGACAAAGATTACCTGCTTGCAGGTGAAAATGTAGCCAACATAGATATGAGGAATTCCATAACCGGCGACAGCATGAAGGTGCTGCTAGGAGGCTTACTTGCAATAGGAGTGGTGCTGCTTATCAACTTTAGGAGCTTATCTATCCCCCTTGTGCTGCTTACAGTAATAGAAGGCGCGGTATGGATAAACCTATCTCTCCCCTATTTTATGGGGCAGGATTTAAACTACATAGGCTATCAGATTGTTTCCAGCGTGCAACTTGGCGCAACGGTAGACTATGGCATACTTTTAACCCAGCGCTACCTTGAAGCAAGGCGCACCATGAACAAGCGCGATGCGGCTGTATTTGCCCTCAGCGTAAGCACGGGCTCTATACTGCCTCCGGCATTAATACTTACAAGCGCGGGGCTGCTGCTTGGCGTAGTATCATCAAACGGTATAATAAGCCAGATGGGTACTATACTGGGCAGGGGTACTGCGCTATCTGCATTTATGGTGCTTATACTACTACCGCATTTGCTTATAATATTTGACAAACTAATACAAAAGACCACCTATGAGGGTAAGGAGTTTTTAACAGATGAAAAAGCATAAAATATTACTGCTGCTTGTACTGGTATTTTCATTCACCACAGGTTTAGTGCTTGGGGAAGTTAAAAAAACAGAGATAGTGTACGCCAATTTAGATAATTACGGCAAACCGCTTGGCTTATATGTAATAAACGATTTTGAGAGCGATGCTGATGCAAGCATTGTAGACTATGGCGTATACGATGCCGTGTTTTCCTTAAGCCAAGTTGACGGCATAAACTATAAGAATGACGAAATAAGCTTTGACATGCCAAAGGGCAGGTATCAGTACCAAGGTAACCTAGTTGATAGAGAGCTTCCTTGGGATATAGCTATAAGCTATAAATTAAATGATAATGAAATCAAGGCAGAGGAACTTTCAGGCGCAAATGGTAAGCTTGAAATCGCTATAGCTATAACGCCTAAAGTAGCTGAATTTTCGGATAAGCTTGTACTTCAAATAAGCGTGTCTTTACCGTCAAACAAGGCGTTTAACATAGCTTCAGAGGGCGCAACCATAGCGGTCGCCGGCACTAACCACACACTTGCCTTTGTAGTTCTCCCCACTATGGATGCGGAATTTGTAATCACCGCAGATGTAGAGGATTTCCACATGCCAGGTATGCAGTTTGCAGGCATAAACATGGGCATGAACAACGAAATGTATACGGAGTATGTTAAAAAACTGGTAGCGAACCTTCCTATAGCCGATATGGTTGACAACATGGCAGCCAACATGTTCCCAAAACAGGTAGCGCCAAAATCCTTTGTAGATGAAAGAAACGGCAATATTGCATCCCTACAATTCGTGTTCCTAAGCGAGGGTATACAGGCAAAGCCCGCACCCGTTAAAGAGATACCGAAGGAAAAAGCTGACGAAAGCTTTATGGATAGACTCCTCGGTCTATTTGGCAATTAACAAACCCCGCGGAGGCATGATTTGTTTAGAAAATCTAAGGCGGATAAATTCGAAAGCTTTATCGCTCCATATGAGAGAGGTATATATTTTACCTGCCTTAGGATACTAGGCCATGTGCAGGACGCTGAGGACTGCGCTCAGGATTGTATATTAAAAGCATACAGAAGCTTTGACAGCTTCAGAGGCGATAGCGAGCCTTCAACATGGCTATACAGGATAGCTTACAATTGCTGTGTAGATTATATAAAAAAACGCAAGGGCGTAATATCCCTTGACGCGCTTATGGACGAAGGGGCGGATTTTGAGGACGAGAGCGACGATATATCCCCCTATTTAAGCTTAGAAGAGAGCGAGCGCAAACGCCTGCTTATTGAGGCGCTATCGGAATTACCTTATATATTCAGGTTTCCGGTAGTGCTTTGTGATTTAAGGGGGATAGATTATGATAAGGCAGCGCAGATAATGGACATACCCCTTGGCACGCTTAAAAGCAGGCTTAATAGAGCTAGAAAGAAGCTTAAAAAAATTTTAATTAAAAATCGGGAACTTTTTCTATCTGATGACAGTCTAATTGATGAAAGGAGGGAAATTAATGAACTGTAATGATGCCAGAACCCTCCTTGAGGCGAAGGAAAGAACCCCTCAGCAGGAAGAGCAGCTGAATGAACACCTTGAAAGCTGCGAAGATTGCAGGAGTTATTCCACATACCGCCTTGACTGCCTTACACTAGATGATGAAACTCCACTGCCTGAGAGCTTTAAGTCTAATTGGAGGCAGAGCATCAAAGAGGAGGAGAATATGAAAAAACCCGTATTAAGCCCCAAATTCAAGCGCATACTTTCGCTTGCAGCAGTATTTGTGGTGGTAATTGCCGGCACAATATTAACAAGGGATAACACCACCCCAAGCAAAACAGCCGATTATAATTACAACGATTATGTAATGCCTCCTACAGGCTTGGTATCAGGCTTAGGCGGCTCTAAATCCGCACCGGATAATAGTTTCTTTGCAGTTGAAGAAGCGGCTCCGCAAAGCGCTGAAAAGTCAGCCTCAATGGACGCGACCATGCGCTCGGCAGGGGATTTGGCTAGCGGTCAAGCCGAGGTAAAAGCCCCTGCAAAGCTAATACGCACGGTTGATATGTCTATATCTACCAGAGATTTCGATGAAGATTATCAAAAAATAATCGCCAGCCTTAAAGAGCATGGTGGCTACATAGAATCCTCAACTATAAACAGCAAAACTTCTTACAGGAGGCAGGCGAATTTATATCTTAGAGTTCCTCAGGAAAAGCTTGATAAGTTTCTAGAGGATATAGGCGGGCTTGGAAGGCAGCTATCTTTTAGCGAAAGCGCTGAAGATGTAAGCGAAAAGTACGCAGATACTGAAACCCGCCTTACAACCCAGCAGGAAAAGATGAAACGCCTGCAACAGATGCTCTCTAAAGCTACATCAATAGAGGAACTTATAATTATTGAAAACTCAATCGCAGATACGCAGTACCAGATAGATAGGCTCTCAGGCTCTCTTAAGGGCATGGATAGCAGGGTAAACTACTCAACCGTAAATATATCCCTAATAGAAGAGCGTCCGGCGGATATAGAGCAGGTTAAAGAAGCCACTCTTGGCGAAAGGATAGCAAGCGCATTCAAAAATAGCCTAGATAGCATAAAAGATTTCCTTGCAGATTCACTGGTGTTTATAGTAAGCGTATCGCCCGTAATTATCGCTTTACTGGTAGTTATTATAATAATACGCAGAGCCATTAAAAAGAGGAGAAATAAAAAGAATGAAAAATAAATTAGTAGCCCTCCTTTGCGCAATACTTATAATTATTTCTGTATTCCCTGCATATGCAGAGGGTTCACAGCTAATATCAACAGGCGAAGGCAAGGTATCCCTGCTTGCAGATACAGTTAGCTTTACAATAGGCGTTAGAACTGAGGATATAAAAATAAAAGACGCTCAGCGCAATAATAAAGAGCAGATGATAAAGCTCATAAACTCCCTTAAAGATAACGGAATAGCTAATGAGGATATACTTACAAGGTACTATAATGTTGAAAGTCTTCTGGGGTATGAGCAATCAAGCGGCAATGAGCCTAAATACCTTGTAAGCAATATGGTTTATGTAGTATTAAGGGATGTAGATAAGCTGGACGGCGTGCTTGACGCGGCGTTTGAAAACGGCGCAAACACACTTTGGGATATAAGCTTTTCCTCTAGCAAGGCTGAAGAAGCGTACCAAAAGGCGCTCAAGTTAGCGATAGCAAATGCCAAACAAAACGCGGAGTCGCTTGCAGAAGCAGCAGGACAAAAGCTTGGTGATGTAATAGAAATAAACCAATCCGGCTATAGCCCCGCATCATTTGGAGTATACAACAATATGGACATGGTAGCGGGATCCTCAAGGGATAGCAGCCTTATAACAGGCGATGTATCCGTAAGCGCAAGTGTAACTATAAAGTATTCACTTAAAAAAGGGCCTATTTTCCCTTAGTTTGTGGCAGTACACATTTTAAAACAATATACCTTTTACTTAAACACCATACACATAAACTCTTGCACGGAAAGGAGCCGCTATGAAAAAACACCATATTGTAATCGCACTGCTGTTTCTAAGCCTTATATGCGGCGTTGCCCTATCCGCCACAAATAAGCTGGAGATAAGCAGCGAACAGAAGCTGAGCGCACAGTTCAAAGCGTTTAGAGATTACCTAGACAATCTCCCCACGGAGCAAAGGCAGGCTTGGCTTGAAGAATTGCAGTATATAATATCGGATGCGGCGCTCAGCTTACAGGAAACAGCTGATAAATCTAGCGAAACCATGGTGTGGATACCTAAGTCGGGCAAAAAGTATCACAGTACATCAACATGTTCCAACATGAAGAACCCTTCATGCGTAACATTATCCGAAGCTAAAAGCAGAGGATTTACACCTTGCAAGAAGTGTAGCCCTCCTAAGTAAACAATATGCACTATACAGTAAACCACAAAACCAAACCCCGACTAAAAAATCGGGGTTTAATACTATGTTGCTTTTAGAGCAGCGATTTTATTGTAGTGGTTTTTTCGGTTTGGCAAAGCATTGTAAAGGAGGCATAGTGGATCCTATGCTGACTGAGCAAGGCAAAGCCAAAGTGGAAAAGACACACAAAAAAACGCTGGGTTAAAGGCAATATAGTATAATTTACTTAGCAGCAAGCGGGTGTATATTAGGCTTATCAGAAGTAAAGAAGCCTGCGCTTACATCAATATGGGACAGTCCATCTCTCATGCACCTAAGAGACACCTTGCTATCGCTAAGCCTCAGGCTGAATATAATATCCTCTGTGCCGCGTATCTCTCTATTGTAGTTTACCACAAGGCTATTTAGGGGGTTGTTGCGCAGCCTGTCCTCTCCAAGCAGGTCTGCTAGCCATAGGGCGCATTTAGTGTTGTTTACATGGCCGTTTAAATCAAGGTCTGAATATTTAGGGCTGTAAGTAATTAGCCTTTCATCTGCATCTACTATTTCAGCACTAGCAGGGTATCCCATAGGTTTTTCAAGTTCAGTGTTCTTAGGCATGGTGTTTTCAATCCACTCCAGCCTTGTCATAGAAAGCGTTGCTATGTCCATAACAGTCCAGAAGCTTGAGGCATTTATAAGCCTATCGCCGTTTTCATCGTCTATATAGAAAAACCTTGGATATAGACCACGTCTAGCCTTGGTTGGGAAAGTATTTACAGTAATTTTTTCGATATAAAGCGGGTAACGAAGTATTTCAATCTCCGTGCGTGTGAGCACCCATATAGCCTTTGATTTAAGCACCGCTCCCCTGCCACAGCCAAGCAGCTCTGAATGTTCCCCCGCAAATTCCTGCAACAAAATAAGCATATTATCAGGGCTGAACCTGCCAAATCTATCGCACTGTCCCGCCCTTACAATCATCTCTCTAGATAGTATGTCCATATTATAACCTCCTGCTCTAATTATAACATAAAGTTAAACAATCCGCCTAATAAAACTGCAATATTCAGAAAAAATCATAGATAATACAATCGGCGGGAGTATATTTTTCGATTTTGATGTTATAATACCGCCCATAGGAGGTAGACTATGCCGATTACTGACATGTTGACTAGAAACGCGAGGGATTTAGCGAGTGAAACCGCGCTTGTTGAAATAAACCTCGACCTACAGGACAAGCACCATGTAATATGGAGCGAGTATGAACTTATCGAAAACAACCCCGCAGGCGAATATAGGCGGGAGATGTGCTGGCAGGTTTTCAATGAAAAGGCGAACCGCTTTGCCCACCTGCTAATTAAGCGGGGCATAAAAAGGGGAGAGAAAGTTGCAATACTTATGATGAACTCCCTTGAATGGCTGCCCGTTTATTTTGGTATACTCAAAGCTGGCGCGGTTGCCGTACCGCTTAATTACCGCTATAGCGAGGAAGAGATACGCTATTGCCTTAACCTGTCTGAATCCTGCGCGCTTATATTCGGACCCGAATTTACAAGCAGGCTTGAAGATATATATCAAAATTTAGACCAAATACGCCTGCTGCTGTTCTGCGGAGAGGAAAGACCCTGCTTTGCGGAAAGCTATGATAGGCTTGTTTGCAACTGCCCATCTACCGACCCTGATATCCCCATAACAGATGATGATCTTGGCGCCATATATTTTTCATCCGGCACTACCGGTTTTCCAAAGGCTATACTGCATAAGCATAGAATGCTAACACAAGCTGCCGAAATGGAGCAACAGCACCATAAACAGGAGCATGATGATATATTCCTTCTTATGCCGCCGCTATACCATACAGGCGCTAAAATGCACTGGTTTGGCAGCCTTATAAGCGGCTCTAAAGCCATCATTTTACGTGGCATAAAGCCGGACTGGATACTGCGCACAATATCAGAGGAAAAGGCTACCATAGTATGGCTGCTCGTGCCATGGGCGCAGGATATACTCGACTATATCGAAAAAAACCCCGAAGAGGTTTCGGGCTATGAGTTCTCCCAGTGGAGGCTTATGCATATAGGCGCTCAGCCTGTACCGCCTAGCCTTATTAAAAGATGGCAGGAGTATTTCCCCGGGCAAGAGTATGACACCAACTACGGGCTAAGTGAAACCGGCGGTCCCGGCTGCGTACACCTTGGGATAGAGAACATACACAAGGTAGGGGCAATAGGCAAGGCTGGCTATCGCTGGCAAACAAAGATAGTAGATGATAATGGCAACGAAGTAAAGAATGGCGATATTGGCGAACTCGCTCTATTTGGTCCCGGTGTTATGATAGAATACTTCCGCAATAAAAAAGCCACCGATGAAACGCTTAAAGACGGCTGGCTTCTAAGCGGCGATATGGCGCGGGAAGATGAGGACGGCTTTATATACCTAGTAGACCGCAAGAAGGATGTTATCATTACCGGCGGCGAAAACCTATACCCGGTAGAGATAGAAGCCTTCCTACGCAGGCACCCTGCAATTAGAGATGTTGCCGTAATAGGTCTGCCTGATGACAGACTTGGTGAAATCGCTGCGGCTGTGGTGTCCATAAAGCATGATATGTGTTTAAATGAATTTGAGCTTGAGGAGTTTGCAAAAGGTCTCCCACGCTATAAGCGCCCTCGCAGATACATATTCGATGAGGTGCCGCGCAACCCCACAGGCAAGATAGAAAAACCCTTGCTCCGCAAACGCTATGGCGTACTTCGCCTTGTCGAAGAGCAAACAGAAAGATAAACAGTTTATTACAGTAAATAAAAGCGGCACCTATACTTTGTTGGGTGTTGCTTTTTTAATAAACAAGTGATACATTTCGTTCATTGCATTTTGGAGGAACACTGTGAAGGACGAAAAGCCGGCAAAAAACAAACTATACTCGACTATATTCTTTTCAACGCTTAAACTTAGCGCATTTACATTCGGCGGCGGCTATGTGATAGTGCCCCTTATGAGAAAACGCTTCGTTGAGGAACTCGGCTGGATAAAGGAAGAAGAAATGCTGGATTTAATTAGCATAGCCCAAACATCGCCAGGACCAATAGCTGTAAACGGTTCAATGCTTGTAGGACACAAGCTTGCAGGCTACAAGGGCGCAGCTATTGCAACGCTTGGCTCTATACTTCCGCCATTTTTTATAATAGCCCTAGTTTCATACTTTTATGATTTGTTCAGGCAAAACACATATATCTCCGCTGCTATGCAGGGTATGCAGGCTGGCGTTGCGGCTGTTGTTTCCTGCACTGTTGTAGATTTAGCGCTTGGCGAAGGCAGGCGCGGCGGCGCACTCTCAATATTTCTTATGGCAGCATCGTTTATATGCGTATACTTTTTAAAGTGGCATGTGTTATTGATATTTCTAATAAGCGCAGTAATTTCCTTTGTACATTCCCGCATAAGTAGGAGCAAAAAGGCATGATATACCTACAGCTTTTCCTGAGTATGGCAAAGATAGGCGCTATGAGCATAGGCGGCGGATATGTAGCCCTTCCCCTTATACAGGAGGAGATAGTAAATTACCGCGGCTGGCTTACACAAGCAAGCTTTAGCGACCTTGTTACAATATCCGAAATGACTCCCGGTCCCATAGCGGTAAACGCCTCTACATTTGTAGGTTTGCAAGTTGGCGGCTTACTAGGCGCAGTAGTAGCTACACTTGGCTGTATACTTCCTTCAAGCATAATAATAAGCATACTTGCCCATGTGTACAAAAAGTATAGAAAATTAGATACATTCAGCAATATTATGAGCGGCTTAAGACCTGCTGTAATAGGCATGATAGCCTCCGCGGCACTATCCCTTGTGCTTTTTGCTATATTCACTAGCGGAGCGCCTTCGCTTAACATATCCGATGTAAACATATACGGTATAATAATATTCATAATCGCAGTGCTTCTTATGCGGGTATTTAAGCTAAGCCCCATAAAGACTATGCTTATAAGCGGCGTGCTGGGTGTGATTGCTTATGCTTTTATTTGATGTTTAAAATATTTTTACAATGGCTTATGTTAATAAAAAACCGAAATTGTCAAAATGTTTTCAATAAAAATTTCCGAATACAATCGTTTACTTCCTGCGGTTTATCCACATTAGCATTGTGAGCAGCGCCTCTTATTATTTCCAAAGAGTAGCCGGTTTGTTTTGCCCACTCTCTATTGTATTGCTTAACCTTGCCGGTTTTATCTTTTTCTCCAAGAATCAACAGCACTGGGCAGTTTATTTCCAAATTGCAGTTATCCTTAAGAAAACCAGCATAGCAAAGCCCCATTAAATGACACATTTCACGCTTAGTATAGGGAGCCAGCATCTGCAACATATTGTCATATGCCTTTTTTGTTGTAGATACTTGTTTTGCCATCGCCTTTTTCATGAGCTCAAAAGGATAAAGATTAGCCATCCATTCAACTTGTTTTAAAATCCAAACATCAAATTTAGAGTAGTATCCACATCCGTAAGGCGTACTGCCTATTGAAACAAAAGTCTTTGTATAGTCTGGATATCTTTTTATAAAGGATTGGGCAAAATACCCTCCTAAAGACTGCCCTACAAGAATTATTTTTCTTACAGCGCATTCATCCAATATGTCTTTAATATATGCAGCGGCATCATTAAAACTAAATGATTTGAATGGTCTTGATTTTCCATGTGCAGGCGCATCCCAAGTCAAAACATTATAATCTTTTTTGAAATATGCTATTTGCTCATCAAACATGCTGTGGTCTGCAGTAAGCCCATGTAGAAAAAACAGTGTATCTGCATGAACATTCCAATTATTAGATTGCCAATAGTAAACCCTGCCTTTATCTGTTTGGAGCAGCTTTTCTTTCATAAAGTTCACCTCTGTACTTTTTTTCGCAAATTTTAGCCTACAAATTCTAACTCGAACTATATTCCATAAAGGCTCATAGTGCGTATTCACTTTGTTTTACTTAAAGAAACTGCACACCCTTAAAACCTGTGACTCCCCTAATAAGCCGCTTTTATAACTAGATAGTTTTTCAATCTCGGTTTATTATTTTCAATAAAGCAGCTCTCTATACACTATATCCACAACAAACATAAAGTGCATTTTCTACTGAAATTTTAACATGATTAACCCTAATCTTCAAATGAAATATTTGGTATTTAACTTCACGAAAAAAACCGACGCCTTTTATTGCGTCGGTGTTATTTAAGCTATTATATATTTACTTTAGCCTAATTTATTAATACATTCCGGGGTTTGCGCCGGGCATGGGTGCGGGTTCGGGCTCGGGTACATCTGTTACTAGGCTTTCGGTGGTGAGCACCATTGCGCCTATGCTGGCTGCGTTCTGAAGGGCAGAGCGGCTTACCTTTGTGGGGTCTATAATGCCACGCTCCATCATGTCTACATATTCGCCCCTTGTTACATCGTATCCGTAACCGGCTTTCTTTGTGCGGCGAACTGTATCTACAATTACGCTGCCTTCTATGCCCGCGTTTGTGGCTATCTGGCGAATGGGTTCTTCAACTGCGCGCAGTACTATCTGTACGCCTGTTTTTACATCGCCCGTGGTTGTGGTGAGTAGGTCGCGAATTTTATCGGAAGCGTTAAGCAGTGCTACTCCGCCGCCGGGTACTATGCCTTCTTCAACCGCTGCGCGGGTTGCTGCAAGCGCGTCTTCTATGCGGGTCTTGCGCTCTTTCATCTCTACCTCTGTTGCTGCGCCTACATTGATAACCGCTACGCCGCCTGCGAGCTTAGCAAGCCTTTCCTGAAGCTTCTCACGGTCATAATCGCTGGTGGTTTCCTCAATCTGCGCCTTAATCTGGCTTACTCTGCCTTCGATATCGCTCTTTTCGCCTGCGCCATCGATAATGGTGGTGTTTTCCTTATCTATTCTTACGGAATGCGCCTGACCCAGCTGGCTGAGCTCAGTTTCTTTAAGGTCTAGACCCAGTTCATCGCTTATAACTTCGCCGCCTGTAAGTATGGCTATGTCACGCAGCATTTCCTTGCGCCTGTCGCCAAAGCCGGGAGCCTTTACGCCAACACAGGTGAATGTGCCGCGCAGCTTATTTACAACCAGCGTTGCAAGGGCTTCGCCTTCGATATCTTCGGCGATTATTAGAAGCTGCCTGCCGGACTGTACTACTTTCTCAAGTACGGGGAGTATTTCCTGTATATTGCTAATCTTCTTATCGGTGATAAGGATATAGGGGTTCTCAAGTGAAGCTTCCATTTTCTCGGTATCGGTTACCATGTAGCTGCTTACATAGCCACGGTCAAACTGCATACCTTCAACTGTGCTAAGGTCGGTCTTAAGGGTTTTGCTCTCCTCTACGGTAATAACGCCGTCCTTGCCTACAACTTCCATTGCGTCGGAAATAAGCTTGCCTATTTCTTCGTCATCTGCGGAGATTGCTGCGACTTGAGCGATAGAAGTCTTGCTCTTAATGGGCTGGGACATTTCGCGCAGACCTTCAACTGCAGCTGAAGTTGCCTTTTCTATACCCTGCCTTAAGCCCATGGGGTTTGCGCCTGCCGCTAGGTTCTTAAGCCCTTCGCGAACTATTGCCTGTGCCAAAAGGGTTGCTGTTGTGGTGCCGTCGCCCGCAACATCGTTAGTTTTGGTGGCAACTTCTTTTATAAGCTGAGCGCCCATGTTCTCAAAGGGGTCTTCAAGGTCGATTTCCTTTGCGATGGTAACGCCGTCATTTGTGATAGTGGGTGCGCCGTATTTCTTGTCAAGAACTACGTTGCGGCCTTTTGGACCAAGTGTTATTTTTACAGTATCAGCGAGCTGGTTAATACCGCTTTCTAATGCTCTGCGCGCGTCCTCGCCATATTTTAATTGCTTTGCCATTTATTTCTCTCCTTTTATATTATTCTACTACCGCCAAAATATCGCTCTGGCGTACGATTATATACTCTACATCGTCTAGTTTTACTTCGGTGCCTGCATACTTGGAATAGATAACCTTCTGCCCTACGCTAACATGCATGGTTATTTCTTTACCATCCACATTGCCGCCGGGGCCTACTGCTACTACTTCCGCCATCTGGGGCTTTTCTTTTGCAGCGCCGGTAAGTATGATACCGCTCTTAGTGGTCTCTTCTACTTCTACATTCCTGATGACCACGCGGTCTGCCAAGGGTTTGATTGTCATATAGTAACCTCCTATTGTTTGTCAATTTGTTAGCACTCTTTGCTATCGAGTGCTAATCTACAATGCATAATATATACTATTTTCAAAAAAATAGCAAGTCCGATTATTGTGTAAAACAGCACTTTTTCTGCACTTTTCTCTGTTAAAGTAAATAAATCTTAAAAATACTCTATAATGGATATTTCCATAAAAATAAAGGGAGCCGCCTAAGCTGCCCCCTTAAAATGCGTTTATTACTTATCTTTTCTAAAGCACAGGTACCAATCTAGGCAGTACATGTCCTCATCCTTGGTTTCCATACGCTCCTTAGCGGCTACACAGGTGCCGGGCGGTGGGATAATTACATCCTTGCCTTCTTCCCAGTTGGCGGGTGTGGCGATGCCTTCCCTGTCTGACTTCTGAAGCGCGACTACTATGCGCTTAATCTCTTGGAAATTCCTGCCGGTTGAAGATGGATAGTAGAGTATTGTGCGGATTACGCCCTCGGGGTCAATGATAAATACTGCACGCACGGCGCTTGTTTTGCTGCCGGAATTGGGGTGTACCATACCGTATTTGGTGGATACATTCATGTCGATGTCTACAATCAGAGGAAACTTAACTTCGGGGTTTACTATGCCGTTCCACTCCAGCTTCTGAATTCCGCGCAGCCACGCTATATGGGAATGGAGAGAGTCTATTGAAAGCCCTACCAATGCGGTGTTGAGCTCTTCAAATTCTTCCGCCATGGAGGCGAATGTCATAAATTCTGTCGTACATACGGGAGTAAAGTCTGCGGGATGTGAGAATAGTATTACCCATTTGCCGCTAAAATCCTGCGGGAAATTTATTTCACCTTGAGTGGTAACCGCCTTAAAAGCAGGTGCTTTATCGCCAATTAGAGGCAGTCTTGTTGTTTCGTTTACATTTACATTGTTATCCATAATAATTAATCCTCCTTGAATTTTCTGGTGCCACTGCATCCATTCGATATATATATACCCCATAAAACAAAAGTTAAACAAACCAAACAATTATATTAATTTAGCACTCAAAATAAGAGAGTGCTAAAAATTGCTTGTATTTGTGGTTTTCTTCTGTTATAATGTTTGTGTTATTTACTAACTTAAGGAGGAATTGTATGGATAAGATAAAATCGGGCAACATTTCGGTTGAAGCTAAGAATATAATGCCCGTAATAAAAAAATGGCTATATTCCGATAAGGATATATTCATAAGGGAGATGGTATCAAACGCAAGCGATGCCATAACTAAATACAAAGTAATGGGACTTGGCGGCGATGAGAACCTTAGCATTACCGTTACGCTGGATAAGGAAAACGGCAATTTAATATTCCAAGATAACGGCATAGGCATGACCGCCGATGAGCTTGATAAATACATAAACCAAGTAGCCTTTTCAGGCGCGCAGGAGTTTGTAAAATCCTACGCGGGCAGCGAAGATGCGGGTATAATAGGACACTTTGGTCTTGGCTTTTACTCCGCTTTTATGGCGGCGGACAAGGTTAGCATAGATACGCTTTCATATATAGAAGGCGCCACTCCCGTATACTGGGAAAGCGAAGACGGCATGAGTTTCACCATGCAAGACGGCTCAAGGCAGGAGCACGGCACCACCATTACCCTACATATAATGGAGGAAGAGCAGGAATTTCTAAGCGCATACCGCGTGCGTGAAACGCTTGACAAATACTGCGCCTACATGCCTATACCCATATATTTTGTAGATATAGAGGGCGAAAAAGAAGCGCTTAAAGCATATGAAAAGCGCAAAGAAGAGCATAATAAAAAGCTTGAAGAAGCAGTAAAGAAGGGCGAAACGCCGCCAGAATTTACAGAGGAATCCCCCGATGCAAAGGAAAGGGAACCCATAAATGAGGTAAGCCCCCTTTGGTTTAAAGCCCCCAAGGATTGCACAGATGAAGAATATATAGAAACCTACCGCAAGCTATTTAGAACCCCTGAAAAGCCCCTGTTTTGGATACACCTTAATGTGGACTATCCTTTCAACTTAAAGGGCATACTGTATTTCCCCCATATCCGCCGCGATTTTGCGGGTCAAGAAGGCGAAATAAAGCTATACAACAGGCAGGTATTCGTTGCAGACAATATAAAGGAAATAGTACCCGAATTTTTGATGGTATTAAAGGGCGTTATAGACTGCCCCGATTTACCGCTCAATGTAAGCCGCAGCTTCCTGCAAAACGACAGGCAGGTTAGGCAGATAAGCCGCCATATAGCAAAAAAGGTGGCAGATAAGCTTAACGATATGTTTAAGAACGACAGAAAGACATATGAAAGCTACTGGGACGATATACACCCCTTTATAAAGTACGGCTGCATGAGGGATGACAGCTTTAACACCGCGATAAAGGATTCCATAATACTTAAGACAACATCGGGCGATTATTATACATACGAAGAGTATTTTTCAAAGAATGAAGGCAAGGTAGGAAAGAAAATATACTACACAATAGACCCTGCAAGGCAGGCTGCAAGCGTTGAGCTATACACAAGCCAAGGAGTGGATGTAGTAGTAGTGGATTCGTTAATAGATAACAACTATATGTCTTTCGTTGAGTATTCAGGCGAGGAAGCACCTAAATTCCTTAGGGTAGATGCCGATATAGAGGGCATAAAGCACGATGGTGATGAAGAAAGCTCATTATCTCAAGAGGATATGCAAACGCTATTTAGGAACTCCCTCGGCATTGAGGATTTGGAAGTAAAGCTTAGCCCGCTTGCGGATGAAAGCCTATGCGCATTTATTACAGAGGACGAGCAAATGCGCCGTTTTAAGGAGCTAAGCGTACTATACGGGCAAAATGCCATGTTCCCAGATAAATTCAGCCTAGTTTTAAACAGCCGCAACCCTTCTATTAAAGCTATAGCTGCAATGGAAGATAAGCCTATGCAGGATTTACTTATAGGGCAAGTATACGATTTAGCGCGCATGTCTTCAAAACCTCTAGAAAACGAGGATTTGCAGAACTTCCTTGCAAGAAGCAGGGATATGGTATCCATGCTTGCGGGAGTAAAAGTAGAGCCTAAAGAGCAAAAAGAAGAAGAAAGCGCTAATGATGATAAAAGCGAAGAGAACAGTGTAGAATAGTTTTGTTTTTACACAGCCTTGGAATATAACTTTGGCTTAGGCTTACAAAATGCCAATCATACCAAAAAAAGCTGCCCCGAAAAAGGACAGCTTTTTTGCTTTAATGCTTATTCCGCTGTGTAATTTACCTTAAGCTCCGGATAGCCATAGGATACTATTGTTATTTCGTAGGTCTTTCCTTTTTCAAAAATAGGCGTTTCCGTCCTATCCTTTTTGTTGTACTGTGTGGCATCAGGGTTAAGCTCTCCATTTTCTGTAAGAATATTAAAGCGTTCATTAACCGTTCCGTGATGACCGACAGGTTCCTGCTCAATAGGCTTTTCCGCGCCTTCAGCCAGAACTATAACATGCTGAAGGTTTTTCATGAAGTTTTCCAAATCGCCATTTTCTAAAACTATCTGTCTGCCATCCATACGGATATCCTCAGCATTAAGACCGCTTTCAACTACAAAACGGGGCGCCTGTGCCGCATCCTCTTCGCCGTGTCCGCTTTCAAAATGGGGCGCACGGTAGGTTTTAGATGCATCAACCACATTTACAAAGTACTTGCCGGGGGCAAGGTCGTTTTCAAAATGCAGAGAAAGCAGACCATCCTTCATTTCCGCCTTATAGTTTTTAGCATCCAGAACATCTTCATTTCGCACGCCGTGGCGCACATCAACGAGTTCTAATTCAAAGCCTTCGGGAAGCTTGCTTTCAAGCACCACATCACGACCATTGATTTCTTTAACAGGCATTACGCTGCCTTCTCCGGGCAGGAATGTTAGACCCTTCTTGCCGTCAAATGCGTTAAGCACAGCTTCCTGTGCGGCAAGCCCAAGCATTGTTGCGTCTGTAACCGCATCGGCTTCACCGGTGTTTAGCGCCATTGCAGCAACTTCGGCCCTTGTTTTGCCTACAAATTTTTCAAGCAGACCGGATTTTAGCATCATGTCAAAGAAGGGCTTGTTCTTATTTACCCAGAAATCTTCCATATCCTTGCTCTCTAGGGAGCCCTCAAGCCCCGTGCCATTGTCTGTAACTGCAGTAATTATCCCGCTGTCGTCAGTTTCAACCGTCAAGCAAATGTTGTAAAACGGCGGATGAATAAATGGCATAGTAGACGGGTATGTGCGCCCGTCCACATTAGCGTCGCCTTGCAGCGTGGCAGCTGATACGCCCAGTGATAAAGCCAAAGCCATCATAAGCGCCAGAACCATAAAAAGATGTTTTCGATACATAATTTCCTCCTTAAAAACGCATTAGTTAGTGCTACCTAACTTGTTTGTATTCTATCACAGCTTAAGTTTTATTGTCAATAATAAATTTCCCCGAAGTTTTTTGCTACATATGCTATTTAAAATATCATTATCCGCTTATAAAAGCTTGTCTATACTGCATATCATTGCTAAGCGCATACCTTATGGCATCTATACCGTGGTCGCCTGCGGAGGCTTTTGTGCTGCCGTCTGCATTATACACCCAAGAATTTAGCTCCTTTTGTATTTCGGAAAGCTTTTCATCTACTATAATAGTATGCTGCATAAGCCATTGTATGCTGTGGCGCATAGCGTCCCTATGCTTTTTAACGCCCTTAGCTCTAATGCCCATGCGCCTTATTTCAGCTATGCTCTTAGGCTCCGCGCTGTCGCAGTATACAGTTAAGCCCCTTGCAAATGTGCTAAGCTTTTGAGCCAGCATATCATTAGTATGCCCGTACAGCTTCATCTCATCTATTACATATATGCGCTTTGCGCTTTCATCATAGCTTAATAACACGGCAAATGAAGGGCTTTGAGTAAAACCGAAATCAAGCCCGCACCTGAGTGTACTTTTATTTATTGCAAGCCCTGCAAGGTTTTCTATTATTATATTTTGGAGCATCCTTCCCCTTTGCTCCTCCCACATGCCTTTTGTGTAAACAGTGTACATGTATTCATCACTTTCATTTTCAAGGGATATGTTGTCATCTGGCGATAAAAAGGCATTATCCTTATATGTGCTGTGCAGCATAAGTATATCTCTATCCCTATGCAAAGGAATATTAATATCCCTGCCCTTAAAAAAATGCATGTACAGCCAATGGTTTTTATCAGTCGGATTAAAGCTTAGGGTAATGCGCTTCTTATGCGGGCTTACACCCCTTAGGCGTTTGTCCAGCTGCTTGAATGACATATATGTAGTTTCTGTCGCTTCCTCTATCCAAATATCCGTAAGCACTCCCCTTTTAGGGGTTATGGATTTAAGCTTTTCAACATCATCAAGCCCTGAAAAAAGTATTTGACTTCCGGAATAAAGGCAACTTATTTCGCCGCCTTTTGTGCTGAAAAACTTTTCCGCGCCAAACCTATTTATAGCCTTTAATATTTCATTATAGCAGGAATTTGCTATCCTAGACGCCACCTGCCTTGTAACAAGCGTATTTCTACCTATAAAACAGTCTACTACTATTCTGCTTGCAACAAATGCTGATTTTCCGCTCCCTGCCCCTCCGTAAAAAAGCTGATATCTTTCGTCCGCAGTAGCATGTGGAATATACAATCTGTTGAAAGTACTAGATGGAACTAACAATAATTTGCTCATGCTATTATGCTAATGCATGTTTAACAGACAGATAATGACATATAAGCACATACAAAAAAGCCCCGAATAATAGGGCTTTTATGGTTTATATTGTTTTTACGCTAATCCAAAGCAAATATAGTATCGTTCTTTTCTCTAGGCAGCGTCCATCTGCCGTTTGTAAAATCGGGAACCGCAACAGGTATACTACCCATGGCTATGCTCTGCTCGCTAAGACAGGTTATAGCCATCCAGCTTGCTGTATCGTATACATCTATTGGCATGGTTTTTCCATCTTGCAGGCTTTCAAAGAATGCCCTTAGTACAAGGTAGTCCATGCCGTCATGCCCTCCACGCATACCGAAACGCTCATACTCTTGCCATAGGGGGTGCATGTATTTTTCCATGTAAGCGCTGTCGCTTTCCCATTTGTGCATACCACCATCTCCGCTGCCGGGCGACATGCCTTCTATGTATATGCCCCTATTATCCTCCTGCCATATGCCCCGTGTCCCCTGCACACGCCCGCCACGGGAATAGGGTCTTGGAAGCGTACAGTCATGCGTTAGAAGTATGGTTTCACCGCCTGCGCATTTAATTAGCGTACTTACTATATCCCCCTGCGCAAAATGCGCATCCGCAAGCGGGCTATCGGAGCGGTTTTCCTTAAGCCATGCACTCTGCCCCCTAGCCTTTGAAGCCATACTTACAAGCGACAGCATACGGTTGCCACGGTTTAAATTTAAGTATTTAGCTATGGGACCAAGCTCATGCGTTGGGTAAAGTTCCCCGTTGCGCCTTAAGAAATTATCCTGCCTGTAGTGGCGGTTTATATCCCCCATACCTATTTCATACCTTAAATCGTGCTGATACCCGCCCTGCACATGCACGAGTTCGCCAAATATACCTTGCCTTATCATGGAAAGAAGCGTCATCTCTTCCTTGCCGTAGCAGCAGTTTTCAAGCATCATGCAGGGTTTGCCTGTACTCTCACTAGTACGCACTAAATCCCAGCATTCTTTAATTGACGATGCTCCGCCAACTTCAAGCCCCACTGCCTTGCCGCATTTCATAGCCTCAATCGCTATTGTAATATGGCTTTGCCAGCCTGTCATTATAATTACGGCTTCTATATCCTTATGCGATACTACTTCTCGCCAATTCTGCGTTAGCTGCGGCACATAGCCTTTAGCTTTCTTTACAATTTCTCCGCCTTGTTGCAAGCGGTCTGAATATACATCGCATAGAGCAACTATGCGTATATCCTCCATTTGGCAAATAAGTTCAAGCTCCGGCTGCCCTCTAAAACCAAGACCTATAAAGCCTATGTTTATCTCCCTGCCTATTCTACCAAGTCCCATGTCCATCTCCTGCGCTTTTTGTTTATACTAACAACAAGATATGCTAATGTCAATCAAAGTAGAAAATTATTAAAGCTGCTGATAAAATAAGCGGCAGGGTTATAAAAAACACCTTTTTAAAAAAATCCCCTTGCGTTAGGTATTGCTCGTTACGCCGCGTTATGATGTAACATGGCAACTAGAAAGGAGGTAAAGCTATGCCGAAATACACTACGGGAGAAATAGCCAAGCTCTGCGGAGTTACAGTAAGAACCGTACAATACTACGATAGCCGGGGTATACTTATACCGACTGAGCTAACTGAAGGCGGAAGGCGGCTCTATTCTGAAGAAGATTTACAGCGCATGAAAGTAATCTGTTTTCTAAGGGATTTGGGACTGCCTATAAATTCTATATCTCAATTGCTTTCGGAAGACGACCCGGAAAGCGTAATATTCCTGCTTCTTGAGCAACAGGAACAGCTATTAAATGAAGAAATACTAGATAAGCAGGATAAGCTAAGCAAGCTTGAAGCGCTCAAAAAAGGGCTTAAAGCAGTTGAAAATTTCTCCGTAGAATCCATAGGCGGCATAGCTTATGCAATGTCTAACAAAGAAAAACTAAAAAAAGTACGCTTGAGCTTGCTTATAAGCGGCATTCCTTTAAGCGTACTGCAATGGGTATCCATAATACTATGGATAACAAAGGGTATATGGTGGCTGTTTGTTGTGTGGCTTGTAACTGCAGTTCCAAGCGGCATAATGCTATCCCGCTACTATTTTACCAATGTAACGTACATATGCCCGCAATGCCATACTATATTTAAGCCCAAATTCAAGGAAGCGTTTTGGGCAAGACATACGCCATCTACCAGAAAGCTAACCTGCACAGCCTGCGGGCACCACGGCTTCTGTGTTGAAACATACGGAAAGGACATAGAAAATGGATAAGATAAAAGAATTTCTACCCTTTCTAATACCGCTCATAATTGCTCAATTAGCGCTACTTGCACATACATTACGCCATATACTAACACATGACAATTACAAGAGAGGCAACCGCAAAATATGGCTTATAGTCACAATAGTTTTGATGAACTTCGTAGGTCCCATACTGTACTTCATATTCGGCAAAGAGGACGAGTGATATATGCTTAAAATCCACAATCTACACAAAAGCTTTGGAGATAAAAAGGTATTAAAGGGTCTGGAGCTTTCTGTACCAAAACACAGCGTATTCGGCTTCATAGGCAAAAACGGAGCAGGTAAAACAACAACTATGAGAACCATAATGGGCTTACTTATGGCGGACGAGGGAGATATATTTGTGGCAAGCGAAAAGGTCGTATACGGGAACACGAAAACTAACAGACATATAGGCTATCTGCCTGATGTGCCAGAGTTCTATTCTTTTATGACCGCTATTGAATACCTGCGCTTCTGCGGAGAAATAAGCGGTATGGATAGTACCGAAATAATGCCAAGGAGCAAAGAGCTGCTTGAGCTTGTGGGGCTAGAGGGCGAAAAACACCGCATAAAAGGCTACTCTAGAGGCATGAAACAGCGCCTTGGAATAGCCCAAGCTCTGCTAAACCGCCCCAAGCTGCTTATATGCGATGAGCCTACATCCGCACTCGACCCTTTAGGCAGAAAAGAGATATTAAATATACTAAGTACAGTTAAAGAGAATACTACAGTGCTTTTTTCTACGCATATACTATCTGATGTAGAGCGCATTTGCACCGATGTAGCCTTTCTAAATGACGGTGTAATAAGTATACAGGGAAAACTTTCCGACATTAAATCAAAATACCGCAGCGAAGAATATATGCTAGAAACAGAAAAACATGAGGATACGCATAAACTTATGCAGACATTTCCAAAACTAAAAGTATCGGGCAACAACGCACTTCGCTTTAATCAAAAAGACTATTCACCCTTTGAAATAATACAATTTATAGCAAGTAACGATATAGCTTTCACAAAAATCGAAAAACTAGAGCCTACTCTTGAAACGCTTTTTATGGAGGTGATAAAGTGAAAACTATGCTTGCCTTCATAAAAAAAGAGTGCATAGAACAGTTGCGCACAGGAAAGTTAGTTATACTTTCAATAATATCCATATTTATTGGCATACTTAACCCATTAACAGCAAAGCTTACGCCTTGGCTTTTTGAAATGCTGGCAGACACTCTAGCTGAAAGTGGAATAAGCTTTACAGGCTTTGCAATAAGCGCAATGGATTCTTGGATGCAGTTCTTTAAAAACGCACCCATGGCACTCATTGCTTTTGTGCTTATTGAAAGCAGTATATTTGTAAAGGAATATCAGTCGGGTACATTGGTATTGGCAGTTACAAAGGGGCTTGAACGCCACAAGATAGTGTTTTCTAAGGCAGCACTGCTTACATTGCTTTGGACTGTATATTACTGGCTAAGCTTTATAATAACCTACATTTATAGCTCATACTTTTGGGATAATTCAGTTGCGAATAATTTGTTATTTGCTGCCATATGTTGGTGGGCTTTCGGCGTTTTTGTAATTATGCTCATAGTACTGTTTTCAACTATCGCAAACTCAAACGGTGCTGTGCTGGGTGGAATAGTTAGCGTACTGCTTATATCTTACCTAACAAGCCTATTACCTAATACAAACAAATGCGCACCCACGCTTTTAACAGACGGTTATTCTCTAATTCACGGCATAAAGGCTGTGCATGAATACACCGACACTTTAATTACCACTATAACACTATCTATATTGTGTTTCATAACTAGTATCCCTATATTTAACAAAAAATAATTATGATAAAAACATATATAGCTTAAACCTCGCAAGGTAGTGTCAATAGTTTTGTGTAACCCTTCTTGTAAATATTGCTAAGCCATCAGCTGCTTCCCCCTAGGGGGAAGCGATTTTTTCGAACATTTCACTTAGTTCCGCTTGAACTTTGGCAAATCCTTT
>JAAYRU010000022.1 GCA_012518615.1 Christensenellaceae bacterium | reverse complement strand
CCTACTTTGTATGTGGTAATTCCTGTGGATAGTAATTCCATACTCATCTTACAGGTGAATCCTCGTTTCTACAAATCCCGGGGGCATTACATATTGTCTTATCTCAGCCTAAATCAGCTTTATCTTGTGCGCCTTTTCCGATTTGTCTTTGCTTTGCTCAGTCAATATAGCGCCGCTATGTTTCCTTCGCAAAGCTTCGCCAAATCAAGAAATTCGCTACAATCTATGCGCTGCTTTAAACTGAGATAAGTATAATTATCAACAATTTCAATCAAAAAAGGTCGTGCGTGCACGCCTTTTTTATGATAAAAATCCCCCCCCCGCAGTATGGCGGGGGGGGATTTATGAGAGGTGTTGTAGTATTAGTCCATTATGCTCTTAAGGTATGCGTAGTATTCCGCGTAGTTTGAAGAATTTGGCCAGTACCTTGCAAGCGGCTTCTGGTATGTGTAGTGGTCTCTGAATGTAACTACATTGCGTACAAACAGCAACACTTTGGTATCGCCGGCAAGGTCGTTTTCTATGCTTATGGGCTCACCAAACGCAAAGCCTTCGCCAAGTTCATCCGGATTAACTGTTGTAAGGCTGGCAAGGTCGGGCAGCAGGTTAAGGTACTCGCTCTCTATGCGGGCGGTGTCATACTGCTCACCGGGCATACTGTAGGTAATTGTTACTTCATCGCCTTCTACATTTACATTTACCTTGCCTATTATGTATTTGCCGCCGCCAATTAGAGGTATGCTGTATTCGCCTTCACGGCTTAAATCCAGCGGAGTAAACCTGTACCACTTTTCTGTAAGCTCCGGGCGCAGCTCTCTAAACGCAAAACCGTGTGTAGATGTGGTGTTGCTTGGGTATCATACATATTTTACTTTTTCAACCTTTTGTACTTCGTATTTCTTTTCTGATACCAGTCTGCCTGCTAAATCGTAAGTCCTTTCAATAATAAGGTTGCCTGCGGTGTCGTAGACATTTTCGTGGCAAATTTTATTTTCATAATCATAATCAACAACAACTTTATTGGCATCTTTATCAAAATACCAATACTCAGTATTCCTTCCTTCTTCATCAAAGAATCTTTCATTTATTATTTTCCCGTTGGCATCCTTTGCTACTCCATGCCCTTCACCCGCTTTTTCATCATATGTTTCGGTATAGGTTTCAAGAACATTGCCGTCTTCATCCCTTACCTCATAGCCATCATCAGTCCATATTGTAGTTCTAATTTCTACTGTTCCGTCAGGATATGTTCTTTTTTCTATATCATATTCGCCCAATTCATCAGAGTAAATATATTGGTATTTTATTCCGTCACGCATTTCCCAAGTAATAATTTCTCCGCTTTCGCCATACGTCGTGGCTCCAACCAGATTACCGTTTTCATCATATGTTTCGGTGTTTTGCTGTATGTAGCTGGAGCCATCATCGAAAGTAACCACAAATTCGCTTACGGGTTTAGTTGTCTTTTTAGTACCGTCAGCAGCAGTTTCTACCATTTCTACTAAAAGGTTGTTTTTATCGCGAATAACGAATGTAGTATTTCCATTAGCATAAGTTTCCAACACTTCATGTCCGCCGCCTTCAAGTTGCTTGTAATAACCAACCACATTTCCGGCATTGTCAACAGTGGTATTGTTGCCTTTGCCATCATATGTTGTGGTTTGAGAGTAACCGAAAGGAGATTCTTCTGTACGGGATATAATATTGTGACCACCATCATAACATGTAGTTATAAAATAACCGCTATGTTCTTCTGTATAGGAATTAGTTTTTGAAACTGTATTCCCTTCTTTATCATATGTCCACACATCGCTATCACCGTTTGGGTAATATTCGCCATATGAAACTTTTTTGCCTTTATCATATTTAGTTTCTTCCCTATGTCCATCCGCATAAAAATTGGTAACCGAAATGGGCATACCACCACCCACACCATATATGTATTCAAATCCAAAGCCGTCTCTATTAAGGTACCAATAGATAACGCTTCCATCTTCAAGCTTCTTACCTTCGCCCACCACATCACCGTTGCTATTTATCGTTTTACCGTACCCATCAGCATCGAATGTACCTGTTTCATAGTAGCCGTCAGGGTAATACGCCGTATACTTTATTATCGCATCATCTTTGTATTCTTCAACATAGTTGTAGCCAATTCTGGTTTCGGTTTCCGTGTATGTTCTAGTATATGTGCCGGAAACTTCGCTACCTTCATATACAAATACATAGTTGAAATCGCCATAATCTTCAGTTACTACAAGTTTTCCGTCTACTACTTCTTCAGTACAGGTGTATGCCATAGCAACACTGGTTATGCCTAAAAGCATGGTAAGTACAAGCGCTAGGCTAAGCAGTCTATTTCTTGATCTTATCATAGGGTATAATCCTCCTTATACTTTATCTTGCTACGTTATATACGCGCTTTTATTAATTTGCAAGTATTTAAAATAAAAAAGCGGGTTTTTTAGCTGTGCGCGTAAGTTTGCGTTGTAATTTCCCTATTCCACCTCCTTTGCTTGTGTAAACATTTTGTATATGTTATAATTCCGCTGTGCCCGAATTATTTTTGAGAAAGAGGGTTTTAGCCAAGAGTGGGACTGTACGGAGCAAGGAGCATGCTTTTGCATACCCTTTTTCCGGCGGACATTGCCCGCTTTTTATTTGGAGAAAAACATGAAAAGAAAAGAAAAGCCTAAAGAAAAGCTGAATAGCATAGCCAAAACGCTTGCGGATACCATGGGGTATGAGCTTGTAGAAGCCGCTTTTGAAAAGGAACATGCGGGCGTATACCTGCGTATATACCTAGATAAACCCGGCGGTATCACCCTTGATGATTGCGAGCGCTACCATATGGCGGTTGCAAGCAAGGTAGAGGAGTTTAACTACGATTATTTGGAGGTTTGCTCCCCTGGCGTTGATAGACCCATAAAAACCGTTAGGGATGCCCAAAGCGCCATAGGCAAAACGGTGGAAGTTAAGCTATACAAGTCTTTGGACGGCAAAAAGGCATTTCAGGCTACTTTAATTAAGCTGGACGATGAAGGTTATCACATAAACTTATCGGGGGAGGAAATCACTATCCCCGCCGGCAATATGGCGCTATGCCGCAGATATTTTACTGAGGAAGAATTGAATAAAGCACTGGAACAGGATACAAATCAAACGGAGGAAATATAATATGAAAGGCAAAAAAATAGACATAATAGACGCGATTTCCGCCCTAGCGCGCGAAAAGGATATCGACGAAGCTATACTTATCAACACCATTGAGGACGCTCTTAAAGCCGCGTACCGCAGGAACAACCAAGTGCAGAGCACCCAAAACCTTACTGTACGCCTAACAAGGAAAGAGGGCGTGCAGGTTTTTGCCCGCAAGGTAGTAGTTGATGAGGTTGAAGACCCTGAAACACAGATAACCCTTGAAGAAGCGCACGCAATAAGGAGCGATTATCATCTTGACGATATAGTAGAGATAGATGTAACGCCTGAAGATTTTGGCAGGGTTGCGGCGCAAACCGCGAAGCAGATGTTAGTGCAGCGCATAAGGGAAG
The DNA here is from genome assembly GCA_012518615.1 of Christensenellaceae bacterium. GTDB lineage: Bacteria > Bacillota > Clostridia > Christensenellales > Aristaeellaceae > DTU024. The sequence continues at coordinate 42,538 of JAAYRU010000022.1, read as the reverse complement.
CTGAGCGCGGCAAAATATACGATGAATATATAGAAAAAGAGCAGGAAATACTAACCGCCATTATACAGAGGGTAGAGCCTAAAGCCGTTTTTGTGGAGCTTGGCAGAACCGAGGGCATAATGGAAAGCAGCGAATTTATGCCCGGCGAAGTATACAGAGAGGGCGACCATATAAAGGTATATGTGCTTAAGGTGCACGGCGCAAGGCTGGATGGCAGCCGTAACCCTCAGGTATATGTTTCAAGGGTGCATCCAGGGCTTGTAAAGCGGCTTTTTGAAATGGAAGTACCGGAGATTGCGAAAGGAATAGTGCAGATAAGGTCGCTTGCAAGGGAAGCCGGCAGCCGCACCAAAATTGCTGTATATTCCACAGACCCGCTTATAGACCCAGTTGGCGCCTGCGTAGGCCCACGAGGGATGAGGGTAGAAAAGGTAGTAAACGAACTTAAGAATGAAAAGATAGATATTATCAAATGGTCTTCCGACCCTGCGGAATTTGTGGCGAACGCCCTAAACCCCGCCCATGTAATGAGCGTATTTATTTCAGAAGAAGAAAAAATATGCCGAGTAGTGGTGCCGGACCAGCAGCTATCCCTTGCCATAGGCAAGGAAGGGCAGAACGCCCGCCTTGCGGCTAAGCTTACAGGCTGGAAGATTGATATTAAATCCGAAACGCAAATTCAGGAGCTGTTTGAGGAGCAGGGCATAGACCCCGGCATGGTATTTGATGAAGAACCGCAGGACTGGGAAGACTATGCTGAGCAGGAATATTACGATGAGCCCGCCGAATTTATGGATTTTAGCGGCGGTATGGAAGGCGATTATTGATGGCGAAAAAAATTCCCATGCGTATGTGCGTAGCCTGCCGGGAGATGACTCCAAAAAGAGAGTTAATACGCGTTGTGCGTTCGCCCGAGGGTGAAATAAGCATTGACGATAGGGGCAAGAAAAACGGCAGAGGAGCCTATGTGTGCAACAAGATAGAGTGCATAGAAAACGCCATAAAGCGAAAGCAGCTTGAAAGGGCGCTTGATGCTAACGTGCCGGACGAAATAAAGCAGGCTCTTATTGAAAACGCTGCAGGAGGTACGGGTGGAAAGTAAAATTTCCGGCTTATTGGGTCTGGCGCTAAGGCAGGGCGCTATAAGCCTAGGGCTTTCAAAAGCGGTAGAGCTTATAAGGAGCAACAAGGCATCCATTGCGTTTATAGATAGCAGCGCGTCAAAAAATGCGGAAAAGCGCATGATAAACAGCTGCAATTACTACAATGTTCCGCTTTACATAGTTAGTGAAAACATGCTAGAAAAGGCGACGGGAAAGGCGGACTTAAAGGTGCTCGCATTGCCTAAGGGCAATCTGAGCGATGAAATAAAAAAACACACCGGAGGGCTTAAAACATTTTCTCCGGTAAGCGATACGGGGGTAAGAAACAATGGCTAAGATGAATATGAACGAAGCTACCAAAGAGCTGAACCAGCGTTCGGGGGTGGTACTTGCGGAAACTGAGCGTATAAAACGCAACGCAAGTATACTTCTGCAAGCGCTTAAACAGCAGGAGAGCATGTTTATAAGAAAAGAAGAGGAAGAACGCGCCAGAATTAAAAACCTTGAACATCAGGAGCTTATACGCAACCAGACTAAAGCTTGGACTATGCTTGATGAAGAAGAGCAGGCTTTAGTGTCTGAGATTTCCGCTGCTGCGCAGCAGACGCAAGCTATAAAAGAAGAAGCTCCTGTAGAGGAAAAGAAGGCTCCGGCTGAGGAAGCGGCTGTTCCTATTGTAGAAGCCCCCGCAGAACCCGTTTTAACTAAGGAAGAGCCAGTTAAGCCTGCCGCGGAAAAACCGCCTGTACAGCCAAAGCCAAGGGCAGAAGCGCAAATGCCTGAAAGCAAGCCGCAGGCAAGACCCGCCCAAAGGCAGGTTCAGCCAAGACAAGAGCCAAGGCAGGCTCAAACAAGGCAAGAGCCAAGACAGGCTAAGCCAAGCGCTGAGCAAAGGCAGCAAAGAGCTGCACGACCGCAGCAGGAAAAACCCGCTCCCGCACAAAGGCGTGCGCAGCCTTACCAGCAGACTCAAGCTAAGGATAGGGAGGAAACAACCGGAAGACCTTCAAGGCAAGGCGAGCGCGGTTATTCCCGTAGCAGAAAGCTGCAGATTCAGGAAGATATACTCATGCCTACCATAGAAAAGGATAAGGTAAGCAATTACGACCCCAACAAGAAATCCTACAGCCGCAGCAGGCGCGATCCTGAGCGCGTAAGCAAGAGCAAACGCCAGAGCATGTTAAATAAGAGCGGCAAATACAGCGGCTTTGATGATGAAAGGGTGCGCGGCGGCAGGAAGAGCAGAGTTAAAAAGCCCTCCGCGCAGCAGCTTATGGCGCCAATAAAGATAGAAAAAGCATATATGACAGCAGAAACCATAACCGTAAAAGATTTAACCGAGCGCATAGGCAAGCCCTCAGGCGAAATACTTAAAAAACTGCTATTACTTGGTCTTGTCGCGAATATAAACAGCGAGCTTGATTTTGACACCGCATCGCTAGTGTGCTCCGAATTTGGCATAGAGCTTGACATGAAGCTTGAAAAATCCGCGGAGGAAGTGCTGCTTACCGAAACGCAGGAAGAGGATAGCGAGGAAGATCTCGTAAAAAGGCCGCCTGTTATTACCATCATGGGCCATGTAGACCACGGTAAGACATCCCTGCTAGACTATATTAGAAAATCCAGAGTTACATCTACCGAAGCCGGCGGAATTACCCAGCACATAGGCGCGTACACAGTAGATGTAGATGGCGAAAAAATTACCTTCCTAGACACCCCGGGACACGAGGCCTTTACCGCAATGCGCGCAAGGGGCGCGCAGTCTACCGATATTGCTGTGCTTGTAGTAGCCGCCGATGACGGAGTTATGCCCCAGACGGTTGAAGCCATAAACCACGCAAAGGCGGCGGAGGTGCCGATTATTATCGCCATAAACAAGATGGATAAGGACACTGCCAACCCCGAGCGCATAAAGCAGGATTTAACTGCATACGAGCTTGTCCCCGAGGAATGGGGCGGCGATACTATTATGGTGCCTCTAAGTGCGCTTACAGGCGAAGGTGTTGACCATCTGCTTGAAATGATACTCCTGCAGGCGGAGATGTTGCAGCTTAAGGCAAACCCCGACAGGCTTGCGCGCGGTATAATAGTTGAAGCAAAACTAGACAGAACCCGCGGTCCGCTTGCTACCGTGCTGCTGCAAAACGGCACTCTTCGCGTTGGGGACTATGTTGTTGCCGGTCATGCGTCAGGCAGGGTAAGGGCGCTGAATAACGATAGGGGCGAAAGGGTGGAAAGCGCAGGACCCTCTATGCCTGTTGAAATCGCGGGTTTTTCCGAAGTACCTGATGCGGGCGATGAACTTTATGCCGTAGAAGACGAAAGGCTCACCCGCCAAGTTGCAGCGGAGCGCCGCGAGAAGATGCGCTCAGAGCGTTTGCAGGCATCTTCAAAGGTATCGCTTGATAACCTGTTTGCAACAATATCCGAGGGCAATATGGAAACCCTTAACCTTATAATAAAAGCGGATGTTCAGGGCTCAACAGAAGCTGTCAGGCAGGCGCTTGAAAAGCTGTCAACAGATGAAGTGCAGATTAAAATACTTCACAGCGGCGTTGGCGCAATAAGCACGGACGATGTAAACTTAGCCTCCGCATTTAATGCAGTAATAATAGGCTTTAACGTGCGCCCGGATAATAACGCTAGGGAAACCGCGGAAGCTGAAGAAGTAGACATCAGGCTGTACCGCGTAATCTATCAGGCGATAGAAGATGTGGAGCGCGCCATGAAAGGTATGCTTGAACCTGAGCTTAGAGAAAAACTGCTAGGTCACGCTCAGGTGCGTAATACCTTTAAGGTAACGGGCGCTGGCACCATAGCCGGCTGCTATATAACGGACGGCAAGTTGCAACGCAATGCTTCTGTTCGTTTGCTGCGCGATAATGTTGTAATTTACGAAGGCAGGCTTTCATCGCTGCGCCGCTATAAGGATGATGTGCGCGAAGTAAACGAAGGCTATGAATGCGGTGTAGGTCTTGAAAACTATAACGATATTAAAAACGATGATGTAATAGAATGTTTCATATTAGCAGAGGTAGAAGATAAGAACTAATGGCAAACTATAGAGTAAATAAAATTTCAGAAGAAACAAGAAAAATTATAGACGAAATTATACGCGAGGATATGCGCGACCCCCGCATTAGAGGTACTTTCGCCATAACCCGCGCGGATGTAACGCGAGATTTGCGCCATGCAAAGGTGTATGTAAGCGTACTTGAGGAAGAATTTGAAAAACCCTTTATTCAGGCTCTTGAAAAAGCCGCGGGCTTTATAAGGAATGAACTTGGCAGAAGGCTTCAGCTGCGCTATACCCCAGAACTTCATTTCGTGCTGGATAAAAACATAGAGTACGGTATATATATGAACCACAGAATAGATGAAGTATTAAAGGCGCAGGAGGAAAGCCGTGAAGACGACGACAACAATATCTAACATCGCCGAGGCGCTTTTAGAAGCCTCAAACATTGCAATATTAACCCATATACAGCCGGATGGCGATGCTCTAGGTTCATCGCTTGCGCTTATGCTAATGCTAAGGCGCATGGGTAAAAACGCAAGGGTATTCTGCCAAGACGCGGTGCCGGCTTCGCTTAAATTTCTCCCCCGCTGGGAAGAAGTAAGTATACCAGATGAAGCCAGCCTTGAAGCTGATATAGTAATAGCTCTTGATGCTTCGGACGAAGGGCGGCTTGGTAGCTGCTTTGATATGATTAAAACCGCTAAAAAAAGCATACAGATAGACCACCATGCAACTAACAGCTTATTTGCCGATTATAATCTGGTGGATAGCTCTGTCGCTGCCACCGGTATGCTTGTATTTAGATTAGCTAAAGAGCTTGGCGCAAGTATTGATAAGGATATCGCTACTTACCTATATACAGCAATAAGCAGCGATACGGGTAATTTCTGCTTCCCTTCAGTAACTGACGAAACCTTTGACCAGATGGCGGAGCTTATGCGCGCGGGGCTTGATATATCAACAAATGCGCAGAAACTACACCTGCTTAAAGGCTTAGGAAACATACGCATGACGGGCTCTGCGCTAAGTTCGCTTAAAATAAAAGCCGCGGGAAGGCTATCTTCAATGTGCCTTTTAAAAGAGGATTTTGTAAAAAACGACGCTAGAATTGAAGAAGCTGACGGCATAGTAAACCTTGGTCTATATATACATGGGGTTGAAGCTGCCTACCTCGCCACTGAAACAGCATGCGGCATAAAGTTCAACCTGCGCTGCCTCAAACCCTATGATGTTTCTATCGTTGCCCAGCAGTTTGGCGGCGGCGGGCATATGTTGGCGGCAGGCTGTACAATAAAAAGCAGTATGGATAAGGCGCTTGAAAGCATGGATAAAGCTATGGAGGAAATGCTAAAAGCGTGAATGGAGTTATAAACCTGTTTAAGCCGCCCGGCATTACTAGCGCCGGGGCGGTGTCTTTCGTTAAAAGAAGGATTAAAGCGAAGGTAGGTCATGCAGGTACGCTTGACCCTGAAGCCGCTGGTGTGCTGCCTTTGCTTATAGGCAGGGGTACAAGGCTTTTTAACTATATAGCAGACCTAAACAAGGTATATCTTGCGGAAATAGTATTTGGCGCAGCTACTGATACTCAGGACGCGCAGGGACAGGTTGTTTCTACAAGCAGAAACATCCCAAGCATAGATGAGCTGAATAAGGCGCTGCCTAATTTTACAGGCGAAATACAGCAGATACCGCCTATGTATTCAGCGCTTAAAAAAGACGGCAAACGCCTTTACGATTTAGCTAGGGCAGGGCAAAGCGTTGAAAGGAAGCCAAGGCAGGTAGTGGTAGATTCTATAGACATTGTTTCTCAAAGCAGTGAAAATTCTTATTTAATGCGTATTTCATGTGGGAAAGGTACATATATTAGAACCCTATGCCACGATTTGGGAGAATATTTAGGTTCCGCAGCGCATATGAACATACTTATAAGGGAATCTGTCGGGCATATGCATATGGACGAAGCTTATACCATGCAGGAAATAGAAAGCGGAAACTTTAAACTTTTACCGGCAGATAGCCTATTGTGTCATATGCCAAAGCTTGTGTTTGATAAAATATATTCAAAAAAACTATTAAATGGAGTTGCTATACCGCTTGCGGATATTGATGAAATTATCAATAATAATGAAAACTATCGCGTATATATAGAAGATAGTTTTATAGGCATAGGCTATGTAGAAGGCGAAATTCTGCGTTCAAGGCTGGTTTATGCCGCGATTTCTTGACATGCTCAATCTCACGGGGTATTATTTAGTTTAGAGGGGAGGCGTTTTATTGAAAGCTGAAGTTGAACAGGTAAATGCAAGCAAAGCCATAAGAGAACAGGCTTATGAAACCCTTAAGCACGCCATAATAATGGGGGAGATACCGGTAGGTACCCGCATAATAGAAACTCAGTACTCAAAAAAGCTCCATATTAGCAGGACGCCGCTTAGGGAAGCCTTAAGGCGCCTTGAGCAGGACGGTCTTGTGGAATATAAAGAGAGAAAGGGCGTTACGGTTTCCGCTTTTACCTTGGAAGATATAGAAGAAATCTTTATGATTCGCAACGCTCTTATGATGCTTATCGTCCCTTCAATAGTGAAAAATGTAAACGATGAGCATATTGAAAAGCTGAGGGAAATATTATCCAGAATGGATGTAAGCCAAAATAATAAGGATGTAAAAGCCCTTGCCGTGCAAAATAGGGAATTTCACAGGACGCTTGAACATATCTCTGATAAAAAGCGCATACTTCGGGCTATAGATAGCCAGGAGGATTATATCATCCGCTTTTCAGAGGTTACTATCGCAAGCATAGTAAGGCGTTCAAACGCGCATGAGGAACATCATAAAATGGTGAATCTGCTTGTTGAAAAGGATGTTGATGGGCTATCTAAGCTTATAGAACAACACCTTGAGGAAAGCAAGGAAACCTGCCTTGAGGCAGTGAAGTATAAGAAACAGAGCAAGGAGTAACTATGAACGATTTAAGCCATAAAGTACTGGACATATTATTAAAGGACTGCCGCACGCCGCTTGAGGATATATCCGTAATGCTGGGGGAAGACAGCGTTAAAATTGCCGAAGCTATAGACAAGCTCCAAAAAGACGGCGTAATACTAAAATACGCGCCTGTAATTAACTGGGATAAGACTGACAGGCAGTTTGTAGAAGCTATAATAGAGGTAAAGGTAACCCCTCAAAAGGAAGAGGGCTTTGATTCTATCGCCAAACAAATATACCAGTATGAGGAAGTGCGCAGCGTATTCCTTGTAAGCGGAATGTATGATTTGCTTATATTAGCTGAAGCGCCAACGCTAAAGGAACTTGCGCTTTTTGTTAGCGAAAAGCTCAGCGTTATAGATTTTGTAACCGCAACATCTACATCGTTTGTACTTAAACGCTATAAGCAGGACGGCGTTATATTCGAAATACCCACTCGGGATAAAAGGCTGCTTGTATCTCCATGAGCGAGCGTTTTATAAACCCTAATATATTGCATCTCCCACAAAGCGGAATACGCAAGTTCTTTAATGTCGCTCAGGAGATACCAAATGTAATATCCCTTGGTATTGGGGAGCCGGATTTTGTAACCCCCTATCCTATAAGAAGGCGGGCTATAGATAGTCTTCTGGATGGCGAAACCCAGTACACTGAGAATGCGGGCTTATTTCCCTTAAGGGAAGAGATTGCCTATTACCTTAAAACAAGGTTCGGCCTTGAATATAACCCTAAAACCGAAGTGGTTGTAACGGTTGGCGCAAGCGAAGCTATAGACATAGTACTTCGGGCTACGCTTTCCCCAGGCGATGAAGTAATACTTCAAGACCCGGGCTATGTAAGCTACGCCCCCTGTGTAATGATGACGGGCGCTGTACCTGTGCCCGTAATAACGCGCAGCGACAATGAATTTCAGCTCACCGCAGCTGATATAGAAGGAAAAATAACCGACAAAACCCGCGCTATACTGCTTTCATATCCAAATAACCCCACTGGAAGTATACTAAGCCTTGAATGTATGCAGGATATAGCTGAGCTTGCTATAAAGCATGATTTGCTTATAATAAGCGATGAAATATATAATGAGCTTGTATATGACGGCAATACCCAGCCCTCATTTGCGGGGCTTGATGGCATGTGGGATAGGTGCGTTACAATTAACGGCTTTAGCAAGGCATTCGCTATGACGGGGCAGAGGGTAGGCTACCTTTGCGCGCCAAAAGGTATAGCAGAGCAGGCTCTTAAAATACATCAATATACTATTCTTTGCGCCTGCAGAACATCGCAGGCTGCCGCAATAGCCGCGCTTAAATACGGCAGAGAAACCGAATATAAAGATGTAATTATGATGCGGGAAAGTTACGATAGACGCCGCAGGCTAATGCACAGCGCTCTGGTAAATATGGGGCTTAGCTGCATAGAGCCAAAGGGCGCTTTTTACGCCTTTCCAAGCGTAGAGTCAACTGGGCTTTCAAGCGAAGAATTTTGCGAGCGCCTTCTAAAAGAGGAGGCTGTGGTATGCGTGCCCGGCAGCGCCTTTGGTCCGGGTGGAGAGAGGCATATACGCTGCTGCTACGCAACCGATATAGATAAAATGAAGGAAGCCTTCTTAAGGATGAACCGCTTTATACAAAGGCTCAAGGAGGAATAGCATTGTATAGAAAGCTGATAGTTTTATTAGCTGTGCTCTTTATTGTTATGCCTTATTCCATTGCAGAGGAAGAGGTATCCATATTTGAAACCCTGCAAGTTGAACCTACACCCGAAATAATATCTATTGAAAATGTTAATACAGAAGAAGTCATCGCCGAAGAAGAAACGCCATCTCCCGAAGCAACACAAGCTGAAATACTTCCCGACGGCAGCATATCAATAATAGTTACCGCTGTTGGGGATACAACAATAGGCGGCGATATACGCAAAAGCGGCAAGAGCATTTTCGATAGAGAGTTTGAAAAACAGGGCGGCGACCCTAATTTTATAGTAAAGAATACCAAGGATATTTTCGCAAAAGACCATCTAACTATAGCGAACTTTGAGGGCACTCTAACCACTGCAGGTATACCCTCAAACAAGAAGGGGAACAGCTTTTTATTCTCCGCCCCGCCCGAATATGTAAGCATACTAAAAGAAGGCAGTATAGAGGCGGTCGCCTTTGAAAACAACCATGTTATGGACCACGGCGAAGAGGGCTATAAAGAAACCACCGAAGCCTTTGATAGAGCAGGCATAGTATGGAGCGCGGAAGATAAAATAGGCATATATGAGACCAACGGCGTAAAAATAGCCATGCTTGCCTATCAGACATTTAACGGCAGGTATCCCGATTTGTTTAACAAAGTACCCCGCCAGGTTGAAGAGGCAAAGCTTGACAATGATATTGTTATTGTTAGCTTCCACTGGGGAGATGAGCTGGATTATGTACCAAACTCAAACCAGCAGAAACTGGGCAGGCTTACAATAGATGCAGGCGCGGACTTGGTTTTGGGGCATCATAGCCACCGTATAAACCCCATAGAAAAATATAAGGGCAGATATATAGCCTATTCACTAGGTAATTTTAGCTTCGCCGGCAACAATAAGCCAAGCGATATGTGCACATTCTTTCTGCAGGTGCGCTTTAGCGTAAAAAACGGGCAGGCTACTACAAATGCCTTTAGGATAATACCCGCTCGCATATCATCAAAGGCGGATTATAATGACTTTATCCCCACGCCATTTACTGAGCAGCGCCATATAGATAATGTGCTCAGCGTGCTTAAGAAAAACGGCAAAAAACTTGAATATGCGGTGGAAGATTACCCGCTTGATTGGGAGTAGATATGCGCGTTAAGCTAAGCCTATGTTCAACTAGACAGAGAGCAAACACCCTGCTTAACTGCGCTCAACAATCCCTAACTGAGCTTGCGATAGCATTTGGGCATAGTTTCCTTGTAAAGCTTATAGATTATGATGAATTAATCTCTAATTTTTCAAGAGAAGACGGCATATATATATTAGCTGCCGAAGAAACGCATAAGGAGGAAACTGCAAAAAAACTTAATTTTTTTGCGGAGAAACTAAGCTTTTCAGGGCTTGCTAATGTGTCGCTACTAAAATCCAATATGCTGGCTAAAGGCAGCGTACTATCGCCTATAGATAGCTCTAATTCTTCACTAGCTTCTTTTAGGGGATATTTGCAAGCTAAAAAAACGGATGAAAAGGCGCTTATTAGGGCGGATGAAAGAATGCTGCCCGTAATAGAAAAGCTAATGTTCTACCCTGATAATATGGGGGATTTAATTTGCGATTATAATGCCGGGTCCATATTAAGGCATATAGCAACTCTTATATCAGGCACTCAGCTTGTTTCATTCAGCATACTGCGCGGCAATGAGGGAAGCCTATACTATGTGCCGCTTTCCGATAAAAACCTAAAGGAAAGTTCAATAAACCCCTACGGACTTTATTTTGCCATATCAAATGCGCTTATGGATAAATACAGGCTGGAAAAAGAGGCGCTGTGTTTACAAACCGCAACCGCCAATGTGCTTAAAGCCGGTTGGCGTACGGAGGATTGCCTTATGGCTCCTATGAGCGAAAGCCTTATATCTACGCGCGAGCTTTGCTCCCTCATAGACGAGCAGATTATGCTTGCGGGCGAGCTCATGCAGGACTAGCTTTGCGAATTTTATTTGACAAAGCGTATATAATTTGATACAGTATTCAAGCGACAAGCAGAAGCTGCCCGCTTCTCACCCTACGAATATCGTTTTGTCGGGTATATGCAGTGTTTTTAATGTGGCGGGTAGTTATGCCCGCCAATTTTAATGCTCAGGAGGTGCATTTTTTATCAGCAACGAACTAATGGTGAATAGGCAGATACGCGCTAAAGAGGTGCGTGTAATAGGTGCCGACGGCGAACAGCTGGGGATTATGCCGATTGATGACGCTTTACGTGTAGCGGAAAATGCTGCCCTAGACTTAGCCTGCGTTGCCCCTAATGCCAAACCACCGGTGTGTAGGCTTATAGACTACGACAAACATCGTTTCGAACAGGCAAAAAGAGAGAAAGAAAGGCGCAGAAACCAGCGTATTATAACCGTAAAAGAGGTGCAGCTGTCCGCAACAATTGAAGAAAATGACATACAAGTTAAAGCTAGGCGGGCGGTCAGGTTCCTAACTGCGGGGGATAAGGTAAAAGTTACTATACGCTTTAGAGGTCGCCAGATAACCCACCCGGAAATAGGTCTTGAGGTTATGCGCGATTTTGCCGAAAGGCTTAAAGATGTTGGAATAGTCGAAAAGAAACCAAGTACGGAGGGTCGCCACATGATAATGATTATGGCGCCAATATCGCCGGAGGATAAGCCCACAAAGTCCGAGTAATAGTTGATAAATGCCCTTAAAGCTATCTTTTATAAGGAGGGGAGTTTTATGCCCAAAATGAAGTCAAACCGCGGTGCAGTTAAACGCTTCCGTGTAACCAAGAGTGGCAAGGTTAAGCACAGGAAGATGAACCGCAACCATATTCTTACCAAGAAGAATACTAAACGCCAGCGTCAACTGCGTGCAGGCGGTATGGTAGCTAACAAAAAAGAAGCGCGCACTATACGCACATTAATTCAACAATAATTTAAGTTTTCTGGTAAGGAGGAATTTATTATGGCTCGAATAAAGAGAGCAGTAAATGCGAAGAAAAAACGTCGCAAGATATTAAAGCTTGCAAAAGGATATTATGGCGCCAGGTCTAGGAGTTACCGCATTGCAAATGAACAGGTGTTAAGGTCTCTGCGCTATTCATACGCAGGTCGTAAAAACCGCAAGAGGGATTTCCGCCGTCTGTGGATAACCCGCATAAACGCCGCCGCAAGGAGCAACGGTGTAAGCTATTCAAGGTTCATAAGCGGTCTTAAAAAGCAGGGCATAGAGGTAAACCGCAAGATGCTAGCCGACATGGCGGTAAACGATGCCCAAGGTTTTTCAAAGCTGGTGGAACTATCTTTACAATAAATATTTTTAAAGCCCGGTTAAGCCGGGTTTTTTTGTTTTAATACTACCGCTTTGCTATAATAGCACGGTATGGAGGAATTTTATGAAAATCAGCTATGAAATGGTAAGGGATAATCCCGATGTTAAAAAATACATACAAAAGGCGGATGAAATGCTTATAGCCCTTGGCTATACGGAGCATAGTTTCCCTCATGTAACTAGGACTGCCAAAATCGCCTCATGGATACTTGAGCAGACAGGGCATTCAAGCCGCGATGCGGAGCTTGCCGCTATCGCCGGTTATCTTCACGATATAGGCAATGTAATCAATAGAGATAGGCATGAGCTAACAGGCGCGCTTATGGCGTATTCTATCCTTGATAAAATGGGAGCAGATGCGGACGATATCGCCGTAATAGTAGGCGCAATAGGCAACCATGATGAAGGAAACGCCTTCCCTGTGAGCGATATTGCAGCCGCCGTAATACTTGCCGACAAAACCGATGTTAGGGAAAGCCGCGTTCGCAACAAGGACAATATAACATTTGATATACACGATAGGGTAAACTATGCCGTAAAAGCTTCCGATATACGCATAGATATGGATAATAAAGAAATAAATTTACAGCTTACTATTGATACCAGCATAAGCTCTATATCGGATTATTTTGAGATATTTTTAGATAGGATGCTCCTGTGCCGCAGAGCCGCGGAAAGGCTTAACTTGCGCTTCTGCCTTACAATGAATGGACAGGGCATGATGTGATTGAGAGGGTAATATTTGTCAGATAATTTCAAAGATCTTTTCGTAAGCCGCGAGGTGCTAAAAGCCCTTGATAATATGGGTATAAGCGTACCAACCACTATACAAAAGGAAACCATCCCTCTTATGATGGATGGAAACGACATAATTGGAATAGCGCCAACGGGCACGGGCAAAACCATAGCCTTTGGCGTACCCATGCTAGAATATATAGATATGAATAAGCCTAAATTGCAGGAATTGGTGCTTGCTCCCACAAGGGAGCTTGCAATGCAGATATATGAGGAGCTGCGCCAGCTTGCAAAATATATAAAGGGTATGCGTATAGCGCTTATATATGGCGGGCAGCCTATTTCAAGACAGGTACCTAGGCTTAAGAAAAACCCGCTTATACTTGTTGCTACCCCGGGGCGGCTGCTGGATATGATGTCAAGGGGGCATGTAAGCCTAAACGATGTCCACACCCTAGTTATAGACGAAGCTGATGAAATGGCTAAAATGGGCTTTATAGATGACTTAACCAAGATAATAGACGCAACCCCAAGCAATAGGCAGATGGTGATGTTCTCAGCTACCACAAACCATGAGGTTATGACGCTATCTTGGAAATATCAGTATAAACCAGTTGAAATATATGTTGAGCCCGAAGATGAGGATAAACCGCAAATAGACCAGTATGTAATATACGCTCAGCACAACAGAAAGACGGATTATTTACTGTATCTTTTAGATTCCAATGCCTATCAAAGGGCTATGATATTTGTAAATACCAAGTTTATGGCACAAAGGCTTTGTAGTGAGCTTACAAAAAAAGGCTACAATGCCGAAGCGCTGCATGGCAATATAAAACAGAGCCGCAGAACTAGGATTATGAATGGCTATAAATCAGGGAAATTTCCTCTGCTTGTATGTTCGGATGTCGCCGCCCGTGGCATAGATGTTTACGATGTAGACGCCGTATTTAACTACGATTTGCCAAGCGAAAACGAATACTATCTCCACCGCATAGGCAGGACAGGTAGAGCCGGTAAAACAGGCGTTTCTTTTACCCTGCTTACATTCCAAGAGAGTGTGCGCATGGATGAAATAATAAAATATCTAGGTACAGAGCCTGAAAAACTGCATTTTGATGGCTATAATGTGCTTCTAAGGGAGGATAATACCCCCTTCTTTGAGCATATATAGCCTAAAGTAGATTACACATTAAATGCAAAAAGGCCGCCGCGTGGCAGCCTTTTAATATATGTACAATTACATGTCCATGTCGCCTAGTACTCTTAAAGTAACTTCAAGGTCTATATATTCACTGTCTCCAATGGTGTTAAGCCTTGCAACATCGTCGGTATCCTTTGTGCGGAACACCTTTAGTTTTACGGTGCTGCCTTCTTTTATTTCGGCAAGCGTTTGGGATAGCTGCTCAGTGTTGTTGATTATCTTTCCATCAAGCTCAACTATTATATCGCCCTTCTTTATGCCGGCATCGCTTGCGGGGGAATCTTCCTCAACTTTAATTACATACGCGCCGTTTGGCAGAGTGCCGTCAAGCTTCTGGTTCATAGCGGCAGATAGAGTTGTTATAGTAACGCCAAGCTTTGGCGGGGGAGTTTTCTCAGTTGAAGCTACTACCTGAGAAGAATCATAATTTTCAAGTACATTCTTAAGCATAGGCTTTGCAACGTTTATAGGTATGCACATTCCAATATTGTCTATGCTCGCGCGGGATTGGGAGAAGCCGAAGAATCCGCTAAAGGGGTCATCAGCGCTCACAAGCTTTTGAGAGGGTATGCCCTGAAGCTGTCCTAAGGTGTTAAACATACCGCCGCCTGAGTTACCCTCGTTTATTGCGGCATCTACCTGTATCATCTGGTTTTTAACGGTTGCGCGCCTTCCGTATATGTCGCTCACTTGGTCTTGCACTTCCCTGCCAAGGGCGGATACAAAGCCTACTGTAACAGTTCTTTCAAACTGCTCCCCTAGCGGGTTGCCTATTACTATTGCATATTCGCCTATCTGAAGGGAGTCGGAATCTCCAAGCGGCACTGCCGGAAGCTTTATGCCAGGGGCATGTAGAACCGCAATGTCTATAGTGGCATCGCTTGCGACTACCTGCGCTTCGTATTCTTCACCCTCAAATGAAACGGTTACCCTTGTGGAATCCTTTATTACATGGTTGTTAGTTAGCACATGGCCGTATTCTGTGACAACTACGCCGGAACCTGTGCCTGCAAGCCTTTCACTGGATTGGCGCGGCACATTGAAATATCCGTAGCCATAGCCGTAATAATCGCTCCTTTGCGATTTGTAGTTGTTTACGCCTACTACGCTCTTTTTTGCTTCATTCGCCACTTCTATTATGGGGCTTGTTACTTTTTCGCTATCCGTTTCTACATCTATTATTGCGGAAATTTGCTCATCCGTAAGCTTGTTCTCTTTTGCTGAGGCGTTTATACCTAAGCCCAGCGTAAGTACCAAAGCTAGCGCTGTAAGCAGAACTGTAATTTTCTTAAACTTATTCTTCATATGCTCAAATCCTTTCATATATGCTTGTGCTCCTCCTGAGCACAATTTTATTATAGCATGTATTTTTTGCTGAATATTGAATAAATTATGAACAGATAAAATTAATATTCCTATTATGTGAGTGTTTGACGCTAATATATTATTGTGCTAGTCTATGTAGGCTAATTTGCACCCGTAGCGCAGCTGGATAGCGTATCAGACTCCGACTCTGAAGGTCGTGGGTTCAAGCCCCACCGGGTGTACCATGTAAAACCCCTTGATTTTTATAATATTTCAAGGGGGTGTTTTTTGCTTTATAATATTTATTTGCTAGAGTGGTGCCGGTTTTGGTGCCAGCATCCTTTATTCTGCCTTCTTTCGGGCGTTATTTGGGTGAACAATGGATAATATTGGGAGAAAAATTGACAAAATATCAAATTTCAAATAGTATTCATGTATAGGATAAGATGAACTTTGATAAGCAAAAAAATCTCTCAAAATAATGAAAGGAGAGTCGCGAACTTGAAAAAGAAGGAGATTATAGGATAACGAAAGTGAAGTAAAAACATAGACAAAAAGCGTAAAAGCTTGTAGAAGCTGAAAAAGACCAGATTGGCATTGATAACGAAAGACTTATCTTTTATTAATTATTTAGGAGGGTAGTGAAATGACTAACGAATTTATAAGGACAAAAATAGTATGTACTATAGGTCCTGCATCTGAGGATAAGGAAACACTTGGCAAAATGGTAGACCTAGGCATGAATGTATGCAGACTCAACTTTTCGCATGGAACACATGAAGAACACAAGAAGAGAATCGATACAATTAAAGAATTGAGAAGCCAAAAAGGCGTGCCTTTAGCTATACTTGTAGATACAAGAGGTCCGGAAATCAGGACAGGAGTTTTTGAAGAAAAAGACATAATGCTTGAGGTGGGTCAAAACTTTACCATAACCATGGACGATATTGTAGGGAATAAGGAAAGATGCACCGTAACTTACAAGGAGCTTGTAAATGATATATCTATCGGGGACAGAATATTGATAGATGATGGTCTTATAGAGCTGTTAGTCAAAGGACTTACCGAAAAAGATATAAAGTGTGAAGTTATCAATGCAGGGTATATTAATAACAGGAAAGGTCTTAATATCCCTGGTGTAAAGGTCAATTTACCTGCTATAACAGCTAAGGACGAAAGCGATATATTATTCAGTATAGAAAATGAAATAGACTATATAGCAGCATCATTTGTAAGAAAAGCCGAGGACGTAATTAAAATCAAAGAAATACTTGAAAAAAACGGCGGCAATAAAATAAAAATAATAGCAAAAATTGAAAACCAAGAAGGTTTAGACAATATTAATGAAATCCTCGATGTTACCGACGGCATAATGATAGCTAGGGGAGACCTAGGTGTGGAAGTGCCTACGGAACATATGCCTATGATACAAAAAGAACTCATTATTGCTTGCAACAAAATTTCAAAGCCTGTAATCGTAGCTACGCAGATGCTGGACTCCATGATGAGAAACCCCAGACCCACAAGAGCGGAAGTGACAGACGTTGCAAACGCGATATTGGACGGCACGGATGCCATTATGCTTTCAGGAGAGACAGCTGCTGGAAAGTATCCTGTACAATCGGTAGAAACTATGAGCAGAATCGCATATGCCACAGAGAGTACAATAGATTATGATGATAATATTCATAATAAAAAATACGATAAACAGTTAACAATAACAAACGCGATTTCTCACGCTACTTGTATTACTGCATCAGATTTGAAAGCGAAGGCGATTATTACAGCAACAGCAGGCGGATATACTGCACGCATGGTATCATCTTACAGACCTAAATCTCCTATAATTGCGTCAACTAATGATGAAAGAACCTATATGCAGATGGGTCTTCTATGGGGAGTAATACCTATTAGAGGTCCCGAACTAACTGGTACCGAAGAATTGCTGCGAAGCGCTGTAGATGAAGCGATATTGCATGGACATATCCATGAAGGTGACTTGGTAGTATTAACAGCGGGAGTTCCTGTGGGAAAAGCCGGCAACACAAACTTAGTAAGAGTTCACATAGCCATGAAGATTATTGTCCAAGGTATAGGGGTGGGGAACAGCAAAGTTTCCGGTAAAGCGCAAATAGTAGATTCCACAACATCGCCTCAAATGTTCCAGAAAGGCAATATACTCATAGCTTCAACTACAGTTAAAGATATAATGAAAATGGTGGTGAAAGCTTCCGCTATCGTTATTGAATCGGACGAAATAACATCAAACGCCGCAATCGCCGGATTGAATTTAGGTATTCCTGTAATTGTGGGTGCTAAAGATGCCACGAAGCTTATAAAAGACGGAGAAATCTTGACTGTTGATGCGGAGTTCGGCAGGGTATATTCCGGCGAAATAAGCATGTTATAAACTTTAGTGAATTAATAGTTTGCAGCTATTATATATGAGGTATAACTTTACACAGATTATTTTAAACCTGTAAAGTGTAAAAAAACCTGTAAAGTGTAAAAAGCCACAAAAAACATAACCCCTTTGAAAACAAAACATTTTCAAGGGGTTTTTGGCAGGTGCGGAAGGCTCGTTCAAATTGGCTGTCAAATATTTATGATACTCCTATATCGAACCTGAAATAGATATCTGCAACCCCTGTTCACTTTGTTGGAAGGTTGCCTGTCTGTTCCTCCTGCGCGGTATCGCGGCAGATTTTTGCAAACAGCTGCATGACTGGTGAAATCATTTTATCCTTATGATAGACCAGAGAAAAATGACGACTTCCCGGAAAGTCCACCAAACATAGCCCTATCAAATCCGGCGGGATAAGCCTACGGGAAATAACCGTCAGCCCAAATCCTGCGCGCACAGCGCCCAGCAGGGCGCTTACATCTCCGCATTCCCATAGAATCTGCGGCTTGATATGCGCCATATCAAGCGCCATTTCTAGCTTTTCCCTAGTGCCGCTGCCCGCTTCCCGCATAAGCAAAGGCTGCCCCTCAAGCGTTCTAAGGTGCAGCGGTCTGCATTTTGCAAGGGGGTGCTCGCGGGGACAGCACAGCAGCAGATCATCCGCAAAGATAGGTTGTTCTACCAGCTCCTGCGCGTGTACCCGTCCTTCCACCAGCGCCATATCTAAATCGCCTGACAGCAACAGGCGCTCAATGTGCGCTGTATTTGCCACCTGCACCACGGGTTGTGGACCAGGCATCTTTTTTAAAAGCTCAACCAGTACGCTTGCAGCCACCGTCATGGTGGCGCCCAAGCGCAGCTGCTGTGCAGCGCCTGATACTTTCATCTGCCGGTTCATTTCAGAGTAGAGGTTAAGTATGCGCTCAGCATATGCTAGCAGGCGCTCCCCCTGCGGGGTTATGTACAATCGCCTGCTCAAGCGTTCAAACAGCAGCTGCCCAAGCTCCCTTTCTAGCTCTGCCACCGCCCCACTGACAGAAGGCGCGCTGATGTATAGCTCACGCGCCGCCTGTTGCATGTTGCCAAGCTTGGCAACTTTGACAAATATCTCCAGCATACGAAGCGTCATATGTATTCCTCCGTGTTAGGTTATTATCTAACATTATAGGCATAATATTCGTAATTTTCAAATCATTATATATAGCATATAATATGCAATAGAAAACCAAGGAAGGAGAGTATCGAATGTCTCGCCGGAACTACCCGCATTTTGCCGTACTGATGGTAGCATGTATGCTATTTATCTGCCTTTTTCCCGCAGTGTCTATGGCACAGCAAGAGATAGACGACAGGGGCGTTCCTCTGCCCGATAGGCAGCCGAAGCGTGTAGCGGCGCTATCCGGAAGTTTAGCGGATATGTGGCTGCTGGCAGGCGGAAGCTTGGTTGCTGCTACTCAGGATGCCTGGGATGAAGGGCGCCTAACGCTGGATGATAATGTGGTATGTGTGGGCGGTGTAAAACAGCCCAGCGCAGAGCTGCTGCTGCGCACAAATGTGGATTTTGTGCTGCTGTCCGCCTCGCTGCCAAGCCATATTGCGCTTGCGGAGCAGCTTACGCAGGCAGGCATTGCCACCGCCTGCTTTGATGTTAATACGCTGGAGGATTATGTGCGGGTTATGCAGGCATTGACCGGTATAACACAGCAGCCAGAGCGCTTTGAAACATATGCGCTTAAGGTTAAAAAGCAGGCGCAGGATGTAATCGACTCTGTACAGGGAAAACCCGCTCCGCGTGTGTTGCTGCTGCGCGCCTTTAGCAGCGGTATAAGGGTAAAAAATAGCATGAACAACCTGACAGGTGCAATGCTTAAGGATTTGGGATGTATAAACCTTGCCGACAGCGATAATGGGCTAATGGAGCAGCTTTCTCTGGAAATGATTGTGCGTGCTGACCCTGATTTTATTTTCATTACCACCATGGGAGATGACGATAAAGCCTTGCAGCAATTGGCGGACACCCTAACAAGCAGCCCGGTGTGGCAAAGCCTGCGTGCTGTTAAGCAAAACCGCTGCCATGTGTTGCCTAAAGCCTTGTTCCACTACAAACCCAATGCCCGCTGGGGCGAAAGCTACCAGCAGCTAGCGCAATTGCTCTATGGCGAAGAATAAGCGCAAGCTTCACCCTGCCGTTTTGTTGGGTTTTGTATGTTTGCTTGTGTTTGTGATTAGCCTAGTGCTGGGTGCTACACCGTTGCGCCTTAGGCAGGCGCTTGAGAACCCTTACAGTATAGATGGACTAATTCTGTTGCATATTCGTGTGCCTCGGGTGCTTACCACTTTGCTATGCGGAGCAGCTTTTGGCACTGTAGGCGCTCTGCTGCAATGTGTGCTGCACAACCCGCTTGCTTCCCCCAATGTGCTGGGAGTCAACGCTGGCGCAGGTTTTGGCGCAACGCTTTTGATGGCGATTATACCCCATGCTGGTATGGCAATGGTAAGCTTTGCTGCCTTTGCAGGCGCTGTTGTTGCCTGTTTGATGGTGCTACAAATATCACGCATAGCAAAATCATCTAGGCTAGCACTGGTGTTGACCGGCGTGGCGCTGACTGCGTTTTTCCGTGCTGGTAGCGATGCGCTGATTACGCTGTTTCCAAACAGTCTGACCGGTTCCAGCCATTTTAGTATAGGGGGTGCTGCAAATGCTACGCTGCAGAGTCTGATTCCACTTGGGATTATCGTGCCCGTATGCGTATGTGCCGCCTGTCTTATGTACCCGCAGCTAGATTTGCTTGCGCTTGGCGATGATGTGGCGCACAGCCTAGGGCTTAACCCGCAGCGTATACGCACGCTTGCCCTGCTTCTTGCCTGTGCGCTTGCGGCAAGCGGAGTTGCCGCCATGGGCTTGATTGGCTTTGTGGGCCTTATGGCACCACATCTTGTGCGGCTGTGGGTGGGCAGTGAAAACCGTCTGCTTTTGCCTTTGTCTGCGCTGCTTGGTGCAAGTATGCTCATGTTATGTGACCTTGCGGCGCGCAGCCTGTTTTCTCCGTTCGAGCTGCCTGTGGGCGTGCTGCTAAACTTTCTGGGCGCTCCGTTTTTCCTGTTTGTGCTTATACGCAGGAGGCAATATGCTTGAACTGCTTAAAGTAAATGCTGGATACTCGAATAATCCGGTTCTACACAGTATCAGCTGCCGCTTTAAACCCGGCAAAGTTACCGCGCTTTTAGGGCGCAACGGTTGCGGAAAAAGCACTCTGCTTCGCACTGCTGTAGGTCTAATTACTCCTTCAAGTGGGCAGGTGCTGCTTAATGATAAACCGCTTGAAGATTG
Source organism: Christensenellaceae bacterium (assembly GCA_012518615.1). Classification (GTDB taxonomy): domain Bacteria; phylum Bacillota; class Clostridia; order Christensenellales; family Aristaeellaceae; genus DTU024. The sequence continues at coordinate 21,445 of JAAYRU010000022.1, read as the reverse complement.
TAGCGCCACCTGCCGCGCGCAGCAGATAGCCTTCCTGCCACAAAGCCGAAACATGCCTCAAATAACTGCACTAAGGCTGGTGCAGCATGGGCGTTATCCCCATATGACAGGCTATCCTCGCAGGCTTAGCAGCCATGACGAAAACATTGCCCTACACAGCCTGCGGTCAGTAGGCGCGCAAGACCTAGCGCAATACATGTTGCATACGCTTTCAGGCGGGGAGCGACAGAAGGTATACCTTGCCATGGCGTTATGCCAGCAGGCGCAAACACTTTTGCTTGACGAACCTACCACATATCTGGACGCCTGCCATCAGTTTGAGCTGTGGGAGCTTTGTAGGCGTATAGCGCAGGAGGGACGCGCAGTAGTAGTGGTAACACACGATGTTGCACAGGCGCTCACATGGGCAGATTACCTGCTGGTGCTTAAAGATGGTCACCTAGCTGCTGAAGGAAGCGCGGAACAGGTGCTGCAAAACGGGTTGCTTGAAAGCATTTTTTCTATATCAATCGTACGGGCTGGGCAAAGCACCTATGCCGCTGCGCCCTTATTTAACGAAACAACGAAAGGAGTATTAACACATGACAATTGAGAACACATGCACACTGTCCCCTGAGGATATCCGCCGTGTGAAGGGTATGGGCTTTTTGCATGCCCGCGGCACCAACTGCTTTAACGCCCGCATTATCACCCGAAACGGCTATCTGAACAATAAGGAAATGCAGGCAGTTACAGATGCTGCCAGGCGCTATGGCAACGGAGAAATAGCTATGACTACTCGCCTTACATTAGAGATACAGGGCGTACCCTATGAAAATGTAGAAGCGCTGCAGCAGGACATGGCAAAGGAAGGTCTTATAGTGGGCGGTACAGGCAACAAGGTGCGCCCGGTGGTATGCTGCAAGGGCAGTACTTGTCAATATGGTTTGATTAACACAAGAGAGCTGGCGCTTAAAATTCATGATTTGTTTTTCCTAGGCTACAACACGGTTGCGCTGCCACACAAGTTCAAAATCGCGGTTGGCGGCTGCCCCAACAACTGTGTAAAGCCGGAGCTTAACGATGTGGGTATCGTAGGTCAGCGTCTGGCTAAGGTAGACAATACTCTGTGTCGGGGTTGCAAGGTATGCGTTGTGGAAAAAAACTGCCCAATTCACTCCGCCACATGTGTACAAAGCACGCTGTCGCTAGGGGAGGAGTGTAACCACTGTGGTCGCTGTATAGGTCGTTGCCCCTTTGGTGTGGTAACGGAAGTTTCTTCTGGTTGCAGGGTTTATCTGGGCGGAAGATGGGGCAAGAAAACCGCTGTTGGCAAGCCGATGGACAAGATATTTACACAGGAAGAAGAAGTGCTTCAGGTAGTGGAAAAAGCCATTTTGCTATTCCGCGAGCAAGGTATAAAGGGCGAGCGCTTTGCCGATACCATTGCCCGTCTGGGCTTTTCACAGGTGCAGTCCCAACTTATGGCTGATGACCTGCTTGAGCGCAAAGAAGCAATATTGAAAGAAGCATAAGCAGCACACATACAATAATACCCGTCTGACTCAGTTGATTTGTACCCTCTTTACTGGAAAACCATTAAAGGGGGTATTGTAATAAAATACAGTTATTACTTTAAAGCTATGTGCAGAAATTAACCTTGAGGCATACTATACAAAAGTTGCCTTATGCGGTAAAATTGCCATCTGTAGAGGGGTAGCAAAAGTGCGAATGTAACAAAAAAAACGAAAAGGTTTGTGGTATAAGGAAGTACTAGGGGCATAGAAATAAATAAAGGAGCTAACATGCTGGATAGCAAAGGTTTTGACTTATGGGCGGATAATTATGATATAAGTGTTGAAATATCAGACGACGATGGCGCATATCCTTTTGCCGGATATAAGAAAGTACTAAACTATATATTCGGGGAAATTATGGCGGGTAGCGGAAAAACACTGCTTGATATAGGTTTTGGTACGGGTATATTAACTAAAAGGCTCTACGATAAAGGTTTTGCTATCTACGGGCAGGATTTTTCGGGAGAAATGCTTAACATAGCAAAAGACAAAATGCCTGAAGCAAAGCTTTTTCAAGGGGATTTTACTTTGGGGCTTGTAAGCGAACTAAAACAAAGACAATATGATGCAATAATCGCCACATATTCTCTGCACCATATAGTAGATGAGGAAAAACCTGCTTTTATAAAGGAACTTATGCAACTGCTAAATGAGCATGGCAAAATATACATTGGAGATGTTGCATTCTCTACTCGCAAAGAAATGGAAAAATGCAAGGAAACATATCAAGAAGAATGGGACGATGAAGAGCATTATTTTGTTGTAGAGGAATTAAAGGGAAATTTTCCAAGCCTTAGCTTTATTCCTTTCTCTCACTGCGCGGGAGTTATAGTGCTTGAGCATGGTTAATATAGAAAAAGGAAAAGAAAAACAATGCGAATAGAAAAAGACGATATAGTTATAAGAAGTGCAAAAGCAAGCGATGCCGAAATAATAAAAGCTTGGTGGAATGATGGCAGCGTTATGGAACATGCCGGCTTTCCGCTGGGTTTAGGTACAACAACCAAAGAGGTACTTGATAGAATAGCTGTAAATAAAGAGAGTATAGGTAAGCTTTGCATAATAGAAATAGACGGAAAAGCTGTGGGGGAACTTAACTATAAAATAAAAGAGGATATAGCATACCCCGGTTGGAAAATATGCGAAAAAGATTATCAAAACAAGGGCTATGGCACTAGAATAATACTTATGCTGCTAGAGTTTATATTTACAGATGAAGAGCTAAACTCTTCTGGCGCGATAAACTGTATTCGCTGGGATACCATGCTTGAAAACGCCCGCGCGCAGCATGTATATGAAAACAAGATAGGCGCTGTAAAAACAGCAGTTGTTAAAAACGCATGGAAAGACCAATTGAGTGTATGGAGAACCGCTGTAAACTACGAAATTACAAGAGAAGCGTTCTATAAACTGCATAGCGATTTATAGAAATAATAATAAGGAGACGATACTGTAACATAACCTGAGTTATAAACAAATTTTTGCTTACCTTTTGTATTCAACTTTTCTTTTTAGTGGTTTTTTCTTATAATACCACCATGTGTTTTTTACTAGAAGGAGATAAGCTTTAATGGAAATAAATTATGATAAAAGCGTGTTTAAAACAGGCATGAAAGACGGCATACCAATAGCGCTAGGCTATTTTGCCGTTGCTTTAGCTTTAGGCATTGTCGCAAGAAACGCGGGAGTTACAGCATTACAAGGTTTTTTTTCAAGCCTTATTACTATATCCGCTTCCGGAGAATATGCGGGTTTTGCTATGATGGCTGAGAAAGCACCGTATATAGAACTTGCCGTAATGACATTTATTATAAACGCTAGGTATATACTTATGAGCCTTACGCTTAGCCAAAAATTTCATGAAAGTACTTCTCTTCTTCACAGAGCTATTATAGGTTTTTTTGTAACGGATGAACTTTTTGCGATCACCGCAGCAAGAAAAGGGTATATCAATCCCTACTATACTTATGGCGCGGCGTTTGTAGCGGCACCTGCGTGGGCGCTGGGTACAGGCGTTGGAATAGTGATGGGCAATATATTGCCATCTAAAGTAGTAAGTGCCTTAAGCGTGGCGCTTTTTGGAATGTTTTTGGCTCTTACGGTACCTGCTGCTAAAAACAACAAAGTCATTTTTTCTGTGATTATAATAAGCTATATAGCAAGTTTTGTATTTCCTATGATACCTGCGTTTTCCGGCATTTCAGACGGTATGAAAGCTATTATACTTACCATTATTATCGCAAGTGTTTACGCTGTTTTATTCCCAAGAGAAGAAGGAGAAGCATAGATGAGCATTAATATGAAATATATACTTATAATGTTTGCTGTAACACAAGCTACGAGGATTATACCGATTTTGCTTGTCAGAAAAAAGATAAACAACAAATATATAATTTCGTTTTTTTATTATGTACCTTATGTTACTTTATCTATAATGATTTTTCCTGCAATAATAAATGCTCCCGAACATAGCGAGGCAGGTGTTGTGGCTTTTATAGTTGGGCTTATAGCATCATGGTATAAAGACAATATGATTCTTGTTTCAATTTTGTGCTGTGTTGCGGTTTTCATTACGGAATTTATAATAGGCGTAATATGATTTATACCTACATTTCCGGATTTTTATATAAGCACATTGAAAAACTATGCTAAGTGTTTTAATTAGAAGGAAAAAACTATGATAGAATACAAACTGTATAGCGAAGTTAAAGGAAAGTATGAAATTGCGGACGGTTTTTTTGAAGGCTGGTTAAATCCGCCTAGTAAAGTTGTACACAAAATATTATGGAAAACAGCTATAAAACTGTGGTTGCTGTTAATACGGAAAAGCGCCTTATTGTAGGTTTCATAAACATAATAAGCGATGGGGTAATGGCAGCTTATATCCCTCTGCTTGAAGTTATATCCAGCTACAGAAAGCGCGGTGTAGGTAAGGAACTTGTAAAAAGAGCGATGGAAGAAACAAAGCACCTATATATGATTGATTTAAGTTGTGATGATAATATGGTGGCTTTCTATGAGAGATTTGGCATGAGTAGAGCGAATGCTATGATAATAAGAAACTATGATAGACAGTGTGGCGAGTAAAAAGCCACTTTATACTTGCCAATGTAGAATAACTGTGTTATACTCACGTTAATTAAGATGTATATGTGGAAGGAAAATGTATTATGGAAAGGGCGCAGAATACAGGCGCATTTAATTTATTCATAAAAACTTTTGAAGGGAAACTTCCCTATATTTTGGATGAACCTATGAGCAGGCACACTACATTCAAGGTGGGTGGTACTGCAAAGCTTTTTGTTAATTGCGATAATGCAAAGCAGGCTATAGCCGCTCTTACATTTGCGAACATGTGCGATATTCCCGTGCTTATTATTGGTAACGGCTCAAATATATTGGTATCTGATAGCGGTTTTAACGGAATAGTTATAAAACTTGCGGGCAATGATTTAATATGCGAAGGGGAAAAAATAACATGCAGCGCTGCTGTAAAGCTCCCCTATCTGTCTAGGCAAGCGTATAAATTTGGGCTTTCAGGGCTTGAATTTGCTGAAGGCATACCCGGCAGCGTAGGCGGCGCTGTATATATGAACGCGGGCGCGTTTGGCGGAAGCGTGGGAGATGTGCTATATAGCGCTCTATGCTATGATAGCTCTTCTAAAATTAGCAACAATGAAAAGGACATAAAAAAAACACTTGCATATATAGAAAATGCGGAACTGTCCGACCTATGCAAAACGCTTACAAATGAGGAGCTTAACTTTTCATATAGGAATAGCAGGGTTAAGGAAGAGGGGCTATGTGTAATAGAGGCAAGCTTTATTTTAAAGCCTGCAAGCCCCAAAAATATAGAGCGAAATATGAAGGATTATTCAAACCGCAGGCGCAGTACCCAGCCTGTTGATATGCCAAGCGCGGGTTCATTCTTTAAGCGCCCTAAGGATAATTTCGCAGGTGCGCTTATAGAAAATGCGGGTCTTAAGGGTTACAGCGTAGGCGGCGCAAAGGTTAGCGAAAAACACGCGGGTTTTATAGTAAACACAGGAAATGCTACTGCTAACGATGTATACACACTAGCCAATAAAGTATCGGACAAAGTGTACGAGCTTTTTGATATAAGGCTTGAGCCCGAAGTAGAATTAGTAGGCTTTTAATGAGCTTTAATTCGGAAGTAAAAGAGGAGTTAGTGTCCTTAAGGCTAGGAGAGAGCTGCTGCGCGCTTGCGGAAATAAGCGCACTTAGCCTTTGCCTTGCGTCTTTCTCTATAAGAGGCAGGGGAGAGGTGCTTCTAAATTACACCAGCCTAAGCCCTACTGTGGCAAAGCGACCACTGCGGATATTGCGCTTTTTCGGGTATAAGAATATTGGCATGTCAACTAGGCGGGATAATCGCTTTGGAGGGAGGCGCTTTACAGTGCTTACGCTCTCCGGAAACGATGCCCGCGCAATGATGCAGCGAGTAGGCGTTTTAAGGTTTGAAAAAGGAGAGTTTAAGTTCAGGAATATCCCCCAAAGAACGGTGCGCCGTATATGCTGCCAGAGGGCGTATATTAGGGGTATGTTTCTAGGCGTTGGAAATATATCCCCGCCCGAAAAAGCCTACCACGCAGAGTTTGCACTTCCTGATAAAAAGCGGGCGGAGTTTCTGCAGAGGACATTGCACCTTCAAAATATGGAATTTTCCATATACAAAAGGCGTGGCAGCTATATTGTGTATTCCAAGAACTCGGGGGAGATAGCTTCACTGCTTGCTACTATGGGGGCGGTAAGGGCGCTACTGCATTTTGAAGATATACGCATGTTGTCGCAGGTTAAGACAGAAGTGCAACGCTCTGTAAACTGTGACCAAGCGAACCTTTCTAGGCAGATAGCTACCGCTCAAAAGCAGCTTGAACATATAGACTATATTTCAAAGTTGGTGGGTTTAACTGCACTGCCTGAAAGCTTGCAACAGCTTGCAAGGCTTAGGATAAGCTACCCGGATTATTCTTTAAAGCAGCTTGGGAGTATACTAGAGCCCGCTAAGAGCAAGGCAAGCGTATCCAGAATGTTTAAGCAAATTGAAGAATTTGCTAATAATATAAGTGAACATAAACCAACTACATCAAGGGAGGTGAAAACATGAGAGAAACACCCATTTCAATAATACCGCTGTTGCCCTTTAACAGACAACAAGCCCTTCGTATAGTAAGCAAGGCTGATAAATTCAGGTCGCAGTGCTTGATAAAGTCTAAAGATGGCGTAATAAACGCAAAAAGCGTGCTAGGTCTTATGAGTTTAAGGCCGGGGGAACATCGTCTAAGCTGTAACGGGGCTGATGAAGAACAAGCGCATGAAACCTTGCTAGAACTACTATCCGATATGATAAGCGAAAAATAGTTTTGTGCACTGTAGTTGTACTCATCTTTACAATATCCTCGAAACTGATTATACTTACTTGTATAATCAGAGGAGGAAAGAATGGGAACACAGTATAATGCAAATGCAATAGAGAAAAAATGGCAGGATATTTGGGATAAGGAAAGGGTATTTGAAGCGAAGGACGATTATACTTTGCCTAAATACTACTGTTTGATAGAGTTTCCCTATCCTTCAGGCTCAGGGCTGCATGTAGGGCACCCAAGGAGCAATACTGCCATGGATATTATCTCCAGAAAGCGCAGGATGGAGGGCTTTAATGTGCTGTTTCCTATCGGCTGGGACGCTTTTGGTCTACCGACGGAAAACTACGCAATAGCGAACCAAGTTCCGCCGCAGGAGATAACCAAAGAAAATATAGATGCTTTCAGGCGTCAGCTTAAGCTGATAGGTTTTAGTTTTGATTATTCAAGGGAGTTTAGCACTACCGATCCTTCCTACTATAAGTGGACTCAGTGGATTTTTTTAAAGCTCTATGAAAACGGGCTTGCATACAAGGCTGAAATGCCTATCAACTGGTGTACAAGCTGTAAATGCGGTCTTGCAAATGAAGAGGTCGTAAACGGCGTTTGTGAGCGCTGCGGCAGCGAAGTAATACACAGGGTAAAAAACCAGTGGATGCTTCGTATAACCAAGTACGCGGAAAAACTGCTTGCAGGGCTTGACGATGTGGACTTTATCCCGCAGGTAAAGCATCAGCAGCGCAACTGGATAGGCAGGAGCGAGGGCGCGGAAGTTTCTTTTAAGATAGACGGTACTGATAAGGAGCTTAGCGTATATACCACAAGACCGGATACGCTTTTTGGCGCAACATATATGGTGTTGGCTCCTGAACATAGCTATATAGATGAATTATCAAGCAAAATAGAAAACTATGATGAAATAATAGCATATAGGGAAGAATCTGCCAGAAAGAGCGAATTTGAGCGTACTGAGCTTGCCAAGGACAAAACAGGCGTCCAAATTAAAGGGCTGTACGCTATTAATCCCTGTACTAATAAGCGTATACCCATTTGGGTGTCCGACTATGTGCTTATTTCCTATGGCACGGGCGCTGTTATGGCGGTTCCCGCTCATGATGATAGGGACTGGGAATTTGCTAAGAAATTTAATCTCCCAATAGTAGAGGTTGTAAAGGGCGGCAATGTTGAAGAAGCTGCCTACACGCCTGAAATTGGTGAACTTGTAAACAGTGGCTTTATAAACGGTATGCAGGTTGTAGTTGCAAAGAATGCCATAATAGATTGGCTAGAAAAAGAAGGCATAGGCGTACGCAAGGTAAACTATAAGCTAAGGGACTGGGTGTTCAGCCGCCAGCGCTACTGGGGCGAGCCTATACCCATTGTGCACTGCCCTGTTTGTGGCATGGTGCCTCTTGATGAAAAAGACCTTCCTCTTTTATTGCCCGAGCTTGAAAACTATGAGCCTACCGATACAGGTGAGAGTCCCCTTTCAAGGCTTGAAAGCTGGGTAAAAACCAAGTGCCCCAAATGCGGTTGGGATGCGGAGCGCGAAACAGATACCATGCCGCAGTGGGCGGGTTCCAGCTGGTATTTCCTGCGCTACTGTGACCCCCATAACGATGAGGAGTTTGCTTCTAAAGAAGCGCTTGATTACTGGATGCCCGTTGATTGGTACAACGGCGGCATGGAGCACACCACGCTGCACCTATTGTACAGCAGGTTCTGGCATCTGTTCCTTCACGATTTAGGCTTGGTTTCAGCACCGGAGCCCTATAATAAGCGTACAAGCCACGGAATGATACTCGGTGAAAACGGCGAAAAGATGAGCAAGTCCCGCGGCAATGTAATAAACCCTGACGACCTTGTTGAGGAAATAGGCGCTGACGCTTTCCGCCTTTATGAGATGTTCATGGGCGCGTTTGACCAAGCCATACCTTGGAGTATGAATGGCGCTAGGGGTTGCAGGCGTTTCCTTGAAAGGGTTTGGCGCCTTCAGGATATGCTTACAGAAGAAGAAAACATAAGGAAGAATATGCTCTACCATGCCCACAGCATGATTAAAAAAGTAAGCGAAGACTATGAAGCAATGAAGTTCAACACCGCCATAGCCGCCATGATGACATATGTAAACGAGGTCTATTCGGTTGGCAGTATTAGCCGTGGGGAGCTTAAGGCGCTTCTGCTTGTACTAAGCCCCGTTGCCCCGCATATTAGCGAGGAAACATGGCAGCTTCAGGGCTTTGGAGAGCCTATATACAAACAAGAGTGGCCAAGTTATGATGAAAAATACCTTGTGCTTCCCGAAGTTGAAATAGCTCTTCAAATAAACGGCAAGCTGCGCTCACGCCTTATGGTTCCAAGCGACTTAAGCCGTGATGATGCGGATAAACTTGTAGCAGAAAATGAAACCGTACAGGGTTTAATAGCGGGTAAAAAGCTTGTAAAAACAATATTCGTACCCGGACGGCTGCTTAACCTAGTGGTTAAGGATGTTTAAATCTTTGTTTTAAGGGTATATATATATTGTTCCTATATTAAATGAAAGGTTGGATGATAAATGGCAACAGTAGAAGTAACGAAAGCTAATTTTCAAAGTGAAGTAATAAATTCAGATAAACCCGTATTGGTAGATTTTTGGGCTGGCTGGTGCGGTCCCTGCCGTATGATAGCGCCTGTATTAGATGAAATTGCAAAGGAGAACCCCGATATTAAGGTTGCAAAAGTAAATGTAGATGAGCAGCAGGAGCTTGCGGCGCAGTTCGGTATTATGAGTATACCTACTATTATCGCTTTTAAGGATGGCGAACAGATGGGTAAATCCGTAGGCGTGCGCTCTAAGCAGGATCTCGTTAAATTAGTTAAGTAAACAGAGGATAATCAAACAAAACAGTAAACAAAAGCGGTTTTAGTTGAGTACTAGAACCGCTTTTTGTAGTATGGCGGGCATGTGGTGTAAGATCAAAAAACAAAAACTCCTGAGTTTTACAGTTGCTGGAACAAAAAACAGCTATAAACCCTTTGTTTTCAACGCTTTACAGACTTTCAAGTTGTTTTAGGGTGTATATCTGCGCATTTTGGCAAAACACACGTCTAAGCCTTTAAATTCAAGCGTTTTTTGTTAGATATACAAAACAGCTAAAAATAATTTTGTTAAACCGCAATAAGTCAGTAATTTCAACGGTTTTAGGGACTTATTCCTGTGTTAAAGTGTAAAACTCAGGAAAAACAAAAACTTGAATAAGCCTTGACAATTAAGATTAATATTGGTATTATCCTATCCGGTTAGGAAAGCCTAACAAAATCAGCAAATATTTAAAAATTCAAGAAAAGAGGTTATTGTATGAAAAAAAACAAGTCTTTGCTGCTGTTGCTTATTCTAATTGCTTCACTGCTATTGGTCGCTCAAAGTGTATATAGCGATGAAGGTAAAGCGGAAGCTGTTACCTTGAATGTCATGGGCGAAGAGATTACCTACGAAAAGATTCCTGAAAAAGTTGTTGTCGTTGGCTATGAAAATGTAGAGAACATGGCGCTTCTTGGTTTAGAGGACAAAGTTGTAGGCTTCACGCCTTGTATGTATTTACCTGAACATGTCTATCCCGAACTTTTGAAGAAAATGGATAATTTAAAGGTCTTACCTGAAGTTGTAAGGGGCGTACCGGGAATGGAAACAGTGTTAGCTGAAGGCGCAGATATGGTTTACGGTCAATCTTATCACTTTGCAGAAGCCTCCTCAACAAAAGTTGCAACATTAAAAGATTTGCTCCAAAACAATATCTATCCCTACGCAACCGTAGGTTCCTATGGAGATAGTCCCGATCTTGATGTGGTGTATAAAGAGCTGGAGAATTTAGGGAAAATTTTCCGGGTAGAGGAACGGGCAGCGCAAGAAATTGAAAAGCTTAAAAGCAAGCAAGAATCTGTGGAAGAAAAGCTAAAAGGATTTGAGCCCAAGACTGCCTTTGTTTTCGACTTTCAAGATAAGACCGGCATTATGACTCCCGGTGGAACAGGTTTTCAAAACAATCTTCTAAAACGAGCAGGGCTTAAAAATGTGTTTGATAACTTCCAATCGGATTTTGATGTTGCAACTCATGAACAAATTTTACTGGCTAACCCCGAATATATCGTATTTATTGAATACTTTACTGCTGGCGAAGCAGACGAAAAAATTGAGTACATCGAAAGTATCCCCGAACTTCAGGGAGTGGAAGCTATTAAGAACAAAAATTATATCATTCTTACCGGAATAGAGTATTTTCCAAGTCTTCATAACTTTGACGCAATAGAAAAGATGGCTCGTGAAGCTCATAAAGATATTTTTGAAAAATAGACTTTTAGGGAGTAGTTATGAATAGACCTCAATCCACATCTTCTTCCAAAATACTGATTTGGTCATTGATAGTCTATGTGCTTCTTGCTATAGTCGTGGTGATTGCCGGGTCTATTTTGGGGGGCGTTAAAATCGACTTTGCTCGAGGAGTACAGCTTCTTGTCGATACTATCTTCAGAGGAGCTGATCCTATGGCTCAGGGCAATGATGCAGTTATAATGATTAATATGCGTATGCCTAGGATGATCTTGGCTTTAGCGGTCGGTGGCGGCTTAGCCGTCGCCGGCTGTGCCATGCAAGCCATTACTCAAAATGTTCTTGCAGACCCTTATATTCTGGGCTTATCAAGTGGCGCCTCCGCTATGGTAGCCTTCTGCTTTCTGATTTTTGGCAGCCTCTTAACCAACCCCTTAGTGGTTCCTTTGTTTGCCTTTTTGGGAGCTATGCTGGCTATGGTTTTAGTATATTCACTGGGCATGGGGGGCAATGTTTCAGGCAACAGTACCAACAGGTTAATTCTTACCGGTATGGCTGTAGCGTTGATTTTAAATGCCCTTGGTCAATTTATCATCACTCTATTACCTAATGCCTTGGAGAAGAACAGTGCTGCCATGTGGATGTGGGGCTCTCTTTCCAGCGCAAGGTGGAGCAATTTGGCTCTCCCTGTGTTGAGCTCAATCATCGTTACTCTTTTGTATACCGTGATTTCAGACAGGTTTAATCTTATTTCTCTAGGAGAAAGTACAGCGGTTACTCTAGGCATGAACACCAGCCTTATGCGTGGCTTTGTTATGGTTACGGTTTCTATTCTTACCGGAGTACTTATTTCTTCTTCCGGCGCCATCGGCTTTGTCGGTTATATTATCCCTCATACCGTAAGAATGCTATTTGGTGCTGACCATAAAAAACTATTTCCACTAGCCTTTTTTGTGGGAGGGCTGTTTTTAGCCTGCATTGAAGTGCTTTCTAGAGTGTTGTTGGCACCGAAAGAAGTTCCCATCGGCATCTTTTGCGCATTTTTTGGCGGACCGTTTTTTGTATATCTTATCTTTCGCCAAAACAAGACCGGGCGACTATAAGCCGTTTTTTAAATGCAAAGGAAGAAGGGAAGGAAAAGATGGAAGAGTATGTAAAGGTATCGAATTTAAGTTATGCCATAAGTAGTAAAGAGATTTTAAATAATGTCAGTATTCAGGCTAAAAAAGGTCAGTTTGTTGGTATTGTCGGTCCAAATGGTTCCGGCAAAACCACCCTTCTAAGACATATTTATCGTGTACTTCCTGTTGAAGAAAATCAAATTTATATTGATGGGCGGGACATTTCCGGCTTGAGTTTAAGGGACAGTGCTAAGCTTGTAACGGTGATGCGTCAAGAAATGGATTTTGCCTTTGATTACAAGGTTCTTGAAATTGTTATGCTTGGGCGCTCTCCCCATAAAAAGGTCTATCAATCCAAAAATCAGGAAGATTTCAAGATTGTGCTTGATGCTTTGAACTATGTAGGCATGGCGGACTATAAAGATGAGTTTTTTTCGAATTTATCCGGCGGGGAAAAGCAAAGGGTCTTAATGGCTCGCTCCTTAGCTCAAAGAGCTGAGATTTTTATTCTTGATGAGCCAACCAATCACCTAGATGTCTATTATCAGTGGCATCTTATGAGCCTGATTAAGGACTTAAAGAAGACGGTAATTTCAGTTTTTCATGATTTTAATCTTACCTTGGAATTTTGCGATTATGTCTATGTACTTAATGAAGGCTCAGTGGTCGCACAGGGAGAACCCGAGAAAGTTTTGAGTGTTGGAATGTTTGAAGAAATCTTTCGTGTTTCTGCAGAAAATAGTAAAACAACAGCGGGACATTCCCGAGTTATGATAAATCAAGCTTTATAAAGTTGGAGATGAAGTGTGTTAATTAATAGAGCATTATTATTTTTGGCAAGAGGAAGCAAACGCTATATCCTTAGAGTTTCCTTTGTTGTTGCCTTAACTGCATTTTTAAATTTAATTCAGTTTTATACGCTATCCAAAATAGTTAGCGGCTTAGTACAAGAATTAAGCCTTGATTTGCCTTTGTTGCTGCTGTTTTTGGCTATGGCATTTCTACAGATACTTCTTAAGCCATTAGTGTTAAGCTGGACTGCCAACTGCGAAGCTCATGTAAAAAGAAATCTTAGGGAAAGGATGCTTGAAAAAATAAAAACCCTAGGGCTCACATATACAGATGATGCCCGCAGCGGAGCGCTTTATACCTTACTCTTAGACCGTGTAGAAGCCTTAGGTCCGTATTATTCTACATATATTCCGGCGCTTTTTACGGTTTTGAGTGTATCTGTGGGAACGATTATCTATATTTACTTTATAAACGCAACCACTGCTTATATTATGTTGGCGGGACTGCTCGGCGTAATAATCTTGCCTTTATTTACCTATAAATACCTTTGGTCTACAGGAAAAGAGGTTTGGGCGGAGTATGATGCCTTTGGCTCAGATTTCTTGGATCTCATTCAAGGAATGCAAACATTAAAAAATCTCCCTGCTTGTAAAGTGGAAAAAGAGAAGATTCAAGCCAAGGCGAAGCTTATTCATAAAAAGACGATGGACAATATGAAAGTTACCACCATTGAGAATTTTCTTTTTGAGCTCTTTTCCGGTACGGGCTCCGTGCTCTCTATAGCTTATGCAGCCTATTGCGGTTTAAAAGGTGAAATAGGGTTTTCAGAACTTGTCCTTATTCTCTTTATTGTTCGCTCTTGTTTTGGTCCTGTACAGGTGCTGATGAATGCCTGGCACCTAGGATTTAACGGCTTAAGTGCTTCTGGCAAAATTACAGACTTTTTAAAAACTGAAGAAAGGCAGATGAGAAGTTATTTTGACCCTCCTGCAGAAAAATCTACAGGACTTCAGGTAGAAGGCGTAAGCTTTTCCTACAGCACCGGAGCAAGGGTGCTTAAGGATGTATCGGTGGAATTGGAAGACGGCAAGATTACAGCCTTTGTAGGTGAGTCCGGAAGTGGTAAATCTACACTAAGTTCACTTATTGCAGGACTTTATCCTTATCGAGAAGGGAAAATATATTGGGGTAGCGATGTGCTGTCAAAAGAAAGCTGTGAAAATTGGCAGAGTAAACTTGCGGCAGTATGGCAAGAGCCATATCTGTTTAATCTTAGTTTTAAAGATAACCTACTGATTGCAAAGGAAGACGCAAGCGAAGAAGAATTACATGAAGTCATAGAAAAATCCGAACTTAAAGATGTGGTGGATAAATTACCCCAAGGCATAAATACTTTAGTGGGTGAACACGGTGCAAGATTCTCCGGGGGAGAACGACAGCGTTTAGCCATTGCAAGGTGTTTTCTTAGGGATGCTGAGTTGATTCTCTTTGACGAGGCGACATCGAGTTTGGATGAAAAAAACCAAAAATCTATTCAGGCTGCCATGGAACGCTTAGCAGAGAATAAAACCCTATGTATAATTGCTCATCGTATTTCTACTATAGTAAATGCACACAAAATATATCTTTTGGAAGACGGTTGCATTATGGCTTCCGGTAACCATCAAGAACTTATTAAAAACAGCCCCGAATATGTTGAATTACTTGCTCGCCAAGCAAGCCTTGTATCCTTTGATGAAGTCGGAGGCGAAATATGAAACGATTTGAAATTATATCCTCATTATTTAAGTATCTTCATTCTTTGCGCTGGTACATGGTGCTTAATGTTGTGATTTGTTTTGTGTACGAGCTGATACCCATGGCTTCTCTCTTTCTGATTTCCTATGTTATAGGGGGCATTATTAGGGGAGCAGTTATGAACTATCAAGGTTTTTTGTTAGCTTTGATAATTCTTACATTTCTGCAGGCGAGCTTTGGCTATATAAATATGTGGACAGAACACGATATCGCCTATCGGATTTTGTACAAACTGCGTCAAGACATCTATGCTCGATTAGAAAGAGCACAGCCTATCTTTGGCAAGGGAATGAGTTCTGCAGAGATTGTTTCCATTGTGTCTAATGACATGAATCTATTAGAGTGGTTTTATGCCCATACCATCAACATCTTCATCGTCACCGTGGTTATCTCTCTTATGATACTTTCCTTTTACTTTCATCTTCATCCGCTGCTTGCTCTAAACGCCTTGCTATGGATTGTGGGCTATCTCCTTAGTGCTGTAATCTTTAAAAAGAGATCGGAAGAAGATGGGCATGAAGTGCGTAAGAATTACGGAATCCTTGCTCGCTTTGGAGTAGATTTAGTACAAGGGCTTAAAGACTTGTTGACCTTTAATGCTTGGCGCAGATATTTGCAGAGGTTTGGTATTGCTGTTGATAACTATGATGAAGCCAAGAAAAAAGATGCCCTAAGAAGGGCTCGGGAATATATGTACACCTTGTGTATTGTGACTCTCTTGACTTTATGCACATTGATTATAGCCAGTCATTTAAAGATAAGCAGTGAGTTTAGCCTTGCTTGGCTGCCCACTCTTATTAGTCTTAATGCTTGTATTGTGAAGTTGCTTAATAAATTTATGAGTATGTCCTCTCAATTCTCGTCTATTTTTGCTGCAAGTGAACGGGTAATCAATCTACTTAATGTTCCCATATCTGTAGAAGATAAGGGCGGATTGGTATTTGAAGGTCCTATTGAAACTGTTGTTTTTGAAGATGTCTATTATACCTATCCGGGCACCTCCGAGCCGCAAATTAAGGGACTTAGCTTTAGCTTAAAAAAAGGTGAGCAGGTTGCTCTGGTTGGAGAGTCAGGCTCAGGAAAAACAACGATTATAAGGCTTATACAACGCTATGCAGACCCTCAAAAAGGACGGATTCTAGTTAATGGCAGAGATATCAGAGAATATACGCTGGAGTCTTGGAGAAATGCACTGTCTGTAGTTTCACAGCACACCTATTTATTTAAAAGGAGCGTTGAAGACAACATTGCAATGGGACGACCGGGCGCATCAAAAGAGGAGATCCGGCAAGCTGCAAAGATTGCTCAGGCACATGAGTTTATTGAAGACTTCCCCAAGGGATATGATACAGAAGTTGGGGAAAGGGCATTAAAAATTTCCGGTGGACAAAGGCAGCGGCTTTCCATTGCCCGTGCCATACTAAAGGACAGCTCTTTTATTATCTTTGATGAAGCCCAGTCCTCTTTGGATTCTGCCAATGAAGAGCGCTTAAATATGGCGATGAATGATTTTTTGGGAAATAGGGTTTTTCTCTCAATTGCACACCGTATATCTTCTATCCAAAATAGCCATCGTATCCTCTTTATGGACAAGGGATGTCTTGTTGCCAGCGGAACCTTTGAGGAATTGTCAGAGCAGAATTCTCTCTTTAGAGAAAAGATTTTGGGGGAAGGACAAGGCTAGTGTTAGTGTATAACCTATAGAAAAATCAAATGCCCTACTACAAGGGCGTTTGACTTTTCTAGTATTATGGGTATGTAATCAGTCTGTGTAGCAATTCCATATGGGGTATAGTTGCCGACGAACCCTACAACAAATCTAAAGGTTTGTATAGTGAGATATATGTAAGAGGGGAGAAAAACTCTCCCCTAATCGATTGCTTATTATGTTAAAAAAGAAAGCTATTTCCAAAGACCGTCGGGGTAGATATTTGCCGCTGTCATTTTGCGTATGGCTTCTTCCACATAGGGCTGGTCGGAGGCGTTTGTAACACCGTACCATTTGTCGGAAGAGGGAAGCACCTTAACGCTTACCTTGTTTTCCTTAAGCAATGCGCCTACTATGTTTGGCAGCAGGTACTCTGCTTTAAGTGGGTTTGTAGCCATAGCTTCCTTGTAGAAGTGGCTGAAACCATTTACCAAGTGGTCTAAATAATCCTCAGTAAAGCCCCACATATTCATGGATACTGTAGTGTCGGCAGGAAGCGCATAGTATGTCTTACTATCCAGTGTGTAAAGCGGACCATCTACAGAAGTTATAATATGTAGCCTTTCAACCACGCTGTTTAGGTAGCCTTCATCGGACACATCGCAAACGCCCCTTGATACGTAGCCGTATTCGGATAGCGTATTGCCAAGCTCAAAGCCTACCATACTGTATTCGCCCGCCTTAGGCTGCTTTATAAGGTAATTGTACATTTTCTCGTACGCGCTTTTGCCGTATAAATCGTCGCCATTTATAACACAGAAGGGTGCGTCAATCGCGTCCCTTGCGCACAGCACCGCATGGCCTGTACCCCAAGGCTTAACCCTGTCTTTGGGTGGCTTTAAGCCATCGGGCAGCATATCCAGCTCTTGGCATACATAGGTAACTTCCATGCGATTTTCAACATTTTTGCCTATAAAATCGTGGAAATCGTCCTTGATTTTGTTATTAACTATGAAAACAACGCGTTTAAAGCCCGCGCGCATAGCATCGTATAGTGAATAGTCTATTATCCCTTCGCCATGTGCGCCAAAGGGGGTCATCTGCTTAAGACCGCCAAAACGGCTGCCTATCCCTGCCGCGAGTACGGTTAAAATCGGTTCTTTCATTGATGTCACTCCTTCTCGGTTGAAAAATATCTATGCTTACAGTATACTTTATAAAACGCTTTTTGAAAAGTTGGAGGAATGGAAAGCTTATGCATGTAGTGCTTTATATGCCGGAGATACCACAGAATACGGGCAATATCGTCCGCACATGCGTAGCTACGGGAACAACTCTCCACCTAATTGAACCGTTGGGTTTTTCACTTGAGGATAGATACCTTAAAAGAGCAGGGCTTGATTATTGGGGCGACTTAAAGCTCAATACTTATCACAGCCTTTCAGATTTTTACAGTGCAAATAAAGGCGGCGTTTTCCGCTACCTAAGCACTAAGGCTAAGAAAAATTATTACTCTGTAACTTACGGTAAGGACGATTATTTTATATTCGGCCCTGAAACCAAGGGTCTGCCGGAAAACCTGCTTAAAGCTAATATAGATAACAGCTTTCGCATACCCATGATTGAAGGCACGAGGTCATTAAACCTATCAAACTCTGTTGCAATAGTAGTATACGAGGCGCTGCGCCAGCAGGGTTTTGATAATATGCTATGCACAGGCAAGTTTAGCGAAAATGCTGAGGAAATATTGAGCCATGTATCATAATAAGGGGTGAACATTATGTGGCATAAAGACGATATACATCAAGAGCTATACGATATGGAGGAGGAAATGGAAAGGCGGGAGGACCAGATGCGCTTTGCTGCCGGTATGTCTGACTTTTTTTCCATAATACTAGGGGTAATATTAATACTTATACTAATTTTGCTGCTTATTAGCCTTGGCAACTGGCTAAGGCATGATATACGCACAACAGTGCTGAGTTTAGATATTGGTTAGTATTTATGATAAATAGCCTTAATAGCTCTATGCTAACTGCCTTACAGCATTTATCAGACGGTAGAAAAATAGTGTTCGGAGAGGGCAATCAAAACGCGATGCTTATGTTTATAGGCGAAGCGCCCGGCGGCGATGAAGAGAGGCTCGGTAGACCCTTTGTAGGCAAGGCGGGCAAAAACCTAGATATAATACTTGAAAAGCTTGAAATCAACAGGGAAGATGTATATATAAGCAATGTAGTAAAAGTGCGCCCCACAAGGATAAGTTTAAGGGGCACTGTAAGCAACCGAGCGCCAAACGAAGACGAGATTACTATTTTTACCCCTTGGCTTAATGATGAAATAAAGCTAATATCGCCTAAAATTATTGCTACGCTTGGAAATACCCCGCTTCAGGCTCTGTTTGGCAGCGAATATAAGATAGGTTACTATCACTCGATAATGCTTGATTATAACGAAAAAACAAAGGTTTTTCCCTTATATCACCCCGCGTCGCTTATATATAAGCCGGATCTTAAGCCCGTGTATGAGCAGGATATACTAAAGCTAAAGCGAATACTGGGCAATTTGTGACCCGCTTTGTAATTAAACGCCATAATTTTCATAGCTCAGCTGTTTAAAATATGATACAATTAATTTGTGGAAAGGAGAGGATATATTGGACTTTATTATAGAAAACCTACCGATAATAATATCCCTAGTGGTGGCGACGGTACTTCTTATAATAGAAATGTATATGCCTGGTGTTGGCATACCGGGCATAGCAGGCGTAGTGTTTATGTTTATAGGTGTGTATCTTGCGTGGAAGGAGCATGGCGCGCTTGCAGGTCTTGCGGTGCTGCTTATTGCAATTGCGCTTGTGGCGCTTGCGGTAACGCTGTCCATAAGGTCTACAAACAAGGGGCGGCTATCAAAATCCTCTTTAATACTTAAGAGTTCATCAAAAAAAGAGGAAGGCTACATAGCAACAGAAGACAGGCAAGACCTTCTAGGCAAGGAAGGCACGAGCCTTAGCATGTTGCGCCCAAGCGGCATAGCTCTGTTTGGCGATGAGCGCCTTAATGTAGTAAGCCAAGGGGAATTTATACCAAAGGGCGCAAGGCTGCAAATTGTGCAGGTTGATGGACCTCGTTTGGTAGTAGTAAATCTGGATAATCAGGAGGAAAAAAATGTCTGAAATTTTACTTGGAGTTGTAGTATTTGCATTACTTCTGCTAATTGTAGTGTTTTTCCGCTACGTGCCTATAGGGCTTTGGGTTAGAGCAAGAGCTTCGGGCGTGCCTATGACCATTGGTTCTCTAATAGGTATGCGGCTTAGGCGCATTTCACCGCATAGGCTTGTGGATTCTTTTATAACCGCAAGCAAGGCGGGGCTTAATTTAACTATAGACCAGCTTGAAAAACACTTTTTGGCTGGCGGTAATATAGAGCGCGTTATAAAGGCGCAGATATCCGCCCAACAGGCAGGTATACCGCTTCAGTTTGAGCAGGCCTGCGCTATAGACCTTGCGGGTAGAGATGTTCTAGAAGCCGTTCAGATGAGCGTAAACCCCAAGATTATAGAAACACCGCCTGTATCCGCTATGGCTATAGATGGTATAGAGCTAAGGGCAAAGGCTAGGGTTACGGTGCGTACCAACATAGCGCAGCTGGTTGGCGGCGCGGGCGAAGAAACCATTATCGCCCGTGTAGGTGAGGGTATAGTTACAACTATAGGTTCATCTAAAAGCCATAAAGAAGTGCTTGAAAACCCGGACAGGATAAGCCAGACTGTTTTAAACAAAGGTCTTGACGCGGGTACCGCATTTGAAATACTCTCTATAGATATTGCCGATGTAGATGTAGGGCGCAATATAGGCGCGCAATTGCAGATGGATCAAGCTGAGGCGGATAGGCGCATAGCGCAGGCAAAGGCAGAGGAAAGGCGCGCTATGGCGGTTGCAAGAGAGCAGGAGATGAGGGCTGAAGTACAGGAAATGCGCGCTAAGGTAGTAGCCGCTGAAGCCGAAGTACCCCTTGCAATGGCAGATGCGCTAAGAACCGGCAAGCTTGGCGTTATGGATTACTATCGTCTTAAAAATGTATCCGCTGATACTTCAATGAGGGAAGCCATATCAAAATCCGCTGAAATTGAAGGGGATAATGCAAATAAGGAAGACCCTTCCAAGTAATAGGGTAACAATATGGGCGATCTTCTTTTTATACTGGTTTTATATTTTATAGGTAGATACATAAAATCCGTAACTAAAATCTTAAAAGAACAAAAAGGCGGTACAGCGGCAAAGGGAAAGTCTAGCCCTGTAAATATGCCAAAGGCAAGACCAAATAAGGCACAAAAGCACTCAAGGAAAGATAGAAAAGCGGAACCTGCCAATATGGCTACGGCAGCTAAACCTGCAAAAGTAGCCAGAGTTTCCGAACCTATGAGGGCAAGTAGAACTGTTGAGCCTACAAAGGCGACAGCAAATGTGCAGGAGGACTATTTCTCGTTTGTAAGCGAAGAAGACAACTATACTAAACCCGTTAGAAAAACTGTGGACAAAAAACCGCAGGTTGCAAGTACTAGCAAAGCTGCTAAACTATTTTCTCCTAAAGGATTAGCAGGAGCGGTGGTTATGAGCGAAATACTTGATAAACCCCTTGCGCTTAGGGAAGAGTATAAATAAGCTTATATTATTCTCAACTTAATTTAGCTCTAATATCCAATCCCGACCTGTGATGCTTTTAACGGTATCGCAGGTCAGTTTGTTTATTGTTTTACTCAATCGGTCTATAACCGCTTCAAGTGTTGCAAATACTTCGTTTCTAAAACCTTGTATTCGCAGTTCTTTCCATATCTG
>JAAYRU010000006.1 GCA_012518615.1 Christensenellaceae bacterium | reverse complement strand
TTTGCACAAGTACAAGCAGAACTAAGCGAAATGTTCGAAAAAACCGCTTCCCCCTAGGGGGAAGCAATAGAAGGCTTAACAATGTATTTTACAAGAAGGGTTACACAAAACTATTGACACTACCAATACAATTCAGAAAATTATATATTTATTAGGTAGTTACTTTGAAACTTTTAATCAATTGCTTTCATGCGTGGTTCCCAGTATTCTAACCATTCTTTTGCCTTTTCAGAATAAGGGTTCCGTGAGATATATTCTTTGAGAATACACATTTGCCATTTGGCACGAACATCAGCTAATGACCATTTTGAATAATTATAATTCATTAATACCGGCTCAGTAGCTATTTCAAACACCCGCCAATCTATAATTCCCCCTAATAATTCTTTCTCTGATTTTTGCCCATAAAGAGCATCTATTGCTTGCAAGTATATATCTATAAGTTTAGTAATGTCCCTACTATATGTAGTTTTTATCAGATCAAATTCAATAGCAGTAATGATTTCTTTATATAATCTATTTCTGATTTCCAAATCAGATTCCACTTCCGCTAAGTTCATACGAAGCATGCAATTAGATTGAATTTCACAATCATACAACCAATGCAATGCTAATGACTGCATCTCTTCATTACATCGTGTCAAATAAACCGCCAGCTTTTTTATCATCCAGACATATATAGAATTGACCGTCTCTTCTTTTACTTTGTTGAAACGAGAAGTACGAGCGTAAAAGACAAGTTGTGATAGAAGATAAGAAAGCTGTAAGCTACTGTCTGCTGGTGATAGTTTTGTTATAACTTCTTCAATTTGTGTAGCGGTCAATCTGTTTTCTTTTAGTTGATGAAACAAATATTCACCGCAAAGTAATTTGACATATGTATTTTTAGAATTTATGGCAGCATTAAATAATATTCCATCCCAAGAATAAAACAACATTTGCATTGACAATACATCGAACATAAGAGGTGATTTTATTTCGTCTAACAGTATAATAAATTTTGACGGTTCCAATTGGAGTAATAGCTTATATCCTCCCTTTAACCAATTATCTCCTGCATAAAAAACACATCCGGACTCATGAAATAACTTTGATAAACCTTGGCGGCTTGGTTCGCCTTGTCCTTTTAGTAATGCTGAGCGAACATATACATCCGAGTTTATTCCGTTTGCGATGTGATTTTGCTGTTTTTCTTTTACTTTAGCGATTTTGACAAATTTTTTTATAAATCCTTTTTCTGCTCCATCAACGCTTTCTATCTCATATGCCAAATCTTTTGCTGACCATGGACGTTCAGTTGAGCCAAGATAACTCAGCATTTTACATGTTAATATTCTGTCATTTTCCCAGTGTTCCCATAAAGTATTAACAACAGATGCTAATTCCTCCTTTGGAATATTCGGAAATTCTCCATCTAAACACCAATGAGAAAGCCATAAATCAAAAGGAAGATACTCTGATTCCACCGTAGCTTTTGATTTATGTCCTTTACGAAAATTACATAAAAACTCAATATTGATACGCTCTTTGCGAGATCGCTTAGATTGTACCTCTGTATTACACAAATCATACAAATAGTCACAAACCTCATAACAAACAACTTGTTCCATTGGGGCAATGACAAACGGATAAAATTGACCCATTGAATTAAATGAATTACTAAGTAAAAACCCATCAATTCTTCCATCATCAAAAAAACGAATAAGATATCGATCATGAAAAGCAGGGTTTTTTCCACGAGTTAGATTGATAATCGATAAATTATCATGAAGAATACTTGCATTATCATTCAAAAATTCACGAGTTTGTTTACAAATATCTTTCTTGTTATTGGTATCAGAGTCATTATCTGTAAGGGATGTAATAATGAAAAGTTGCATATCAGTACGTGGAATTCTTGCAAGCAACTTTTGTGCAGAAATAACATCAAAATATGGATCAGCAATTACTGCTTTTTTTACAGACGGTAATTTTATATATTCTCTAATTTTTAAGAAACTATTTATTTCACCATCTTTATGATTGTTAAAAATAAAGGCTCCTTTAGTTTGATTCTGCTGATATCCAAATAATAATGTTCTACTATCTTCTATTGCCTTATCAATAGCATTGTATGTACTACTTTTTATTGTCGTTGTTTTTGTGGCTGTGGATTTAGATACAGTTTCAATTTGAGCTTTTATTGTGTCGCTAAGATTAGAAGCGGATTCAAATAATTTTTTGGACCACGAATCACGAATTTGATAAGTTGGAGAACCAATATTCAGTGTAAAAGATAAGTTCATCATGAGGGTTAAGTCCTTTGAAAATATCAAGTTTCCACTTTTAACTTCCCAAACCTGAACAATCACACGGCTCATTGGTTCATCTGCAAAGAAATCTAATTGTTGTTCACTAATCGGAAATAGTTTTGTTTGGTTTAAAATTGTTCTGCCACGATGTTCGGCTACACAGTTTACAATAAGGTTTTTGGAAAAGAATGTTCTTTTAAGAATAGTTGTTTTCTTCAAACCCCATTCCTCATATATTTCCATATCAAACGCATTTTCATTTGACTGTAAATCATAAACCTCATAATTCCCTATACGCTTTGCGTCTTTATAAAAATCAATGCCACATTCTTCTCGTGCCCATTTCAATAAGTTTTGAATATTTTGATATAATTCCTTTCCATCCGACTCAAATGAAGCTTGTATTTTTTCTAATAATGCATTCTTATCGGTATTCCAATATTCTATAACTCTACAAAATTCAGAAACCGGTCCTGTTGTTTTATTCTTCCCATCATTCGATAAAGCAACGGGACGTTTTAACAATTTTGGCGATTTAAGGTTTTTACCTTTAAGAGTGATAGGAGTAGCGTTAGTTAAATTATGGGCAAAAGTCGCAGCCTCTTTCCAAGACAATACTGCCGAGCAAATACTTTGCTGTTTGGTTTCTGTGCTAGGAAATTCCCATGAATATATAGGTTGTTTTGTCGGAACACAAAACCCATAAAATAGAGTGAAGTCCTTGTTATCATTTGAGAGTACAAGTAATTTAATAAAAAAGTTTAAATCCTCACTATAATTTATAGCTTCAGTAATGTGATTATGCATATCATATCTCCTCTCTTAACAAAATCCGTGCAAGATTTTTTGATTAGTTTAAGATTGAATTGAGCAATTTAGGGTTCCTATTAGTTAGGTATTTGGTAGTACTTATATTTTAACTGATGGTAAGTAATTTAGCTCATCTTTTCCCGAATTTCCTTTTACATCATTATTCGCTTTATCGTTTGAAATATACTCTAAACCCTATTATTGCTAAAATCAAGTTATTTTAACGATATTAGAACCGAAAAGTGCTGAGAAGTCAAACATTTATGATGTGAACTCTTTAACATAATACACTATCTTCTTTCTTCTCCGCACTCTATCCCGCATAATTTTTATTGCTGGTTCTCTAATCTAGGGTTTGTATTTTTTCAAAGGATCTCTTGTTTTAATTCCATGTATTATAAATGCATTGTAGTCCAACATGTTTTTTTTATGTGCGATTTTTGAGATTTTCTATCTTCCTCCCCCGTGCTACCTACCCATTAAAAAACGGCACGGGATGCACCGTATGCTCTTCCTTGGGGTTTATTGATAAGAAATCATCCTTAAGAAGTGCGTTTCCAAGCTGCACAGATTGCATACCGTAGCGCTTGCGTATATTGAAAACCGCGCTTTCAAGCGCTTCTAGTTTAGTGTCAACTGGGGAGAACATGCTTAGCTGCTCGGGGGCATCGTATGGAACTAGGCTGCTTATTTTAACGCCTATTGAGCGCAGAGGGAGGTGTTTTTCAAAGCCCTTTGATATAAACAGCTCCATTGCGCTGTCTATAATATCTCTGCAAAGAGCGGTGTAGCGTGGCAGAGTTTTTTGTGCGCCGCTTATATTTAAGTTTGTATCTCTAACAGATATTGCAATGCATTTGCCTTTAAGGTAAGCTTCACGAACTCTTGTTGATACGGACTGGGCAAGTATAGTAAACACGCATTTTACATCCTCCAAATCCCTCATATCCCTTGGGGTGGTGGTACTGTTGCCTATGCTTTTAACATCCACTTCGTAGCCTGTTTTCATTACGGGGCTTCTGTCAAGCCCGTTTGCGTTGGCATGGTGCATATAGCCAAGCTTACCAAACCAATTTTCAAGGCATTCGGGGGGAGTGCGGGCAACATCGCCTATGGTGCGTATGCCGTATTTATTAAGCTTCTGCTTGGTTTTATTGCCTATAAATATCATATCGTTTGCGGGGAGCGGCCATGCTATGGATTTATAGTTGTCCTCGCTTATAAGCGTAGTGGCGTCCGGTTTTTTATAATCGCTGGCGAGTTTCGCGAACACCTTATTGTAGCTTACCCCCACAGATAGCGTTATGCCAAGCTCCTTTTTTGCTCTCTCGCGCAGGTACAGCGCGGCTTCCTCACCCGTTTTAAGGGTAGTACCTCTTGAGCTTAAATCTATCCAGCACTCGTCAAGCCCGAAGCTTTCAACCACGGGGCTAAGTCCATCGTACATTTCCCTAAGACAGCGGCTTACGGATATATAATGCTTAAAATCAGGCGGAAGTATTGTAAGATTAGGGCAAAGCTTCCTCGCTTGCCATAAGGGCATAGCCGTTTTTACTCCGTAGCTTTTAGCCTCGGTATTGCTTGCTAGTATTATGCCGTGGCGCAACTCCTCGCTTCCGCCAACCGAAACAGGGCTGTGTTTAAGCTCGGGTCGCCTTGCAATTTCGCAGCTTGCATAGAAAGAATTAGCATCAGAGTGCAGTATTGTTCGCATCATTCCACCCCCTATGCGCATTATATATCGAACACAAGTTCTTGTAAAGGGCTTTCTACGGGAACACCTTCCGTGTAATTGTAATTTTTACGAACGCACAATCGGGCTTGCTCTACATATATGCGTGGATTTATATGCAATAATCAATCGGAAATATATTATCTCCATGCATATTTTCAAAATGAAAAATCACCCTATTTGCACAAAACATACAAAAAAGATAAAATATAATAAAGGGGGCATATGTGGAAAAACAGATAGAGCGCAAGGAAAAGAGAGGTAGAAGGCGGCAGAGGCGTAAGCGGTACAGGGTACCTGTTGTGGCTGTGATTGCTGTGTGCTTTGTGCTTATTGCGCTTAGCAGCATGATAAGCCGCAGAATTGACGATAGGATAAAAGAAAAGGAACTGCTGCTATCTGAAACCCGCTACAAGACAGAGATGCAGCAGGTACATCTCCAAAAACTTAAAGATCAGCTTCAAAGAGCTGAAAGCGATGCATATATAGCCAACATAGCTCGCACGGAGTACGGATATATCGCCCCCGGCGAAATACGCTTTGTTATAACAAACCCTTCGGTACTCTGGGGCGAAGAAGGTCCGCCTGAGGAATTTAAAAACAAATGAAAAAGCTCGCAGCAATAATTATAGGCTCAAACTCAACTAGGATGTTGGTTGCGGACATACCTTTATTTTTATACCCCCTTATGGAAAGGTATGAAACCCGCTTACTATCGTCACTGGATAACCAAGGCTATTTAAGCGCAAACGCAATAGATGATATGGCGCAGCTTATACTTAATCTATATAATAAAGCAAAAACGCTTGGAGCGCAGGCAATATGCCTTGCGGCAACAAGCGCGACTAGGGATGCAAAAAACGCTGAGGAGCTTATAAAAGCTATAAATGAAAAAACTGGGCTTTGCCTAAAGACACTTTCAGGCGAGGAGGAGGCAAGGCTTTCATACATAGGCGCGGGCGATGGAAATGAGCCATACGCAATGATAGACATAGGCGGCGGCTCAACTGAGATAGCCTGCGAAAATAAGAGCCTAAGCTTTCAGATGGGCGCGCTGAGGCTGTACAATATGCATGATATTACATCTATTGAAAGCGCAAAAGAAGCAATAGACGCGGCAAAGAGAGTATTTGCAAGCTGCAATAAGTTTAATTTTGATAAATGGTATTTTGTTGGCGGTACTGCAAGCGTAATAGCTAGAATATATATAAAAAGCGATGATTATTCTCTGCTTAAAAGCGATGTAAAAATAAGCATAGATTATGCTAAAGAAGCGCTTAAACAACTTGCAGCCATGCCTAAACATGAGCGCAGCGGCGTTATAGGCGTTCCGCAAGATAGGGTTGATATACTGCCCACAGGAATAGCCGTGCTTATAGCTGCAATGGAGTGCCTTAATATTCCCCATGTATATGCAAGCGATAGGAATAATCTTTTTGGAGCGCTTAAGCAGTATGGAGTCGATTCCGCCATTGTAGAATTTGTAAATATACAATAAATACGGGTTTGGTTTTTGCCCTATTGAATATATTTGAATAAATGAACTTATACTTATCTCAGTTTAAAGCAGCGCATAGATTGTAGCGAATTTTTTGATCTGGCAAAGCTTGGCGAAGGAAACATAGCGGTGCTATAGCGCCTTAGCAAAGCAAAGACAAATCGGAAAAGGCGCACAAGATAAAGCTGATTTAGGCTGAGATGAGTATTAAATAAGGAGCGACAAAAACGCTTCTTATTTCATTTTGGTGCACCAACTTGAAATAAGGGCAGCAAAATGGGCTTGTTATTTCAAGTTAGGTTGATAAGTTGAAATAAGCTTTGCTTAATAGGCTTGTTATTTCAGATTATTTAACATGGAATTATTATATTAACTAAAAATTAGGTATCATAAACCAACGACTATATTGCCAATTCCAGTGTTTGGCTAGTTTTCGTTCCTGTGTTTGGACGGTTTTTGTTCCTGTGTTTGGCATTATAAAATTCAAGTCCATTTAGCGTACCTATAAATATAACAAACTAAGGTAAAATATAATCGACAAAGCCCAATACAGAATAAATCCCTAAAACAAAAAATCTTAAAAATTTTTCAAAAAAACTGTTGACAAGTATATCGAGGCGTGATATACTTCATGTATCGAAGCTCGATGTATCGAGGTGGAGTGCATATAATCGGTCTAAGCTTCACAAATTCCCAAAGACAATGCATATCGGACGGAGTAAATTCAGGCGGTGTATACGGGTAGCGCGCGAAAGGAGGTTTATATGGACGAGAGAATACGAAGGGTATATGTACCAATGACGGAAACAGGGTTCTATATACTGTTTTCCTTGCAGGAGGAAATGCACGGCTATAATATAGGCAAATATGTAAGCGACATAACGGGAAACCAAGTTTCCATAAGCCCGGGAACCATGTACGGAACCCTATCCAAAATGGAAAAAGACGGGCTTATAGACTTTATACGGAACGAGGACAAAAGGAAATTTTACAAAATAAACGACCTTGGCAGAGAGGTTCTGGATATTGAACTAAAAAGGATTGAAAGATTATATAAAAACAGCAAAGGAGAGACAGTGTATGAATAAAACTGTTAAAAAATTCAAGTTTTTCAACATTTTTCAGTATGACCTTGAAGAAGCATATCTAAGAGAAATGTCTCAAAAAGGGCTGCACTTTAAATCCGCCAAATTACCCGGCTTTTACACCTTTGAAGTAGGAGAACCTAAAGACATAGTATACAGGCTAGATTTTATTAGAGAAGATGACAAAGAGGAAGAAGAATATAGAAACACACTTAAACAAAACGGCTGGGAATACATAACTAAATTTGCAGACTTTTCGTACCATATAAAGCCCGCGAAAGATGAAAACATAGAGCTATATTCAAATAGGGAATCCAGATTAGCGCATGTGCTTTCCATGATGG
The DNA here is from genome assembly GCA_012518615.1 of Christensenellaceae bacterium. GTDB lineage: Bacteria > Bacillota > Clostridia > Christensenellales > Aristaeellaceae > DTU024. The sequence continues at coordinate 13,064 of JAAYRU010000006.1, read as the reverse complement.
AAAAAAGAAGGCTGCCAATACTGCTAATAAACCTATGCCTTTGGTATAGCGCTTTTTCAAGCTCACCCACAGATTTAACGGATATACTGGCATCCGTTGTATCCGCTATATCCATAGCTGCAGTTATATTCCTGCTTAGGGATTACATGCGCCTTAAAAAAACGCTTTCAAATGCACCGGAAGCACTATAATAAAAGGCAAAGGAGGATAAACACATGGCTAAAACTGTTAGAAAAACTAAGATTTTCACAATTTTTCAGTATGACCTTGAAGAAGAATATCTAAGAGAAATGGCAAACAAAGGGCTGCACCTTAAATCCGTAGGCTTTCCCGGCAGCTACACCTTTGAAGTGGGCGAACCTAAAGATATAGTATACAGGCTGGATTATAAGGGAGAAAAATATAAAAATGATGAAGAATACAAACAAATGCTTAAGGAAAACGGCTGGGAATATTTATTTGAATTTGTTGAGTTTGTGTACTACAGAAAACCCGCAGATGAAGGAAATACGGAGCTGTTTTCAGACAGGGAATCAAGATTAGATTACTTAAAATCCGTAGCCAGAAAAAGAATGCTGCCTCTGCTTTTAATTACAATTTTCTTTTGGATAATGCATTTCTCGTACCCATCTTATACTACCGCGCACTACTTTACTTTCGGCGCTTCGGTTGTGTATCTAATACTTATGTTTGTACTCATAAGAGATTATATTAGGCTTAAAAACAGATTATAGCACAGTAAATCGCATTAAAGGCATTATAAAAGCACAATAATATAGGTTTTTTCCGCTTATTGTGCTTTTTCTATATGTTATCACCTTATATAGGTGTTTCGCATATCCTATGCGATATTTACCTTAATATCCGCTCTATATCAATCCCCAAAATATATCACCAAGAAAAGAATCCTCTAAATATAGAAAATATTATCTTAAACGGGAGCAGGGTCATACGTATTACGAATAACACAGTCCATATTATTATTGGCAGTACAAAAGATACGCCTATTGCCGAAAACACTATGCCTATTATTATGCCAAATATTCCGGGAATAATTTTAAGAAACTGTATAGCTAGGAAAAAGCCTATTATACCCTTTGCAATTTTGGCAAATGTGCTGGAGTTTTGCTTTTCAAAATTCTCCTTGCTGCGCTTAAAGCCCTCTTTTTCTTCCTCCATGAACTCCTTGCGCCTTTTAGCCCTTTCAAGCCTTTCCCTCTCCTTTTTGTAGGCTGCTTCCTCCGCCTGCTCAACATCGCTTGCGTACATGGGCTCCCCTTTGCCGCCATAGCGCTTTGCCATTTCGGCGGGGTTATCCATGCTTAGTATAAGCTCATCCTCTGTAAGCCCTTCACGCAGCCTTTTAAGCTCCATATCATAGTGTAAGTCCTGTATTATCCTCTCCCTCTCTTTTTTGGGGAGATCTCTAAGCTGCCAATCCACCATAGCCAAATATCTTTTAATATTGCTCTGCATAATTCCTGCTCCTCCTTTCGTTTACAGCTTTATAATACAGCAAAGAGCTTAATTACAAATAAATTATGGGTTAGAATTTTTTAATTTATACGGCTATGAACGAAAGGTAAATTGTTTCTTTTATTTTACGCTTCTATTGCAAAACTTTCGATATGTATATATAATAAGCTTGTTTTTATGGGAGGTATTCGATGAGCGAAGATACACGCAGCTTAGTCTATAGATTGTTAAACAATGTACGCAAGGTAATAGTAGGCAAGGACGATGCCATACAGCTTGCGCTTATAGCCCTTCTTTGCAAGGGGCATGTACTTATTGAGGATGTGCCGGGCGTTGGCAAGACTACCCTTGCGGCGGCGCTTGCAAAATCGCTGGATTGCAGCTTTGGCCGTATACAATTTACGCCGGATATTATGCCGTCTGATGTTACAGGCTTTACAATGCTTAACATGAAGACTGGCGTAATGGAGTATAAGCCGGGGGCGGTATTTACCCAGATACTTTTGGCGGACGAAATAAACCGCACTAGCCCAAAAACACAGTCCAGCCTTATGGAAGTAATGGAAGAAGGGCAGGTTACAGTAGACGGCACAACATACAAATTGCCTGAGCCCTTTATGGTGCTTGCAACGCAAAACCCCATAGATTTTGTAGGCACATATCCCCTGCCTGAGGCGCAGATGGACCGCTTTTTCCTTAGAATATCCATAGGTTACCCCAGCATAGAGGAGGAAATAGATGTGCTTGATCGCTACTCGGGTAAGCATTCACCTCTAGATAGCCTTATGCCCGTATGCTCCGCAGCGGAAGTTATCGCCATGCAAAGGCAGGTGGGCGAAGTATATTCGAGCGTTGAAGCTAGGAGCTATGTTGCAAGCATAGTAGCCGCAAGCCGTGAGCACCCAAACCTTACACTCGGCGCTTCCCCAAGGGGCGCTATTGCGCTTCTTCGCGCGGCACAGGCGCTTGCGGTACTTGCCGGCAGGGATTATGTACTCCCCGATGATATACGCTTTATGGCGCCCAGCGTACTTTGCCATCGCTTTATACTAAGCCCAGAAGCGCGGATGAAGGGCATAAGCGCTTCTCAAGTTCTTGGCGAAATACTCGCAAATGTAATGGTACCGGGCAACAAGGCATGACACACCGCCTTGGCGCAGTGCTTTCAGCCGCGCTTTTTAACCTAATATGCGCGCTAAGCCTTGGGGATACTATATTCTACCTATTCTACAGGGCGGCTGCGCTTGTAATATCCTTCTCTGTGCTTTCCGTATTTTTTGTATATTACTATATAGATATAAGCCAGCAGCTAGATAGCTCAAAAAAAGAGAGGGGCGAGAGCGTAAGCCTTACAGTAAATATTAGAATAGGCGGTTTACTGCCCATAGCTCCCCTAGTATTATCTATGGATATGCCAGAGGGTAGGGGCAGCGCAAGTCTAAGCCTATCCCCACGCAAAAGGCACAGCGCACAGCTTACAAGCGAGCTTAGCCATGTAGGCGTTTTTCCGTTTCGTGTAAATTCGGTTACCATAAGCGATATATTCGGCTTAATTAGAATAAACAAAAAGATAAAGGATAGCGAGCTGAATGTAATATCCCTTCCCCGCACATTTGATGTGGAAAACCTAAGCTTCCCCATTATGGACGATGGCAAGGCTATGGCGAATGACTCTGGAGAGGATATTACATCACCTGAAGATACCCGCAGCTACAGAGAGGGCGACCCCTTAAAGCGCATACACTGGAAGCTTACCATGCGCTTTAGAGAGCCTATAGTGCGCCGCTTTGAAGTGCCCGCTCCCCCTGATACGCTTGTACTGCTTGATATAAGCCGCCCCAATTTAAGCGGCAAAGGAGAGGAAGAAGAGCTTCGCCTTAGGGATACTCTTTGCGAAACCGCGCTATCCATCGCGCAAAACCAGCTTAAACAGTCTATGCCCGTGCGCATACCTCTGTATGGCAGCCGCATAGGCGAATTTCATCAGGATAATATGACAAATATCCAGATGCTAAAAGAAGAGCTTGCCGCAGTTAGTTTCAATATGGAAGAACCCTTTGAAAAGATTATAGGCATAGAATTAAGCCGTATGCGAAGGGTTGGCGCTTGTGCTGTAATAAGCACAAATTTAAACGCCCATATAGTTGAGGCTATAAAAAACATACGCAAGCTAAAAGTAAATGTACGCTTTTATTATATAAGCCTAGAGCCTGAAACCGAGCAGAGCATACCATATATATCCAGATTGCAGCGCTATATGGTGGAGGTACGCTATGTTATTCCAAGCTAGTATGCCAAATAGGCTATATATGTTTGCGCTAAGCTGCCTTATAGCAACCGCCATTACGCTGCCAATACTTGGCATCGCATCGCTGCTGCCGCTTGCAGGCTACGCAATAATGCAAATTACGGTGTTTACATTTCTACTCCATGTAGATATACCGCTGCCAAAAGCAATTGGCAATATAATTCGCGGTGTAATTTATGCCATCGCTATTTACCTATTTGGTGGTTTAAATATGACAAATGCCTTTGTCGCAATATTATCTTCCGCCCCTGTAGCGCAAGTAGCTATACTCTATAGCGATGTAACTGTAATGCTGCTGGCGTTTTTACTTTCTATATTTGCAACTCTGCTTGCGGCGGGAGACCCTGCATACAGCCTGCCGCTTATGCTAACGACAATAACCACTATATGGCTGTCAGGCGCTAAAATAGATCTTAAATACTATATTCCCGCGGCTCTTAGCATACCGCTTATGTTTATAATAAATAGACCTATTCAAGAGAGCGCCCCTGCGGCTAAAAAACCCAGAAGCAAAACAAAGCCCATAATACTATTAACAATAGCGCTTATAATAAGCATACTATCCTATATAAGCGCGCCCAAAAACCCTGAAACAGACCCGTATTTTAAACAGAAAGCGGATGAAATAAGGCAGTTTATAAACGATTATTTTTTCTTTACAGATACAAGAAACGCCTTCTCACTTAAAAACGAGGGTTGGCAACCTATGGAGGACGGAGGGCTTGGCGGTATACCCAATCCCCCCGATGTACCCGTGCTTGAGGTATTTGCAGAGGGCAAGGTATATTTAAGGGGCACTATTAAGGACTATTACAGCGGCAGAACTTGGCGGGACACTCTTTCCGACAGGCGCTACGGCTTTAATTCCAGACGCTTTGACGGCCTTAAAAAGAGCCTGATGAACTACGAACTGCCTAAAGAAAATAGGTTTGAAGAACAGACTGTCAAGGTAAATGTACTTAGGGACAGCGCATCTACGCTATTCACCCCCCAGAGGATACGCTCCATACAGCTCGGCACGCATATGGTGCCGTATTTCAACTTGGCGTCAGAGCTTTTTATTACAAGGAATTTAAAGGCGGGCGACAGCTACGAGGTTGTTTACGAAAACTATATAGCTGGAGATAGCTTGCAAGCGCTTTATAATACATTTCCTAAAACGCCTGATGAAGGCTACCTTAGCTTAAACGAAAAATACTATTCACTTCCATCTCACCTAACAAATGGCGGTATAGTGGCACAGCTCGCGCAGCGCTTTGCGGGCGATACTGAAGACCCCTATGAGAAGGCTATCAATATAAAAAACGCCTTGCAAAAGAACTACCGCTATACGCAAAATGTGGTAAAACCCCCAACAGACCAAGATTTTGTGGCGCATTTCCTTTTTGAAACAAAGGAAGGCTACTGCACATATTTCGCCAGCGCAATGGCGGTACTCGCAAGGAGCGTAAACCTGCCCGCCCGCTATGTAGAGGGCTTTATGCTTGAAAATGGCGACGGCACAGCTCAAACACTAACCAGCAAAGACGCGCACGCATGGGCTGAAATATATATACCCAATATAGGCTGGACAGTTTTTGACCCAGCAACAGATGGCAGTGATTCAAGCTATGATAACGACAGCAGCGGTGGCGGAGCGGATACCCCACCCTCACCATCGCCTGAACCCAGCGATGAGCAGGAAAACCCATCACCAGAGCCACCAGAGGGCAGCACTCCATCTCCTGAGCCTTCGCCCGTACCAAGCGAAGCGCCAGAAGATGGCGAGCCGGCAAGTGAAAAAGGCGGAATAAAATGGCTGTTGTGGCTTTTACTGCTGCTACTGCTTATAGCGCTTAAAATATATTTAAGCAGCCCATCTTTCCAAGTTAAAAGGGCTAAGACTGATAGGCGCAAGCTTAACATATACTGGCGAGCATATTTACAGTTAATGCAAATTAAAAACGCCCCAATGCAGGGAAGCGAAACAATAATAGCATACGCAAACAGGCTGGAAAACGAAAGGCTGATTGACATAGCAAAAGCAATAAGCGAAGCTATATACTCTGAAAAAGCGCCAATAGGCGGGCTGCTTAACACCACAATATCCCTATATAGGGATACATATAAAGGGCTTAATGTGTTGCAGTATGTAAAGCTTTTCGCAAAAAGGCTTGTGTGGCTGCCGGTTAGGGGTAACAAATAATAAAGGATAAAACCCACAATCAATAATAATAAACACCCAATTCCATCCGACGATTCCGACGCAAAACCGACGTAAAAATTTGCGTCGGTTTTGCGTCGGTTTTGTGGTATAATATATTCGAGGTGAAAGAGATGAAAGAAAGTAAAACCTTGGAACTTAAAGAGATAGTTAGTAACACATTTCTAAAAACAGTATCTGCTTATGCAAATTTCAACACCGGAAAAATTGTCTTCGGCATAAAAGACTCTGGCGAAATTGTAGGGATAGAAAAACCTGAAACCGCCTGTCTTGATATAGAAAACAAAATTAATGATTCCATCAAACCGAAACCTGATTTTACTCTCAATATCGATAAAAAAACCGGGGTAATAACTTTACTTGTAAAGGAAGGCATGTTTAAGCCTTATCTATATAAAGGAAAGGCTTACAGAAGAAGCGATACATCAACCGTTGAAGTTGACCAAATTGAACTTAAACGATTGATTTTATTAGGTGAAAATTTATATTTTGAAGAGCTGCCTATAGACGATGAAGATTTAAGCTTTAATTATTTATTTAAAGAGCTTGAAGAAAAACTTTCCATAAAAGATTGCACAAAAGATGTGCTTAAAACCTTGGGGCTTATAAGCAATGATAATAAATACAACAACGCAGCCGCACTGCTATCGGATAAAAACAAATTCCCCGGGATTGATATTATTAAATTCGGCGCCACAATAAACGACATATTATACAGAAGCACCATATCTAATGTATCTGTTTTAGAGCAGCTAAACGATGCGGAAAAAGTATTTAGGAATTATTATTTAGTAGAAGAAATAAAAGGCATGAAGAGGGAAAAAAAGTTTTTGATACCTCTAGAAGCTTTCAGGGAAACCGTCGCAAATGCCTTGGTACACAGAACTTGGGATGTTATTTCAAATATAAGAATTGCAATGTACGACGATAGAATCGAGGTATACTCACCGGGTGGCTTGCCTGCGGGTCTAAGCAAGGAAGAATATTTGAACGGCTTTATATCTACTTTAAGAAATCCGATAATAGCAAATGTTTTCTTTAGACTAGGCATTATTGAAAAGTTCGGCACAGGCATTTTGAGAATAAAAGAATCTTACAGGGAAATAACGCATAAACCTATATTTGAAGTTCAAGAAAACAGCGTTATTACTATTTTACCCTCTGTTACAAAGCGCCCCATATTAACTGTTGATGAGCAAGAAGTATTAAATCATTTAAGCAGCGGTATGATACTTGCAAGCAGCGAATTGTCAACATATACAGGCTTTGGCAAGGATAAAGTTGTTAATTTGCTTAATAATCTTATAGAAAAACAATATGTGGAGAAATTAGGCGCAGGTAGAGGTACAAAATATAAATCAATTTAAAACAATATACACAAATATCACTTGGGGCAAAGCCTCATTATAATCCACAGGAGCGACATGTACATTTTGAAGAGAAAATTACCCACCACAACCGACGATTCCGACGCAAAACCGACGCAAAAATTTACGTCGGCTTTTCTTCTGTTATGTCGGACGATCTGGGAATATTGCGTAGCAATACATACCTTCATTTTCCAAGTGTGTGACAGCCAAAGGTTGCGCAAAAAAACGGCTCCAGAGGAGCAAAGCTCCCTTTGCAATCATATTGCACAGCTTTGCCGGTTGAGGCGTTACGCTATTTGCAAACATGCCTACTCCCTAACAACCCAACCATTGTCTACCCAGTGCTGTAAGTCGACACTAAGTTTTGCGCCTGCGGGAGTCTTTTTAGACAGCTGCTTTTGAAGCATTTTACACATACTGAAGTAAAATTTAGTTGTAAATGTCTGTTTTGAAGGGGTTAGATTGTGGAATCGTCTTGCAAATGCGCGCATTTTATTTTCAAAGCCTTGCCTTCTCTTTTCTGAAATCTCGTCCCAAATTACGCCTTCCATCATGCCAAAGCCTATTTTTTCAACCCTAGGTACGCCAAGCCAGTTAAGGCTGGTTTTAACATCTTTTTGAGCAGCTCCGTTGGGCGCGCCTATGCTCTGGGTAATAATAACACCGGTTTTGTTGAACATTTTAGGCTCAGGTCTATGTGCAAACCAGTGTACGCCAAGGTGGTCTAAAAAGCTCTTTACATGCCCCGGCGCTCTTAGTACATATACAGGGTAGGCGAATACTATTAAATCCGCCTCTAGCATTGCCTGCCATATAGGGTTTACCTTATCATAATGCGGACACAGCGTTTCGCTCTCCATAAAACAACGCTTACAGCCTGTGCAGTAAGCGGGAGCATCTTTTGGAAAATAAAATTCAATAAGATTGTCGGGTTTTAATTCGTCCAAAAATATTTCTTTTAGGTAGTATGTACAGCCTTTTTGCTGCGTTCCGTTTATTACAAGGCATTTCATATTATCACTCTCCCGTATTTATACTATGTTGCCTTTAACCCAGCGTTTTCTTGTGCGTCTTTTCCACTTTGGCTTTGCCTTGCTCAGTCAGCATAGGGTCCACTATGCCTCCTTTACAATGCTTAGCCAAACCGAAAAAACCGCTACAATAAAATCGCTGTTCTAAAAACAACATAGTATAAGCAGTTAAAACATATCGGCTATTTCCATACCGCAATCAAGTATAAGGCGAAGCGAATCCAGCCTTATTTGTGATGTATGGGGCACAAAGCCACTCCACACATCCTTGTATAGGAAATCTATAAAGTAGTGCGCTTGGGCGAACTCAACCCCGCGCCTTTGGGCAATGGCGCAAAGCGCAGCGCATTCCATATCAACGGCGACAGCGCCCTGAGAAAGCCTTCTTTTTACCCTTGATGGAGTTTCCCTGTAGAATGCGTCGGTTGTCCATACCCTGCCCATATCGAAGGCTATATTGCGCCTTTCAAGGCAGCCTGCAAGCTGCCCTGTAAGCAGGGGTGATGTATAAGCCTGCTCGCCTGCGGGCAGGTAGTGATAGCTCGTTCCCTCATCGCGTATGGCATCGGTTACTATAAGATATTTATCAGGGCTAAAATTGCGGTCTATAAGCCCGGCGCCGCCCATACATAAAAAGCGGGTAACACCGAGTGAAATAAGTTCCTCCATTATGGCGGCGCAGCTTGGAGCGCCCGCCGGCATATTGGCTAGTATTATCCTATCCATGTATATATACTGCATTATTTCCGCCGCCCCTGCTGAAAAGCAGTAGAGCGGCGTAAGTTTTTCGAATATATCTTTTTCATCTTCTACCTCTGGGTAGAAGGTCATAACACAGGTGTCTATGCCGTTAAGGTCGCAAAGCAGCTCGCTTGTTAGCGAAGGACTTATAAGCGAATGTTCGTTATCAAACTCTGTTATAGGGTATTTGGGCATTTAAGCCTGTTTAGCGCCGCAGTGCGGGCAGAAGTTTGCACCGGCTTTTATTTCCCTACCGCAGGCGCTGCAGCTTGCGGCTTTTTGCGGTTTTCCGCATACGGGGCAGAAATTGCTGCCCACTGGAATAGAAGCATTACAACTTACGCAGTTTACCTTTTGAGGTTCTGCCTGAGCGGGCTTTGCCGCGCCCTGCATTGCGCCTGCCATTGCCATGGCTGCCGCCATGCCCGTGCCAACGCCAGCCATGGAATTATCATGCCCAGCGCTTTCCCTTATGGCTTCAGCAGTTTGGAAGCGGGTATAACTGTCTATATCGCCAACTACGCCCATGCTTGTGCGCCTGTCCATAGCCTTTTCAACTTCTTCGGGAAGGCTTATGTTCTCTATTACAAAGCTTTCTATTTTAAGGCCGATATTAAGAAATTCTGATGAAAGCTTTTCAAGCATAAGGCGGGATAGTTCGCCGTAGTTTGCAGCAAGGTCTAGCGCGGGTATGCCGCTTTGCGCCAAAGTATCGCTGAGGCTTGAAACTATAGTGCGCTTAACCTGCCCTTCAACGCCTTCAACGGTGAAGTACGCAGAAGTGCCGAATACCTCTTTAAGGAAGGCGACGGGGTCTACCACTCTAAATGAGTATATGCCGAAAGCGCGCAGGCGAATCATGCCAAAATCCCTATCGCGCATCATAACGGGGTTTGATGTTCCCCATTTAAGGTCTAAAAATTGTTTGGTATTTACGAAATATACTTCGCTTTTAAAGGGAGAGTTAAAGCCGTATTTCCAGCTCTTAAGCGCTGTAAGCACAGGCAGGTTTTGAGTGCTTAATTCGTACCTGCCGGGCTTAAATACATCTGCAATCTGCCCTTCGTTTACGAATACTGCCACTTGGCTTTCGCGCACTGTGAGCTGCGCGCCCATGTTGATTTCCTTGCCGCCATCATCAAAGCGGTATACCATGGTGTTGCTTGAGGAATCTGTCCATTCGATTACCTCTATGAACTGACCTTTGATAAAGTTAAATAAGCTCATAATAACGCTCCTTTATTGTTTGTTTACTAAATCCATAATACTGTTAAGCTCGGTTACGCTTTCAAGGTTTAAAACAAGGTCAAGATAGTCATTAATATCTTCAATTACGCTGCTAACCCTAGCCATTACCTTATCTTTGATTGCATCCTCAGAAAGCTCGGTATTAAAGTCCGGGCAGGCGAACACCCTTACATGCCTTGGGGATAACACAACTACATCGTAGTACACATCGCCCAAATATTTGCCGAAAAAGTTATTCCTTAAGGAATTTTGCAACCTTTCAGCGCCGTAGTGCCAACGGTCGCTAAGGTAGATTTCGCCTTGGGGCATATCAAAGTCAAACAGGTAACAACGCATGGTTAATGAGGCGTTCGCCCTTACCAGCTTTACCCTTGCTACAAGTTCTTCATCGGTGGTTATGCCGCCTTTTAGAAGCTGGCTCATAAGCTCATCCCTGAGCATTTGGAACACAAACGCCTCGTCATAGGTGGAATCGCCATCATCCCTGTGCATTTGGTCTAAAAAATGGCGTACGCGATTAAGCTCACCAACAAGCGCTTCGCCCCTATGATGGGTTTGGAATATAGGAAGGCTGGGGTGCTCATCTATATATTTTTGTACAGGGCTCGCATCCGTATATTTTAGTGAATAACCAAGAGCGTCGACTACATTTTTATTCATAAAATTAAGCGCTTCTTTAACATCGCTTATTATGGTTATAGGGCGGAACATAAGTTGACCCCAATTATCTATCTCGTCAAACGCCTGGCGTATGTCATCTCTATCGGTGATGAGCAGCAGCTTGTACAAAATCCTAGCCTCCTTGGTATTAATAAGTTCATTATATACGAATAAGCGCTTTGTTGCAACGACTAAAGCCTACTATTTTATTAAGAGAATCGCTCAAAATATCGCTTTGCGGTAAATATATCGCTGAAAACCTGCTCCTTCATAGCCTCAGCGCTTGGGAAAAGTTTTTCTTCCCTTAGATATTTTATAAGCTGTATTTCTACCTCTTCCCCGTATAAATCGCCATCAAAATCGAATAGATGTATCTCTATGGTTTTATGTCCGCTTGGGAGTGTGGGCTGTTTCCCCGCATTTGCTATGCCGTTTATTATTGCGCCGTTTTCAGTTAAAAGCCTTGCTATATAAACGCCATTCGCAAGCCCTATATCATCATGAGGGTATTGTATATTGGCAGTCGGGAAGCCTAATTTGCGCCCCATTTTTTTGCCCTGTATTACTGTACCTTTTATGCATATAGGCAGGTGAATTATTTTACCTTTGTAGTATTGATTAAGCCCTGGGATTAGATCGTATTCCGTGCCGTTTATGTTAGCATATAGCTTTTTATCATCGCTAAAACATATGTTTGTCATATAAGGGTATTTTTGAATTTCAACATGCAAGCCATGCACATACAGCGCCGCGCATATATAAAGCACGTTTTCTAGTGTGGCAGAGTCTATATATAGCTTATCATTTGAAACATAAATCCCAGCATATTTTTGCATAATATACTGCCATACATCGCTATTATTTTCAGCCATAAAGCTTTTATATATGTGCGGGAAATGCATGGTTATTTTGCTGTAGTATTCGTTTAGCATAGGGGCATAATACTCTGATGGATTGCCATTAACATCTATGCCCTTGTTTTTATAATAATCGCTCCATGTTTTGGCGTTTTCTGATAGATACTGAGCATATCTAATATTTAACTTGTTGTTTTCTTTACGGGGTATGCTATCAGTTATGTCTATACCTAAAAGGCTATCAACAAAATTAATAGATGATACCTTTTCTACTGTAAGTATATTGCCCTCATTCAAAAATATGCCAGCATTTATAGCTATATGGCTTTCGCTCTCTTCTTTTTTAATTTCGGGGTATATTTCATTTCCATTTAAATATATGCGTATTTTAGAACTTATGCATATACCACCATCATTACAATCATTTGCATACATATGTATTGTTTCATCAGCAAAGCTTATTGTTTGTATATTTAGTGCATGTATATTGTTTTCAATATGCGCTGCATATATGCCGGAAACAAAATCAATTTCAGCTCCGCCATCAAGCGCTTCAACGCTCACAAGCGATGCTATTATATTATCATCAGTTACTATGCGCTTATAATTAAAGCCAAGTTTACACCTTTCGTTACGGTATATAAAGCGCCTTTCAAGCTCCCCATTTTTAATATTTAATTTTCTTGTATATTCTTCAGCGTTTTCTACATGCATAGCTGAGCCATTTATATTAAACTTAATATTGCTTACATCAGGCAAAGCATAGGGAGTATAAGTATCTAAACTTTTATCATAATATGAATATCCGCGCATATACATGCCTTTTGGGGCTAAAACACCTTCCTCTTCAAGCGAAGCAGCAAGGTATAAATCGCCATTGCCTTGGCTGAATAATTTAGCAAATATATCACTATGCTCAGGGTGAAAACCTATCTGTGCAAAGCCGTAGCCCTCTTCACCTATACCATAACAAAAAGCCATGTAAGCCCCCTTTAATATATACCATACTATAACACGCCAAGCGCAAAAATAAAACGCCATTTCCCGACTTTAACACCTAAATTAATAAAAAACCTATAATAACATTGATATTTCAACGCTATATAGGCTTCTTATTTTTTTCAGGTAGTATATCTAAAGTTTAATTTGGGTTTCTCTTCCTACGCTTGG
>JAAYRU010000005.1 GCA_012518615.1 Christensenellaceae bacterium | reverse complement strand
CCAAGCGTAGGAAGAGAAACCCAAATTAAACTTTAGATATACTACCTGAAAAAAATAAGAAGCCTATATAGCGTTGAAATATCAATGTTATTATAGGTTTTTTATTAATTTAGGTGTTAAAGTCGGGTAACGGCAGTAAATTTCCAAAGTAAATGCAACAATGGCATTTAGAAGCGGCATTTACTTTGGAAGTTTACTCTCTTTTTCGCGTTTTTGCTGTCAATTTACGGCTCAACTCCCAAAATCGTAATAAAAGGACTAGAAGAAAAAAACATAACGGATTTATTCCACGGTCATCTTGCCATGAGCCTAGATTTGAGCGGAATTTTGAGGCAAAACGGCAGCCCAACCGCTACGCGGCAGGATTGCCTCGGCAAAAGAAGCCTATTCCGTTCAAAACTTATGGCAAGATGCTTTCGCGGTATAAAATCCGTTACGACTTTGGGAGTCGAACCCCATTTACTGTCTGTTTGACTGATTACTATGGAACATGGTACAATAAAAAAGCGTATTAATGAAGTACGAAGTAAAATACAACTTTTGACTGAGGTTAGAGATTGTCATGCAAATATTTCAATGCCTATAGAAAGGGAGGTTTTTATGACTTGGAGTTCAATTCCTAATTTTGGAGATGAATTCGCTAAGATTAGAGAGAGAGTTCATTCTTCTGGAGCACGATTAATTGAAGTTCTTTACGGAGCGAGAAATAGCATGGGAGAGCCTACAGCTCCGGAGAGTAGTTCAGATGGGCATGGTCACTGGCTTGCCATAGAAATTGATGGAATATTCCAGATACTTTCTTGGCGGCATCCCACCCACGAAGGTGGACATCAGGAGTATGGTGATGGTCGAATAAGCAATGCACTTCGTGATTTAGAATTAGACATTTCTGCGAAAGAGGAAATATGCTCCCAAGCTGCCAGACTATCATACTCTCAAGACTGGGAAGCGACCTCTGCGAAATTCGATCAATTGTCTGATGAATGGGAAAGAATATTTGATTGGGAAACTCCTAAGGAAAAACAATTGTGGAAGCAATTCCAAACATCAAAAAAAATATTCTATGAACAATGTGAAAGTAATCATAATAATAACAAATTGCATAACAAAACATCATCTATGAAGCAAGAAATTTAACTAATTTATGTTATTAGAAAACCACTAAGGTAGTGTCAATGGTTTTGTGTAACCATTCTTGTAAATGTTTGACTTCTCTACAGCTGTTTGATGTGTAAGATGAAAATTCAGTTGACATATTTCTTTTTAATTCATATAATTATTGTAAGCTGGTCACCACCTCTTTTAAGTGGTTTTTACTGTTTAAAATGTGTGCCTACATGATTAGTTGGTTTGAAAAACCATATAATTTTTGTAGCGTGATGCTGCTTTGTATGCGAGACTGGAGTGCTCGTCCGTACAGCACATCTTTGCCACTTAGTGTGGCATCGATTTTTGAGGGATTATAATGATTATTACGCTTTCATTTCCATGGCTGGATTTTCAACAACTCAAACGTGATTCGGAACACAATTTTATTCATCCCCCAACACTTGAGTTGGTTGACACGGATTTAATGTTTGTTCGGTATTTTGGGGCGATAAATGAGCAAAATAAGAAGTCGTATATGTTGCCCGATAGTGAAAAAAAATATATTTCTGCTCGCAAAGCGCTAAAATGCATAAATATGCCATCGATTAGAGTAAGAAAAATATACGAAGATGATTTAAAATACTATTCACAAATTGTAGTATTAAAGAACCCTAGAAGATCTCGTTTCTTTTGTCCATCCCTTGAAAAAAGACTGTTTCAGTCTGGTTGTTCTAGGAGACTGGATCTTTGTTTTGTGCAATCGTCTACATCAAAAAGGTCTTCGTATACTTTTCTTGATGTTGAGAATATTGTTGCAAAATTATTTTCTTTAAAGTTTAGTATAAGAAGTTTGTGCAACAAAAGCATTACTTATGCAGTTATACAATATAAAAGGATAATTGAAAGTTTAGCAGTTTTACATTCACAGGCAACACAAGTCTTCCCCCCAGATGAGCCAAATAAGATTGATTGTCAATCAGGACGACCTTTTATAATAGTGGAAATGGATGAAGAAGAAATCGCACATGATGATCAGCGTAAAGAAAGTATAATTAGTGATTTAGTAGAAGTACCATGTATACCTCATGAATGGGGGTTTTCTTTATTTTTCCATGTACTTTCTCTTAGTTCTGTTAATGTGTCAATGTCATTTCCAATTTGGTTTATTGTTAAGAAAAAAAACACCAAATTAAAATATTTACAAAGTTTCAAAACAGTTCTACAAAAGTGGACTTCTGACCGAGCACTAATTTCATTACTATTGATTCACCTATCCTGTGATAAAGATTTTGCGGATGAGGCAAGTTATGAAAAAGTCGCAACTTTTATTAAATCTTGTCTAGCATATATTAATAAAAAACGTATGCGTGGAATTAATCTATTCACAATGCTAGCTGTCGTTAATGAAGTAGATGAATTTATATCTCCTGAGTTCCGTGAGAGAATATTGAATACTTTAAAGCTTATACAACCACTGTCGTACTTATCAGGCGTTGTTGATTATTCATTATCAAAACATGAAGTAACAAATCCTGTTTATCAAGGTGCGACAAATAATTATGTAGTAAATATATACGATTCTTCCTCAAATGAACTGATAAATTTGCGAGATGAAATCAGTAATATAACCAAGACAAACCAAGTATCGGTAGAAATATTAGGAAAAATATTTGCGATACTAGAAAAAGTTTTGATTTCACAAGACATAGAAACAAAAACAAAAGATCAAATTATCAAGGCAAAATCTATTCATAAATCATCTCCTAGAGAGGCTTGGGATATAATAAAAAAAACTTTTTCATTTTCATCAAATACGATTCGAACTACAGCTAGTTTGTTTACTATTTTGAACAAAGTTCATCCTACTTGGCTAGAGGACTTGAAAAATTTATTTAAATAAAAGCAGCTACATTCTGAAACTCATGTGGATGTCAGAAAAGTTAGTTTCAAAAACAAATTGGAGTGATTGAATCGGTAACTTTTAAGGTATACTATAATGACTGTATCTTTCCAAATTTGGTATTAGCATGTTCGACAAAAAATTCAGAGGTTTTATAAATAATAAAATTATATCTGAACAAACCTATTAATATGATGTCAAA
This sequence comes from Christensenellaceae bacterium, assembly GCA_012518615.1. Classification (GTDB taxonomy): domain Bacteria; phylum Bacillota; class Clostridia; order Christensenellales; family Aristaeellaceae; genus DTU024. The sequence continues at coordinate 29,541 of JAAYRU010000005.1, read as the reverse complement.
TCAAAAAAGGAGAGTCCAATTTGTCTTGAATTATGCGACTTTTTTGGATTTTCTGGCAATAGGTTACTATTTCTGTTACAAATACTATCGCTCAACTTTGCTGGACGGGACGTATTGTGTAATCTATACTTTTCTTAATTTTTAAGTGTGACCGAAGGTTGCGCGCAGAAAAATGCTTCCCCTCGTTTTTCTGCAGAAAAACGAGGTTCCCCCGAAAGGTGTCGCAAGACACCTTTCGGAACAGCTTCAGCTGAGATCCACCGGCAAATCCGTATCCGCAAAAGGATTATCCTTTACATACGCGCTTAGGTTGTAGCGGGAGTCGAGCTTCTTTTCGCTCTCAAGCCCTTGGCTTACTTTGTTTATTGCTATGGTGGCATCGGTAAAGTCTACATGTATTGTTTCTCTGGGCTGGATTAATGCATATATTTCTGTGCCCCTAAATTTCATGGTGCGGGCGTAGTTTTTAACCATTTCGCCGTGTTTGCCAAAGTGCATGGGCAGGAATAGCCTTGGCTTAAGCGCCATAATGGCGTGGTTTGCGCCCGCCTCAAACATAGTGCCTATGTTGGGGTCTACGGGGAACATGCATATATCAAGCGGTTGTTTAGGGATTGAGGCAACTGCATTATAGAACTTCTCCTCAAGCCCTATAATTTCCGTTGGGGGGGTTTCGTCCCGCCAGTGCCAGAGGTTTAAATCCCCCGCGTGGAATACGCTTATGCCGTGGCTTTCTACAAGGAAGCTTACCCCCTCGCCCGCGGCGCTTGTAACTTTAATGTCTACATCAGCTATGCTTATATGGTTACCTTCCCTTACAAAGTGCACATTGGGCATGTCGGGCGCTCTGTCCCTCGCTTCCTCGTGCAGCACATAGCTTATGGGGAAGGATTTTTTCCATGTGAATATTACATCTGAAAAATGCTCCGCAACCGCGTGGGGGGAGAATACAACTATATTATTGAAGCCCGAAAAATCCCTATCGTTTATTTTTACGGGGAGAAGCTCCTCCTGCTCCTTCTCGTGGTAGCTGAATATAAGCAGCGTTTTGCCTATAGCAACCGCAAATGTAGAGCCATAGAAATAGGTTATGGCGACGAAATTACGCATAAATATGCCCCCTTAAATAAAAGCTTCGTTTAATACCCTGCCCTGAGCGCTTTTTAGCGGTATATCTATTGCCCTTGCAAGCGTGGGCGCAATATCAACTATATTTATATCTGAAAGCTGTACATTTCTTTTAAAGCAAGGTCCCATAAGCCAAAGCAGCGTTTTTGCGCTAGGGCTATGCAGCCCGAAACCGTGTGTTGCCTTGTGGGTGGGTTGGTCTTCATAATCAAGCGCTTCTACGCCTTCTTGCATTTCAACCGCAATATGTAAGCCCTCAGGCGCGTTGAGCTGCCTTAATTCATCGTATGAATATACATGCTCTATTAAATAATCATCCTTATTGGCGTTTAGATGCTCGTACACAAGGCGTCTATTTTCTCTTTCTATATGTATATACGCGCCAAAGCCTAGGGATTGGGCTTCAGCTGGGATAGAGTTTTCGCGAAGCAAAGTGTTTAAACATATGCTTTGGTTTACATTTTCCTGCCCATGGTCGCTAACTACGCATACAACGGTATCTAAAAACGCGTCCCTTTGAGAAAGCGCCTCAAGTACCCTGCCTATGCACATGTCGAGTATAATAAGCCCTTCCCTTTCTTTTTCGCTTTTTACGCCATTGTCATGGCGCAAGGTATCTATGGCTACTAGGTGCATGGCGATAATATCCGGCATATGCTGCATACGCCTGCGCTTTGAGGGGCGTACATCGCTTTTCGCAAATTCTTCCGCCATGGGGGAATAGTCTTTATGTATAAGTTTTGAAGCTACATAGGATGTAAAGCTATCAAGCTGCGGCTGTTCTATGCCATCCCTATGTTTGCCGTACATAAGCTCCGTTTTAATAAGCCACCACTTGGAGCCGTATTTTAATACCTTTGTAACTTGGTTTTCCCAAGGGAAGGCCATAATTTCTGGTAGGTTATATTTTATGCTTTTACTCTTACCCGTTACTGGCCATAGAAGCGTGGCAACCTCCCTGCCCGCCTTATATGCAGCGGTAAAAAGGGTGGGTACTTTAATCTCCGCTGCTTCCCAGTACCAAGGGCGGAACTTTGGAGAATCCTTAATGAAATGCTCATTATGCGCTATGCCGTGCCTATCGGGATAGCAGCCTGTTATTATGCTTGTATGTATAGGGTAGGTAAGAGTGGGGTAAATGGTGCGCACATCGTTTGAGAACACACCGTTTTCAGCGAGCTTTTTAAGGTTGGGGAGCTTTAAAAGCTCCTCCGTATCCAGCGCTGAAAGCGCGTCTATGCTTATAAGTACAAGCCGCATTAGCCCTCTATTAAGTGGCGTTTAAGCTCTGCCTCCATATTGGCGAGGCTTTCTTCCGCCTGCTTGCGCTGCACTCTGCCCTCTTCCTGTATGCGGGCGACTTCCTTCATGGTGTCTATTAAGCTTTGGTTTGTCTGCACCAGCGTATCTATATCCACAATGCCCCTCTCAGCTTCCTTGGCGGTTTCTATGGTGCCCATTTTAAGGGTTTCAGCGTTCTTTTTAAGAAGCTCGTTTGTCATTTCTGTAACTGCCTTTTGGCTCTGCACCGCCTGCCTGCCGTGCTCAAGACCAAGCGCTAATACCATCTGGTTTTTCCATAGGGGAAGGGTGTTTACAAGGGTGGACTGTATGCGCTCTATAAGAAGGCTGTCGTTGTTTTGAAGCAGCCTTATCTGCGGCGCCATTTGCAGGCTTACTTGGCGGGTTAGCTTAAGGTCGTGCAGTTTTTTCTCAAACCTATCGCAGGCGGCGTCAAGGTCGCCCGCCTTTTGGGCGTCAATGGGGTCCTGCGTTTCCTGCGCTTTTTCCTTTAGCTTTACAAGTTCGCCGTTTCGTATTTCCTCAAGCTTTTTTTCGCCGGCTAGTATGTACATGGTAAGCTCCTTAAAGAAGCTAAGGTTAGTATCGTACAAATTGCCAAGCATGGCGATATCCTTGAGCAGCTGTACTTGGTGCTTTTCAAGCTCCGCGGCTATGGTTTCTACATTTTCGTTTACGGTGTCAAAGCTTGCGCGCACGCTTTTTATGTGCTTATCGGCAGAAGAAAACCATGCCCTTATGCCCTTTGGCTTTTCGGTGCTGTTTTCAAAGCTTTTAAGCTCGCCTATAAGGCTTGATAGCATATTGCCAACATCGCCGCTGTCTTTATTTTTTACATCTGCCAGTATGCTGTCGGCAAATTCGGAAACCTTTTTCTGCGCCTCTGAGCCGTACATCATTACATGCCCGGGGTTGTTAAGGTCTATTTTTTTGGCGAAGTCGTCTACCTGCTTTTTTTCGTCCTTAGTGAGGGCGGAATCAAACTGTCTGGCTATTGCCTTTTGCGCTTCTGTTGTGAGGGGTTTTTCTTTCTGTTCTTCCTCAAGCTTTTCAAGCTCCATAACGGCTTGTTCTACTTTTTGTTTGTCCTCAAGTTCTTCTGATAGTTTAAGTATAGGTGCTTCTTGCATTTTTTATTCCTCCTTTGTGGCGAATGCGCTGCTTCCGCTAAAATTTGAAGGCTTTGAATTACCCTCAAGCGCTGTGTTATCGTCTATAAGTTTGTCCTGCTTAAGCAGGGTTTCAAGCACGCTCATATCTGCGCTTACATCTAAAATATCGTCCCTATAAAGGGTGTTTAGCTGTTTTTTGAACGCCCCTATTATAACTTCCATAGCGTTTTCTATTTTAACTAGGGTTTCCTCAGCCTTTTTGCTGTCCATACCGCTGGAAGAAAGCCTGCGGTAGCTTTTTAGCATGTTGAGGGTTGTTGGCAAATAATACTCCATAAAGCGGCGCACCTGAGGGGCTTTTTCGGGGCGCTCTTCTACAACTTTATATATTTTGCCGGCGATGGATTCCATCTCGTCCATAAGGCGGGAGAGTTTGGGGTCGGGAATGCGCTCATTTTCTTTGCGTATTTGAGAAAGCAAATCCTGCCCTTTTTCTATAAGCATATCCACCTGCGGGTTGGAGCTGCGCACAGCCTTGCGGCTCCTTGGCGCTTCCTTGGTGGTGTCAAGCCCGCTGCCCATTACATAGCCTATAAATGCGGCAAGCACAGTAACTGCTACCATAATAAGCTTGCTTAGAAAGCTATTAGTGGGGAAAATGGAGCTGTATATTAAAAGACCCAAAACCGCGCCAACGCCGCCTGTTATTACGCCCTTTTTTTTAGACTTATCTTGGCTGTATTTTTTTGCCATAATACCCCTCCGATAAATTGCTGGTTAAATTATAACACATAGCAAAAAAGCCTTCAAATTAGAATTACATTTGAAAGCTTTTAGTTTTTCTAATATTGAGGCTACTTGCTCTCTGTTTGAAGCAGTTTTATTTTGCTGTCGATTGAGCTTAGCAGCATGTCTATAGGCATGGTATCCGCGCCTTGCATAAGCTCGGGTTCGCTTATTATAAGCGCTTGGAAAGGGTTATAACTTTCAATGTATATCATATCCGCCAAGCCCTTATATATGTTGCTGGCGCTTTCTGAAAGCTCCCATTTGGCTGTTCTTTCGTAATGCGACATGTATTCCACAAAATCATCTAAGTTATTTTGTGCATCCTGCTTTTCAAATTCATCAGCTTTTTCGAGGGATTGCTTAAGTTCTTCAAGCCTTATATTAAAATTTTCCATATGCTCCTTGTAGTAGGGGTTTTCTATGGGACCTACCACGCTTGTATACAGCACGGCCTTTGAGGAGGTTTCTCTCTTGCCATCGTATGAAAGTATAAGCTTATAAGCGTCTTCCGCATTTTTGCTGTAAGGGTTTACTACGAAATATTCTAATCCGGTAAACTCGCTCATGGGGGATAGTATTGCCGCAGTATTCTCCTTGTAGAATTTAAGGGGCATATAGCCGTAATCGCTGTTTTCATCTAATATGGATAGAGCATATGTGTAGAACATGTGCTTTTTATCGGAGTCATAATCTGTATCCACTTCATGAAGCTCTTCTGTTTTCCTGTATTTTTCCATCAGCCTGTACATATCCTCGCTGGAAAAGTCTATGGCTCTGTTGTTTCGTACCATTTCCGCGCAGTAGGTGATGAACATGTTCTCAAGGTTTATACCAAAGCCTGACATGAATGGGTCCATAATATAGTTTTCGCTGTCCTTAGGCGGGTTTTCCAGCCAGTTTATGCATAAATCGAAGAACTCATCAAATGTTTCGGGTACGGTAAGCTTAAATTCTTCAAATGCCTGCTTATTGTAGCATAGTGTTTCTATAAAACATTCCTTTGGGAATGCGGCGATTTTGCCCTCTGTTCTGAAGGCGTTTTTGTATGCGGGGTACATATCGGCGTGTTGGGCTTTAAGCTTTTCATTTTCTGCTAAATCCTTAAAATAGCCCTTGTTTTTGATTGCGCTTAAAAGGTTGGTATCCTTAAGTATGTATACATCGACGCTGTTGCTCTTGGTTACCATATCATTAATAAAGCGCTCTTCGCTGCTAGTATTAATTGCGCTTATTAGATTAAGCTCGGTATCGGGGTTGTTTATAATAAAATCGCGCCATTCATAGCCCCTGCCCATTTTGTTAAGCAATGTAAGGCTTTTATCGCTCTTTGGGGCTGAAAAATCCCTGATAATAAGAGTATCGTCTGAAAGCAGAGCAACTTCATCTTTGTATAAAGCCGCGCTCATTACATCGCCTTGCAGGTAGTGGTCTATTATTCTAGCCTCTTCGCCGTCTTTGGCTTCGTATATATTGCCAAGACCAAGCAATAATGCGCTGCCTTTATTGCTGTCGTAAAGCATATAGCCTATGTATGCATTGGGGTCAACATTTGCAAAAAGCGTATTTTCGCCCGTTTCGGGGTTGTATACATCAAGCCTTCTTTCGCTATCCGCTTCCCTTAGAAGGAGAATGTTTCCGTCTTCCATTACATAAAAATAGGTAAATACGCCTACATTAAGGCTTTTAGTTTCGCCGGTAGATATATTCAGCTTAATTATTTCGCTGCGGCTTATGTTAAAGTACAAAAAGCCGTCTTTTATTACGGGGCTTATTGAGTATAATTCATCATAATTATCCGTGGTTAGAATTTCTTTAAAGCTTGCTTTTTCACCTAAAACAACTTCCCTTAGAGTAAGGTTTTCCAGTGCGCTTATTGTGTACAGCTTACCATCGCCGGATATTAGAAAATCTGCCGTAGCAATATTTTCATCATCTGTAATAAGCTTGTTGCCTTCGGGTGCATATTCGTAAAGCCCGCTTGGAAACAATAGGTACAGCTTGTCGTTTGCTACAGTAAGCCTTGAAAGATAGTCATCTTCCCCAAAGAAAATCACCTTGTTTCCGCCCTCGGCATTTTCTTCTGCATTTATTGCAGCTGTGCCTAGTGTAAACACAAAGCAGGCAGCAAGCAGCAGAGTAAGTAGTTTCCTCATATATTTCTCCCTTCAATTTTGCTTTTCAAAAGCAATGTTCCATAAAAAGGCTAGCACTTTGTGTTTTTTGTGTCAAGCAATTATTGTGACATTTTACAAAACTATTGAAATTTTACAATGGGGGGGGAGTAGTATAAAATTGGCATTAGATTATGAGTTATATAAACAAATAAAATTATAATATTGACAATTATGTCCCAAATATAATATAATATTTGGGACAAAGGCGGTGATTTTATGCTCTCTTATTCTAAGCAGATAGAAAATAGATTGAATGAATACGAAAACGGAAAGGTGTTCATAGCTAACGATTTTTTAGACTTAGCTTCTTACGAAACCGTAAGAAAAACCCTTAACAGATTTGTAGACGATGAAAAAATATCAAGGATTATAAACGGCTTTTACTATAACCCTGCGTACAATAGCTTAATTCAAGAATACGAAGCCCCATCTGTGCATGAGCTTGCGCTTGCCATAGCCAGAAAATACAATTGGGATATAGCGCCATATAGTAGCACTGCCCTTAACTTGCTTGGGCTTTCTACTCAGGTTCCAAGCAGCTGGAAATATATTTCAAGCGGCAGGTACAAGGAATATAAGTTTGGCAAAAATATCATTGAATTTAAAAAAGTAAGACCCGCTGAAATTGCAAATATGTCGCTCAAAACCGCAACTGTAATACAGGCTATTAAGGCGCTTGGAAAGAGCAATATTACAGAAGAAACCATAAATAAAATAAAGAAAAGCCTATCCAAAGAAGAAAAGACTGCCCTTATGAGCGAAGCCACTTCAACATCTGCGTGGATATATGAAGTTATAAGGAAAATCAGCGAGGATTGATTTAAAAATCCCGTATTTGTTAAATGATTATCTCATCGTTTTTATTCATATCAAAAGATTTTCTATGCTTATAGTCCCGCCGTTTGTGCCGGTTTGGTTTGCAATTTGCATCAAGCCGACAAATAATCGGTATATTAATACTTCCCCGCCACATGCTCAGCTGCCAGTATACCGCTTGCAAATGCGAACATAAGGTTATAGCCGCCGCAGTCGCCGTCTACATTAAGTGTTTCACCTGCTATGTATAGCTTGCTATAAAATGTCTGCATGGTGGAAGGGTCTATATTTTCTGTGGATATGCCGCCTGCCGCAACTTGCGCATGTTCAAAGCCACGGGGGGATAGTGAGCTGAATTTAAGCGCTGTGATTGATTTGGCGGTTTCTTTTAGGCTGTTTTTAGTGCATATTCGTAAAAGCTTTGAAGGGAGTGCGCCAAGAAGTATATCGTCTTTATTTAGTATTGCTAATCTTTCTTTTAGAAACTCGAGCGCTTTATCTGTATTTCTGTATATATCAGAGGGTTTTACTAGCCCCATATCGCAAGGCATATTTATAGCCGTTTCATTTGATTTTATAAGCGCTGAATGTTTTTCGTTTATGTAATCTATTTCGTTTGCATACATATACTCTAAGCAATAATCAATACCAAGCGTAGGGCTGAAATCCAAATATATATGGCAGTTTTCTGTGTTTTTAGGCAGAAACCTTGCAAGCTGCATAATGCATACGCCGCTTAATCCTCTTTTTGAAAAAAGCACCTCCCCAATTGATGCTGCTATTGGCTTATCATTACACACAAGCGTGCATATAGCCATAAGCCTTGTGCCGTCAAGTGATATATAGGGTTTCATGTCGCAGTCTATACCGCATAGAGCGGGTCTTGGAGGTATTAAATTAAAGCCAAGGGGCATAAGCATATTGTACATATCTTCTGTGCCGCCAAGCTTGGGGCTGGCTATGCTGCCGCCTGCAAGTATAAGGTTATCGCATGTGTATTCAGCCTTTTCGGCTATAAGCTTAAATCCCTCATTAAGCGGCTCTATACTTACCGCTCTTTCATTAATGTTAATGTTTACGCTGCTATTTTTAAGTGGGCGCATAAGACAATCAAGCACTGTATCTGCTCTGCCTGTGGCGGGGTATATTCTGCCTCCTTCTTCCTGCTTTAATACTAAACCTAAGGAGCTAAAGAAATCAACCAATTTATCGAAGCTGCAATTATTTAGCACGCTTTCAGCAAACTCTTCATCTCCAAAATATATAGGCTCACCTGCATTAAGCAGATTACACCTTCCATTTCCGCTTGCGAGTAGTTTACGGGCGAGCTTGGCGTTTTTCTCTATAAGAAGGGTGTCTATATTATATTTCGCCGCAATACAAGAGGCGGCAAGGCCTGAAGCCCCGCCGCCTATTATTATAAGTTGCTTATTTTTTGAGTGGTGCTTTGTCATACGCTTCTTGTATGGCTGCCATATGGTCCGCATCTACCCTATTTGAGGAGTGCGTACGGCTATTCCAGAAGTGTACACAGAATTGACCGTAGAAGTTATTGTCGGGTATGGTATCGCCCGCGGGGTAGTTATGCGGCACGCCGTACATAGACGCGGCAAATGTCCTGCCCTTTAATGTTACCCATAGCGGTCTTCTCTGCCAGTAGTCTTTCTCGCTTATTTCCTGTGCCCTTTCAACACCGTATATGCGGCAGAACACTTCTGTATCGGCAGCGGTTAGAGGTTCAGCGTCTGAATGGTAGCCGCCGCTCCAGCGCTTTGCCCTGAAGGATAGACCGGTTCTTACATCTGTAATTACCGCGACCTCGCCCTTGCCCCATACGGTCTGTATGTCGCCTGTGTACCAGTCTACAATTTCTACGGGGTATATAGTAGCGTCAACCGTGCTGCCTCCGTCATACGGGTCGGGAGCCTTGGTGTTGTAAAGTTTATCCTGAGTCTTCTGACCGGCTACGCCGTCTACATGTAGACCGGACAGTTTTTGGTATTCCATTACAGCTTTTTCTGTAGCGGAGTCGTATATACTGTTTATACTGCCGGAATACACACCCAGTGCCTTAAGCATCTCCTGTAGGCGTCTTACATCATCACCTTGTGAGCCATGGCGCAATGTTCTATATGTGGCGGTGGGTTTTTCATCCGGCGGCTTGGGAGCTGTGCCGCTATCGACACCTGCCTCTGCCTTTGAGAGTATGCGTATCATATCAGCGCGTATCCAGCCGTTTACGCCGCTTACGCTTGCGCTGTACCAGTTGTAGCCGTCCTTAGAGCCCGTGCTGCCTGTAAGCGTAAGCTTTGTGCCCTTCCTGTAGATAATAGTTGCTGTGGAGGATGACATATTGCCCTCTTTGCGCAGCTTCACCCTATCCATAATTGTAACAGCTATGTTTGACAGCTCTCCGGGAGGAGGCGTATCTGTGGGTGTACCGGTGTCGTCCGGGTGTTTGTTTATATAATCCTGGTACTCAGCTAAACTCATTATGCGGATGTAGGGCGCCATTACATATGCCTTGGTGCCTGCATAATCTATATAGTACCAAGTGTTGCCGCCTGAAGATACGGTATTGTAATACGGCAGCACTACGCCTTTGTTTACCTGCCCTAATTTCTGGGCGTCAAGGCTTGGGGATACTCTAATGTTTACAAAATCCTGCAGCGTTATTATATGGCCTGACACCACATAGGAGGGTGTTGAAGACGCTTGAATATTGGGCATTATGCCGTTTAAGTAGTTGTTTATTTCAACTTGAGTTAGATGGCGCACACAGTCTGAGCGCAGGTAGCCGGTGTGATTTTCTGCCCTAACGAAGGTCCAGTTATACCCGCCTTGGTCTACAATGGGACCTACTATGGGATATACCTTGCCCCTTGGCACCTGCAATAGAGATTTGCCGCCAGGCAGTGCGCGCAGGTTTACATTGGATTTTGTTGTAATAAGGTAGCCGGTTATGCCTGTGTCGCCAGGGTCACTTGGACTTGGAGGCGCTTTTATATTGGTCATATCGCTGCGTACATAGCCCATGCCTATGGGGCTGAATACCTGATACCATGTGTAGCCGCCGTTTACTTCGACTAGGTAGTAGCTCATCTCCGTGCCTTTATCGAGCCTGCCTAGTATTTTTCCATTTGGGGTTGTCCTTAGGTTTACCGCGCCCTTTATAAGGGTGAGCTTGCCCATTTCGTTTTGTGGCTGATATTCAGGGTATGTGGTTCTTTCAGGACCGGGCAAGCCGCTATCAGGCGCTGGCACCGGGTTGCCGCTGCTGTCTGTAAATATATAGCAGTCGCTGCGTACATAGCCCGTTAAGTGTGAGGAAGGTACTGTTACAAATATCCATCTATAACCGCCGTAGTACTGCTCAACGCCGCTGTAAGGCAGTATTGAACCCTTGCCAAGCTGGGTTTGGCTCGCGCCGCCGGGTGTTACCCTTAAATTAACTCCCGGTAGAGTAAGCTTTACATAGCCTGTATATATGTCGGGCTGTATTGTGTTAGTTGGCAGTGGTTTATCGCTTGGCACGGGTTTGCCGGAATAATCTGTGTAGTTATAGAAATCCTCATGCACATAGCCGTATACATTTGCCGGGGGATAGTACACATATAGCCAGTTAGCGCCGCCTGAAAATTGAGGCGCGCCGAAATAGGGGAGCACGCTTCCCTTTTCCATTTGAAGTATATGGTTGCCGTTCGGGCGGTTTCTAAGGTTTACTTTTACCGCGTTTATTTTTACATAGCCATCGCCCAAGCTACCTGTTGGCGGTGGGGTTTCTATTACGGGTTTTGTGCCGCTGCCAGACAGGTATTCGGCTATTTCAGCCCCTGTCATAAGCCTTAGGTGTTCTTTTTTCATGTATCCGGAGAAATTATTGTATGATACAGGGTACCAGCCGCTTGTTTCAACGCCGAGTAGCTTTACTACCGCATTTACGGGCACTGCTGTCAGCGCATAGCTGTTAATTGCCTTCGTTAGGTTTGCGGCAGCAACAGTGCACATTGCGTATGAGCCTGATGTAATAGGCTCGTCCGGTTTATATGGGGCGGGTGTCTGCCAGCCGGGACCTTCTGTTTTTTCGCCCTTTTCATTGACGAAGGTATAGCAGTCATTCCTTATATAGCCGTACTGGTTGCTCTTGGTATCCAGCACATATATCCACTTATATTCGCCCCTTGGTATTTCTATGCCGTAGTAAGGGAGTATGGTGCCTTTATCCAGCTGACCCATGCTGCTGCCTTCAACCGCGTCTCTTAAATTAACTCTGGTTTTCGTAAGCAGCACAAAGCCTGTTACATAGCTGCTGCCGGGGCCGTCTTCGCTTGCGGGATAGGGGTTAGGGGTGTTGGTAACACCGGGAGGCGTGGTGTAGCCGGATGGAACCTCAGTTGCGGGTTTAAGCCCTTGCTGCCAAGTGCTCTGGTTTTTGCTCTTAAGCCATGCGGCTTTTTCTTCGCCTGTTAATTCGCGGAAGAAATCTCCATGTATATAGCCTCTTTTTACATCATGGGGTGGGCGGTTAATTTTAGTTTCAACATAATACCATGTTACGCCTTCATTAACTTGTGTGCCGAATATCTGTGCCACCCAGCCTAAGGGGAGTTCATCGTACCATATGGTACTACTCTTTGTGTTTGGGTATTGGCGAAGCTTAACTTTATCGCTGGTTGTCATGCCGAACATATCGGCTTCACTTGCAAACACAGAAAAAATGGGTATAAACATGGCGGCTAATATTAGCCAACATATAGTATATTTTATCGACATGCCTAAACCGTATCGTCTATTATACATTAAAACCTCTCCCTATCGCTAAAATAAGCCACTGTACTACTTGCCTGATTATATTACAAATACTTTACAGGGTCAAGATAAATGGGTATTTATTTACATTTTTTACACTAAAAATGCATAATATTGAGTTAAAAAAGCATTTAATCAATAATACTGCTTTCTTCCCCTCCGCCTAATACATACAGCTTTTTCATATTATCTATAGCTTTTTTATCACCTGAGGATAAAAATTGAGTATAGCCTTGGTTTTTAGAGCTATTTAGCATATTTCCGCTATTTAATGCGTGAATAAGCGCTTTTGAGGTTTCGGAGCTGCCATCTATGAATATGGTATTATCATCAAAATGCTTGCGTATTTCATTTAATAAAAAGGGGTAATGCGTGCAGGCGAGGGCTACTACATCTATATTTTCGTCTTTATATGGGGATAATAGCTCTGTTAGTTTGTTTTCAAGCCTTTCTCCCTCTATTTCGCCTCTTTCAACAAATTCCATAAGCCCGGGGCAGGGGAGAACTTTGGCGTGTGCGCCATAGCGCAGCATAATGCGGCGCATGGTTTTGCTCCTTGCGCTTGCGGGGGTAAGCATTACAAGCATTTGCCCGCCACTTAATAGCTTTTCCCCCTCTTTTAATGCAGGCATAGTGCCAACTACGGGTATATTAAGGCGGCTGTAAAGCAGCTCTCCCGCTATTGTTGTTGCGGTGTTGCAGGCGATTACTAGCGCCTTTATGTTTTTTTCGATAAGCTTTTCTGCAGCGGCGAGTACTAGGCTTTTTATTTGTTCATCGCTTTTTTCTCCGTATGGGGCGTTTGCGCTATCTCCATATAATATAAAGTTTTCGTGCGGGAGAAGCTTTCTGCATGTAAGCATTACGCTTATACCGCCTGCTCCGCTATCTATAAAGCCTATGGGTGCATTTTGCCCAATCATCTGTAATACCTGCATATAGCTTGAGTGCCAAGGTCTTCCATGCCTTCATCGCTTAATTTTTCATAAATATCAAGCACCTCTTTTAGTATAGGCAGGGATTGACCCATCTTTGCCGCTTCCTCGTACGCTATGCGCATATCCTTTATGAAATGCTTTATGTAAAAGCCGGGCGCCATATCTCCCGATAGCATTTTAGTGCCGTTATTTGTCATCTGCCAAGAGCCTGCGGCGCCTGTGCCAATAGTGGATAGTACTTTTTCTGCGTCAAGCCCTGATGTTTTAGCGAAGTGCAGCGCCTCCGCAACGGAAGCTACGCAGCCTGATATCGCTATCTGGTTTGCAAGCTTTGTACTCTGCCCGGCGCCAGCCTCCCCCATATATACTATAGTTTTTCCCATGGCTGAAAATACGGGTTTAACTTTGTTGAAAACCTCTTCATCTCCGCCCGCCATTATTGTGAGCGTTGCGTTTCTGGCTCCGCTATCCCCACCCGATACGGGGGCGTCTAGCACTTTTAAGCCTTTTTTTGCGCCTATTTCGTACAGCTCCTTTGCAAGCTGGGGTGATGAGGTTGTCATATCTATAAGTATACTGCCCTCTTTGGCGTTGTCCATAATGCCATTATCTAAATATACCTGCCTTACATCGCTGGGGTAGCCTACTATTGTTATTACTATATCTGCATTCTTTACGCATGAGGGTATATCGTCATGCCATATTGCGCCGGAGGATATAGCCTCCTCGCATTTGGATTTAGTGCGTGAATATATATGCGTTTCATAGCCATTTTTTATAAGGTTCTTTACCATTGCGGTGCCCATTACGCCTACACCTATAAAAGCAATCTGCATAAAAATACCTCCTCTTTTTTTGTATTATAACATATTTTACAATTAAAATGCATTTCTTTTACAATTTCTATGCTATAATTAACTTAGTTTAGCTAGTTTTTGGAAAGGCGGCTTATTATGCGCAGGTTACTATCCATTTTGCTTATGCTATGTATGTTGAGCGGTAAGTGCTATGCTTCAAATCTGCTAAAGGAAGGCAGTAGCGGAAATGAGGTGCTTAAATTACAGAAACGCCTTGTTGAACTTGGCTTTTTGAATACATTGCCCGATGGTAAATACGGCAAGGAAACTATGGAAAGCGTGCGAAGCTTCCAAAAATCCTCAAGCCATATGGGGCATAAGCTTTCACAGGACGGCATTGCGGGAGAGCAAACCCTATCCGCCATATATGATGATAATATTTCGGGTGAATTTCTCTATTTTAACAGGGGAGAGAGAGGGCTAAGAGTAGTATGGCTGCAAGAAAGGTTGTACGACCTAGCTTTTCTATCAGAGCGCCCGGACGGTATATTCGGTACAAATACAGAAAACGCATTAAAGGATTTTCAAAAGCACGCGGCTGATAGCGGAGTGGATATAGCTGTAAACGGCTGCTATGATAAAGCAACAAGGGAAATTCTTCTTGGGGATATGAAAGCCCTTAATATAGAAGCTCCCGAATTTTTTGCAGGCAAGCCGACCGACAGCCTAAACGACAAATACATATATGCAAGGAGCTGCGCACTTATAGACGCAAGGACGGGCGAAGTGCTATTTGCTAAAAACGCGGACGAAAAAATGTACCCCGCAAGCACTACTAAAATAATGACCCTCCTAGTATGCCTTGAAAAGGGCAATATAGATAAGCAGATAAAAGTACCTAAGGAAGCGGGGGAAGTGCCAAAGGATTCAAGCCTTGTGCCTGTATATCCCGGGGAAAAAATGAGCATAAAGGATTTACACTACGGGCTTATGCTAAGGAGCGGAAATGACGCCGCTAATGCTCTAGCCGTATTAAATAGCGGTTCAATACCGGAATTTGTAAACGATATGAATATAAAGGCAAGGCAAATGGGGCTTAAAAACACTCATTTTGTAAACCCTCACGGCTACCACGATGAAGAGCATATAAGCTCCGCTATGGATATGTGCAATCTTACAAGGCAGGCTATACAAAGCTTTGATTTTTGCAAGATAGCTATGTCCTGCGAATATATTATGCCACCTACAAATAAAAGAGCTGAGCTTAATATATGCAGCTCAGCAGAAATATTAAACCCCAAAAGCAAATATTACTACCCATTAGCTAGGGGGATTAAATCCGGCTATACAAAGGCTGCGGGGCATTGCTATGTGGGCGCCGCAATAAAGGGGGATAGGGTGCTTATAGCCACTGTTATGGATTGCAGGCAGCGCTATATGCTTTGGCAGGACATGAAAAACCTTTTTGAATACGGGTTTTCTAAATGATTGTTATACCCATACTGCTCATTAAAAGCCAAATAAACCCACTAAAAATACAATAAAAACAAAGCTTCCTGTGCTTACGGTTTTCTTATACTTTGTGCCATAGCCTTCTTTTCTTTATATGCAGTCTACCGCAATAAGCGGTACTATTTTTTCTTTTAGTGTAGCTCCTGCGTGTACGCCTTTTAGCGCGCTCATCTGGTTTTCATTGTTGAATATGGTAAGGGGAGTATTTGCAACCGCAATAAAATCTCCAAGGAATGTAGCTAAATCCTTATGGTAGGGCTTTATGCCGAATAGCTCTGTATCCAGCGCTTCTTGTCTAGTGTATAGTCTATGGTTATCTCCAAAATGCTTTAAAAATGCGCTCTTTAATTCCTCTTTTTTGCCCTCTTTCGCGAAAAGGTTAAGCGCCCTTTGCTCAATAGATGGCAAGCGCTCAAGGCAGTTTAGTATATCGGGGTAATCTGTAAGCAATATGCCCTCTGCGTCTATATGCCCGTGGTCTGCTGTTATAAGCAGCCAGCTATTGCTTATTTTTTTGCTAAATTCTAAAAGAGCGTTTTCTAGGTACAGCATATTGTTTTTAACATCATCGCATAGCACGCCTTTTTTGTGCATTATGCTGTCAGGCTCAGGCCAATATGCGTATATATATTTAGGCGATTTATCTTTAGTTAATTCAAGTATTCTATCAAGCATGTCTTTAAAACTATCGTATTTAGGTTCGCCATATGGGCTTAGCGCATATGCCTTTATGCCGTTTTCGTTTAGTATATCTACAATTTTTTTATATGGCGTGTATGTTTCTGCCGCATGGAAAGGAGCAGCAGGGCTTTTATCTTTAAGCAAGTTAGAATACACAAGCACATTTTGCTTGAGTTTTGGGTAATACATAGTCCAGCCAAGCCGTCCATGCTGGGAGGGGAATAGCCCGCATTCCATAGAGGCGGTGGCGGCAACTGTAGTAGGCGGAAATACTGAATAATAATCCACCCTTTTGTTGCGCTCAAAAAAGCCGCAATATGATAGGTGGTCTTTCATATTGTGGCTTCCCATACCGTCAAGCAGTATGTTTATTATGTTATTTCTCTTTGTTTTAAGCAGGCTATCAAGCTCGCTTAAGCTTTCGTTTGGGTGTGCCTGCCCGAAATACTTTAGTATAGAGCAGGCGTAGTTAGCAGTGGTGCCGGTCATCAATTCCTCCGCATCAGCGTTTTATTAATAGTACTGTAAGGTCATTCACATTTGTGCCTGTGGGGCCTGTAATTATAAGCCCACCTATTTTATCTAGGGCATTGTAGGCATCGTTATTCAATAGATATTCATCAACTGAAACGCCCGCCTTATTAAACTTCTTTAAGCTCTTATTGTCAACATAGCCGCCCGCTGCGTCTGTGGGACCGTCCGTGCCGTCAGAGCCTACAGAAAACACGCATGTCTTTTTGCATGTGGATAATACCTTGCTTGCCGCAAGCGCTATCTCTTGGTTGCGTCCGCCCTTGCCGCTTCCCTTAACCCTGACGATAGTTTCACCGCCCATAATAAAGGCTAGAGATTTTTCTGTATCTTGGTAGTGTTCAGCAATAGAGGCTATAAAGCTGCCCGCTTCCCTCGCTTCACAGCGCAGAGTATCTGTTAGTATTATGGGCTTATAGCCAAGCTTATTCGCGGTCTTTTTAGCGGAGGCGCAAAGCTGGCTTACAGAGCCTGTAATTTGCGTAGTAACGTTTTTTAATTCCTTAGGGGTTTCTATTTTCATAAGCTCTAAAGCTTGTGGGGATAATTCAAGCGAGTATTTTTTTATTATGGCTTTAGCGTCGTCGCTTGTGGCGCTGTCTGGGTACGCGGGGCCGGAGGCTATCATATCAAGCGGGTCGCCTAATATATCCGACAGCACTATGGCATATACATGCGCGGGCTCGCATCTTAGCGCGAACTGCCCGCCTTTAACATAGCTTAGGCGTTTTCTTATGGTGTTAGTTTCAACTATATCGCAGCCTTTTTTTAGCAGCTGCGTGGTAATGTCTTTAAGCTCGTCAAGGGATACCTTCGGCTTTTCAAAAAGTGCGCTTCCCCCGCCGGATACCAGAAACAGCACAGCGTCGTTTTCGCACAAGTTTTCAACTGCGCTTAGCGCCGCGTCTGTAGCGAGTATAGTGTTTTCATCAGGTACGGGGTGCCCCGCCTCGTATATTTTTAAGGGGGGTATATCGCCTACTGAGTGTTTGTATTTGGTTATTACAACTCCCCCGTCTATGCGCTTTCCAAGCACGCTTTTAGCCGCGTTTGCCATATGCCAAGCCGCCTTGCCTATGGATATTAGCAATACCCTGTTTTTATCTTTAAGATTTATGTTTTCAAGCGCCTTTTTAACCGCTTCGTCGGGCTTAGCTGCAAAGAGCGCATTATTTACTATTTGCATTGCATCGTCGTACAAGGGCATAAAAATATCTCCTTAAGTGCTTAGCGTAATTATAATCTTGCAATTATCATAACACTTTTCACGGGATAAGCAAAGCTTTTTGGCAGATTATTTACCATATTATTAGGGGCGGCGAAAAAGAAACATAAAAACTTGTCCTACGCTGTCCTACTATTTGTGTTAGCTTAAACGCGAAAGGAGAACACGCGTTCGTGTGCGGAATATGCGCCCGCACAATGATTATTAGAAAGGAAAAACAATGGAAAATACTTCGGAATTAATCGATGAAAAATTAGGCTTGCAAAATACGGATGGCGATACTGCTTTAGACACATTCAGCCTAGATGAAAGAGAAGCGAATCTCAATAAAAAAGAGATGGAAATCAAAGAAAAACTAAGCGAAATAAAGCGCAAGGAAGAGCTGCTGCATATAATAGAGATGGAGCAAAAAGCAAGGGATATGGCAAGCAAAAGAGGGCTGCCAATGGAAGCGGTGCAGCTTATAGATATGCAGAGCGAAGAAACAATAACAGAGAGCATAGATATATTGCAAAGGCTTTTATCCAAAATAAAAACGGAGCAAAGCGCGCCTGCGGTAGGGGATTTTAAGCCCACAGAGCCGCTTACATACAGTCAGAGGGCTGAACTATATTTAACAAATAGATAGGAGAAAATATGATTACAGAAACAAGACATATGATAATACCGGAAGTCGTAAGCGACATAATAGAAAGCGAACTTGGCGGAAGGATAAGCCTTATGCCAGTTACAGAAAAGGACAATTCGCTTGAAAGTTTGCCGGGCGATACGCTTAAATTCCCCTGCTTTCGCTATATAGGAAAGGCGGAGCAGGTAGATGAAAACGGGCAGGTTACAGTAGGCTTGCTTAGTGCAGATACAACGGAAGCCAAGGTTAAAAAGTACGCAAAGGCGGTGTGCATTACAGATGAAGCAAGGCTATCCGGCTTTGGCGACCCCATAGGCGAGGCGGCAAAGCAGCTTGCCTACTCAATAGACCACGCAGTAGATGAGGAGCTGTTTTCACTTCTTGATAATATTCCCATGCAAAGGAAGATGGCGGCGGATTCTTTAACAAGCGATGCAGTAGCCGATGCTCTATCGCTATTCGGGGAAGAACTTGACGGGGACAAACTGCTCTTTACAGACGCGAAAGGCTTCGCGCAGCTAAGGAAAGACCCTTCGTACATAAGGGCAAGCGATATAGGTCAGCGCATGATATGCCAAGGCGTAGTAGGCGAAATATGGGGCTGCCAGATTATAATATCAAGCCGCATAAGGGAGAGCGAAAACAGCCTTGAAAAACAGCATTTCATAGTAAAGCCGGGCGCGTTAAGGCTAGTCAACAAGCGTGGCACGCTTCTTGAAGTGGATAGGGAGCCGGATTTCATGCGCTCAACGCTGTATGCGTCCAAGCACTGCGCCTGCTATTTATACGATAGCGGCAGGGTGGCTTCAATAGCTGTGTTTACAGGGCTTGAAAATGTAAGCGATAAGGGGCTGTATACAGTGCCGGGCGCAAGTACAGGCGATACTAGGCTTATTATACCAAGCGATATGCTTGCCGGCGGCGGCATGAGGTGGGCATACTTACTTAGCAATGAAAACAAGCTTAAAGGCACATTCGGTACAGTGCTTACAGGCACTACTCCTTGGGGCGGAAGCGGTGAAAACATAGCCGCAGGCACAAATAACTACATACATGCCGTGCTGCTAAACGCTGAGAATAAGCCCCTTAAAACAGCGACGCTAGAAATAAACAAGGCATGAGTACTCTAGTAGATAGATTAAAGGCATTACTTCCGGGCGAAAGCCCGGAGGATAGCCTTTGCACTGCGCTTCTTGATAGCGCAAAAGATACACTCCTTAACCTTACAAATAGAACCGTGCTGCCAGAGGGTATGCAGGGTTTGCAATTACGCCTTGCTGTTGTGCGCTATAACCTACTTGGCATGGAGGGCGAAACGGGAAGGCGTGAGGGCAGCATAAGCGTGCAGGTGGAGCACATACCCACAGATATGCTAAGGGAAATAAAGGCTTGGCGCCTTGGGAGGATAAGCTTATGAGAATTAGGTACAAGCATAAATTGTTCGTGCGCTCATACAAGGTGGGCTATGTAAAGAGCGAAACAGGTGCGGTAACGGAATCGCTTGAAACTGGCAGCTTTTTTTACGCATCTTTACACCCAATAGACCAAAGGCGCTGGAGGGATTATGCAACCCTGCGCCCAATAGAGCGGCATATGATAATACCAGAGGGATTTCCCGATGTAATTCAGGGGGATAAGCTGCAAATGAAAGGCGATAGGCGCATGTTTCGGGTAACAGAGGCGCGCAAATACCCATCGCATATGGAAATAGAAGTGGAGGTACAGCCTTGAACGAAACTATTGTTTATAATGCGCTTAAAAACCTGCCTGCTCAGGTTGTAAGGGGCACGCCGCTTGGGCTGCCGCTCCCCAACATTGCGTATTCTTTGCTTCGGGATAATGGCAAGTACTATATAGTGCTTGTTTCAAGAACCGAAACAGCGGAAGAGGGGGATAGCCTGCTCTCCCTTGGCGAAAATGCGCTGGCTGCTATTGGTTTTTACTGCTACGAAAGGGCGAGTGGAAGGCAGAAGGACACGGGCGTGTTCCTTAGGAAAGGCAGGTTTAAAGCAGGCAGCCATATAAATGTGCTTGTAGAAGGTGAGCTGCTTGTAGGTCTATCCGAAATGCAGCTTAAGTATGGAAGCAATTTGCAGCTTTATTCAGATGGAGCGCTAAGGTATGCGGGCTTTAAGCCGTCTGCGCTTAAGCTGGTGCTTCAAAGCGCTTTGCCCTCTGCATTTACAAGCGGTAATAAAATAAATTTAAGCTTAGGAAATGAAGCTTATAAGGGCTTAGTGTCCGCGATAGTGCAGAAAGACGGCATAAGCCATATAAGCATGGATATTTGGAAGGAGGAAAACAGTGTATAAACTGCCAAAATTGCGCTTTGAATTTCAAGATGTAATTAATATGGATTTTAAGCGCAGTATAGATATAGAAACCCTGCTTAAATTAGCCCTTAAAGGCGCGGGGAATGAAAAGGTAGAGGATACAGCTAAAAATTGCATGGAAAGTTTTGATGAAAATATAATAAGCCTTGCGCTATGCGAAGCTGCGGGAGATGCGCTTACACTATACCGCGCCAAAAAGAAAAGGAGAGAACAGGCGGAATACGCATGGCGCATAGGCTGGTATATAGCCTGCGCCCTTGGCACTCAGAGGGATTATCCGGAAAGGCCATTCTATGAATAAAAACTTACAGAAAGCTATAAATCTACTATACACCCTTCAAAGGGAAGCGGAGAGGGAATTGGACGAAACAATGCTAATTGTAGAGGAGGAAATTAACATTGCAGATAAACGGAATAATGCTGCCTACGCCCTTAAGCCTTAAGTATCAGGGTATGGTATCGGGCGAAGCGCAAATAATTAAATACATAATAAGCGCAGACTGGGCAATGCTATCTAAAACGGATATGGTAAATCTGCTTGATGAAACCACATGCGTAATAAATATAGAAGATCCGGCGCTAGGGGCAAAAAGGCAGATAAGCGCAAAGCTTAAGGGCATACGCTGCTTAAAGCACGGTGAAAACTACAGGGATATTGAGGCGCAGTGGCAGGAGGAATAATGGACAGTATTTATAATGTAAAGGCTTTTTTAGAAGGTTGTGTAGGCGCGCCCTATGTGTACGGTGCAACAGGCAGGAAATGTACTCCGGATTACAGGCGGGCACGCATGGCGCAGTACCCCAAATATGCGGATTCTATAAAAAAATACTGCCCCGTATTAAGCGGCGCAAGCAACAACTGTAATACATGCAAATATAAGGATAAACCCGCGTTTGACTGTGCCCAGCTTGTAAGGCGGGCATACCAGCAGGCGGATATAAGCCTTCCAAGCGGAGCTTCAAGCCAGTGGCTAAAAGGCGATTGGCTAGAAAAAGGCAGGGTTAATATTAATACTAAAAATACTTTCTGCGCAGTATTCAGAAGCGGAGGCAGCCCCATGAAACATGTAGGCATATCCCTTGGCAACGGCTATGTTATAGACGCAAGGGGGCATAGGGCAGGGGTTATAAAAAGCCGCTTTGAAAGCTACCCTTGGACACATTACGCTATTCCAAGCGGTCTTAATAAGGAGGAAAACATAATAGATATAAAGATATTCCAAAATATGCTTATAAAGGCGGGTTACCCGCTTAAAAAATACGGGGCGGACGGAAAATTCGGCAGCGAAACAAGGCTCGCAATGCAAAGCTATCAACAAGCTGTGGGACTTGAAATAAGCGATATCCCTAATATAGAAACTATAAACAGCTTAAAAGAAGATGTAAAGCCTTTAGCTGTTCGCATAAGGGATATAGAAGATAGATTATTAAATATAGAAGAAACGATTAATAAGGGGGCGATAGCATGAAAAAAGCAGGCGGAGCGCTTGCGTCTGTCGCCGTATGGCTATCAAGCCTATTAGGCGGCTGGGATATGCCTATTAAAGCTATGTTCCTTCTTATGGGGCTTGATATATTTACAGGTATAATATGCTCTTTCTTTGGAAAAAGCGGGGCGACTGAAAGCGGGAAATTTTCATCAAGGGAATTGTACCTTGGCTTAAGCCGTAAACTTATAATGGTGCTGCTAATAATATGCGCCTATACTTTGGATAGTATGCTAAACTTAAACGGAGTAAGCCGCTCTGCGGTAATAGGCTTCTACTGCGTAAGCGAGGCGCTAAGCATAGTTGAAAACGCGGCAATACTCGGCGTACCCTTCCCAAAGGCAGTTAAGAATATGCTTGAAAGCAAAAGGGAAGAGTGCGAAAAGGAACAATAAATAATATGTAGATAATTTGTAAAATACTGCATAAAATTATCGTATGTTGACTAGCCTGAATAGAGGTGCTATAATCTGGTTAGCGTAACCTAACCATTAGTGGAAGTATTGATATCAGGAAAGCTATTGCTTGGGATTGCGCAAAGTATAAAAACAAAGGGGTGGTTTCAAGCAAAACATTTTGTAAAATGTTGACATTATTACTAGCTAAACGCGCACTATGTAGTGGAAAATTATTTTATTAAAAAAACGGAGGCATTATCAATGGAAAAATTAAATGTTTATTTGGCTGATTTAGTAGGAGCACATGCAAAGCTGCAAAACATGCACTGGAATGTAGTTGGCGAACATTTCAAAATGGTTCACGAATACACAGAAACAATATATAGGCAACTTTATGAATATATAGATAAGGTTGCGGAATATATGGTTATGAACGGCAAAAGACCTTTTGCTTCCCTTAAGGATTTTGCAGAAAATACAACTATTGCGCAGCTTAAGTCTGAGGAGTACAAGGCTGGCGAAGTTGTAAGGTACTCCTTAGCAATAGTTAGGGCGCTTAAAGAGTCCGCACATGAAATACATGAAGAAACCGAATGCTATCTGCTCCAAGGTTTACTGGAGGAGCAAATCGCATCATACAGCAAGCATATATGGTTCTTAAACAGCATGATACAACCAAGCCATAGATAAAATAAATTAGCGTATTATCCATTAGGGTTTTTGCCCTAATGGATATATTTATTTTGGTTTGCTAAAAAATTTAGAAAAACCGCTTAGCTTCAGGGGTAAGTCAAAAGACAGCTTAACAAAATATATACAATAATGGTTGCACAAAACTAATCTAATACTAAACACACTGCAAAATGCGGTTCTTAAGGAGATACTGTATTTGAAAAAGAAAATAGCTATACTTGCAAGCAGGGATTACGGACCTTTAACCCCCTATCCGGACGATGCCTTGCTTTGCGAAAGCTTTAATAGTTTAGGGCATGAAGCTCAAATAGTCTGCTGGGACGATGAAGATATAAATTACACACAGTATGATTGTGCCATAGTTAGAGCCTGCTGGGATTATGACAGACGCTTGTCAGAATTTTTAGGAGTATTATCCAATATAAGCAGGCAAACGGCGCTGTTTAACTCTTATCCTGTAATACTTGAGAACACTAATAAACTCTATCTGCTGGAGCTTGAAAAAAGCGGAGTACCTATAGTTCCGAGCATATTTTTTGATGATATAGAAAAACTATATGTACCCGATGAATGGCATAAACTTGTAGTGAAACCTGCTGTAAGCGCAAGCGGAAAAGATACAAGCCTGCACTTGGCAACTGATATTGAAAGCATACAAGCCGCAGCCGCTGAAATTTTAAATCAGGGTAAAAGCGTACTATTGCAGGAGTACCTACCCAGCGTTGAAGAATATGGCGAGCGCTCAAGCGTGATAATTGCCGGCAGAACAACATTTACTATGAAGAAAACCCCTAAAACAGGCGGCTTTCTTGTGCATATACACCATGGCGGCAGCTATACAAAGGTTGACGCAACCAAAGATGAAGAGCGGTTTTTAGAGCTGCTGCTAAGTAAAATAAGCGTAGTTCCGCTATACATGAGGGTTGATTATTTAAGGCGTAGTGATAACACTATATGCCTTTTAGAGCTGGAACAGATAGAGCCTAATCTATACCTTAGGCAAAATGAAGAGGGGCTTAAGCTATTAATGCAGGAAACACTAAAGAGAATATAATTCTGTAAACTCAATAAAAATATTATAAATATGCTGCGGTATAAGTTTATTGCCGTAGCTTTTTTATTTAGTGTGTACGCCCTTTTCTAATATAAAATGAATCCATTGCTTTTCGGGCATAGGAATGCAAGGCGTGCGCCTAACCTCAATTATACTAAGCGTTGGTATGTCGTATAATATTTTGTGCATCATTTCTTCCGTCATGGCAGCCATAAATGTAGCGTAATTTTCCCGGAAGCCTTCTTCTTCACCTTCCATAAAACTTGCATATACATAGCCTACGGGTTTAAGCGCGGTAGCAATTCGGGTGAACGCATCGGGCATAGCTCGCCTTGGAATATGCAGCAGGGAGCAGCAAGCCCAGACTGCATCATACATTTCTACATCTGCTAGTTGGTCAAACCGTAAATTCCTTACATGAATACCCAGTTTTTCGGAAGCGATTTTACACAATTCCTCTGCTGCATCAATAGCGCTTATTTTAAAGCCTGCGCGCTTAAATATTTGAGCATAATGCCCATCGCCGCAGCCTAAATCAAGTATGTGGTCGCCCTCTTTAAGATATGGTATGAGAAAAGTTTCCCAAGGGGCGTAATTTCCGCTGTTTTCGGGTTTTTCATTAGCAAGCTTGTTATAAGCTTCAATGGTTTTTTCGCAATATAGTGGTTCCATTCTATCTCCTCTCTTTTATAGCACAAAAGCTTAAAATATAATTTAGTTTAATACTAAACACAAAGTTAGATGAAGCTAACAAAGATAATACTTTACATAGCAATATAAATCAAGCGTCCAAGCAAAATTAATTAGGAGGCAGACCCCAGTCGCATATAGGCTTTTGAACTGCGCTAACCGATTAAATGTTTTTAGGGACACAAATTGTTACAATAAAATTTCGATTTTCCTTATTTTATACTTGACATAAAAAAAGAAGCTCTGTATAATGCAGTAAAGTTAGGCAAGCCTAACTAAATAAAAATCTCAGGAGGATGTTATGAAAAAAATAACAAAACTATTCACTGTAGCGCTAGCGCTACTAATCGTCGCGGTAAATGGATTCAATATCGCAAAGGCACAAGAGGCGGATGTAAGCCTTATGGATTGGGACGGCACATGGCTTAACATGGTAAGCTTCTATAGCCATGAAGACCTAAAGGAAGTGGTTGAGCATTTAGCTCAAGAGCATGAAATGAGCGTAGAAGAATTTATAGCACACGAAAAAGAGGAATCCGTTCCCTTTGAGCAAATGATTGTAGACGGCGAAAACAGCACTATCAGCTTCGTTGCTGAAATAGGCAAAGACGCAAGCAAAGCATATGTGTATGAATATGTTAAATCTCACGAGTTTGAGCATGGCGGATTCAAAGTATACTGGCACGAGTTTAAAACAGAAGAAGAAACAGAGTACACTGTTATGTTGCTTATTGAAATCCACGGCGAAGAAAAGATGGCGCACTTCCACCTAAGAGCCGGTAAGGACGCTGACAGTCTATTGGCAGCGGAAGATTGGTATCCCACATTTGTAGGCGAAAATATGCCCACAACAATGATTGCTGAGGAGCTTGAGCATCACCACCATTCCCATGATGACCACGACCATTAATCTAACTTGGAAGGCTAAAAGGAAAGGTTCCTTAAGATGAGTGTTGATAATAATACATCATCTAAACAGGCTTTTGACCCTTATAAAAGGGTCAAAAGTCTTGTTTCCATCATACTTGTTCTCGGTTTACTATCATTGTTTTTAAATCTAGGTAAACTTCAAGAGGAACATAACGAAGGACCGCTTATATATACTTCGTTTTTCCCGATTTATGATTTAACAAGAACTGTTTTAGGTGATGCGGATATTCAGTTAAAAATTCTTATGCCTGCAGAGCAAGACCCTCATATGTGGGAACCTACTCCAAGGGATATAGAAAAATTAAGCAATGCCGATATGCTGATTATAAACGGCGCAAATATGGAAGAGCGTTGGCTGGCTCCCGTTAGGGAAAGTTTACCTAATCTAAAGGTTGTGAACCTTTCAGACGGTGTAGACCTTATCACCTACACCGGCGCTGCAGCTTTGGGAGAATTTCAGTTTCTATCAAAGATAGAGCTTGAAGCCGGAGTAGTTTACCCTATGCAATTTGGGCATACCCATGAAGAATTTATGCGTTTAGGCTTAATTAAAGCGCAGCATAATCTAAACGACAGAAATATCGTAGAATACGCCAAAACAGTTATGCTGGACGAGGGCGAAATCGTATCGCAGTATGACACTATAGAGGCTAAAGATTCTACTGTTTATAAAATAAAAATGGGGCATACTTCAGGAGGCGTTTATATTAAAGTTAAAGAGAGCGGAAGCTATTATTTCGTATCGGACAGGCTGTCTGAAGCTCTATTAAGCTACCGTTTCCTAAAACCTGACGGAGAAGAGGATATGCCTTGGGAAGTTCTGCTTGCAGGCTCTACTTCTAATTTAGATAAGCTGACCTACGACCCCCACTCTTGGATGAGCACAACAAACGCTAAGAGCTATTTAAACGGCATAAACCAAGCCTTAGCTGAAGCTTATCCTGAGTATGAGAGGAGTTTTAATAAAAACAAAGTTAAAGCGGTTACGGAGCTTTCGTTTTTAGAGCACGAATATAAGAAAAAATTTGAGAAAAAGGAAAATAAGGTTTTTGTCGTTACGCACTATGCCTATGCCTATCTGGCGAGAGATTTCGGTATTGACCAATACCCTCTTCAGGGTTTAACCAGCATGGGTTCTATAAGTTTGCATACGCTAAGGCGTGCGATAGCTTTCTGCGTGGATAATAATATTCAAACAATTTTCTACGAGAAAAGCGGTATAAAAAAGGATGCCCAGACTATTGCGTGGGAGATTGGCGCACAGGCAAAGCCTTTAACATCTATGGAGTTTGTTCGCACTAAAGATGATATGAGCTATATATCTATTATGCGCGAAAATCTGGAATTATTAGAGCAATCTATGAGGTGAATGATGAGTAAAACAATTATACGCGTCAAAAATCTGGCGTATTCATATACAAAAGAGCCTGTTTTGAATAATGTAAACTTTGAGTTGATGGAAAAACAAAGCATGGCGATATACGGAAACAACGGCTCGGGTAAATCAACCTTACTACGCCTTATACTAGGCGAACTTAAGGCTAAGGAAAATAGTATATATGTACGCGATGAAGACGTTACAAATAAAAAGGATTGGTCTAATGTGGGCTATGTACCACAGGCTAATATTTCAAAAAATATCGCCTTTCCTGTAACTTGTGAAGAAATATTAGCCGGCAGCCAATATAGGCAAATGGGTTTAATTAAAATGGCAGGTAGAAAGCATTATAAAAAAGCAAATGAGGTTTTGGAAAGCTTTAATCTGTCTGCATATGCAAAAGTGCCTTTTAAAGAGCTTTCCGGCGGCTTGCAGCAGAGGGTAATGATAGCTAGGGCAATGGTAGAAAAGCCGGAACTGCTTATACTTGATGAACCTACCGCCGGTGTGGATGAGCAAAGCAACAAGGATTTTTTAAGCATACTAAATGAGCTTAAATTAACCGGAGAACTTGCTTATATTATAGTTACCCACGAAAGAAAACTGGTGGAAGAGATATTAGAGCTTGACCAAGCTTTTGAACTTAATAAAGGGAGGTTAGAACATGTTTGAGTTTGCGTTTATGCGGCGCACTTTATTAGTGGGCTTGTTTTTAGGGATAACAATTCCCCTTATTGGAATAATAATGGTAAACCGCAAAACATCTATGATGGGGGATGCCCTTAGCCATACTGCACTTGCCGGCGTTGCGCTTGGATTAATTTTGGGCATCACCCCAAGTTTAGGGGCGGTGTTTGTATGCATAATTTCCGCCTTTTCAATAGAGGCGTTGCGCCACCGCTTTCCTCAATACGGGGATATGGCTACCGCAGTAATTATGAGCATAGGTCTTGGTTTTGCTTCGATTCTATCCGACTTTACGCCCGGCGGAAACACTTTGGAATCCTATCTGTTCGGAAGTATTTCAGCTTCATCGCCGGGAGATGTAATTGCAGCCTTAGTTCTGTTTGCTATTGTAAGCTTAGCGACTATATTTTTGTACAGCCCGCTTTTAACAATTTCTATGGATTCCAATTTAGCGCGTTTAGACGGAATACATGTTGTTGGGATAAATAGTATTTTTACGCTGCTTACGGCAATTACCGTTGCCCTAAGCGCCAAAACAGTTGGCGTATTGCTTGTATCTTCCCTGCTTGTTATACCGGTAGCCTGCGCCCTTTTCACAGTTAAATCATACAAGCAGATGTATTGGACTGCTATGGGTTTGGGTCTGGTTTTTATGATGCTGGGGCTATCCTTGTCTTGGCATTTTGAAATTAAACCGGGCGGAGCAATAATATTGCTTGCAACATTAACTCTGCTGATATCCACTTTGGTAGCAAAAATTAGAAGGGATAGGTATGGAGCTGGGATTGCCGACAATGTTGCGTTTCACTCAAAACATAGTATTTTCAACGAATAATACTCATCTCAGCCTAAATCAGCTTTATCTTGCGTGCCTTTTCCGATTTGTCTTTGATTTGCTCAGTCAATATAGCGCCGCTATGTTTCCTTCGCAAAGCTGTGCCAAATCAAAAAATTCGCTACAATCTATACGCTGCTTTAAACCGAGATAAGTATAACAGCTTGTAGACAAAGTCCCAGCGTATCAGCTGGGATTTTTTATTTTCATGCAAGAAAAGGTCAATAAAATCAACATAAAACGAGCAAAATATGATATAATAATTCAAGAAATAATAGAGGTGTTAAGCTCCATGATGACAAGAAATGCGGACGATTATCGGGATCAGATAGTTTATTTTTGTATGGACGATCTAGTGCCTAAAGACCACTTGTTACGACTGATAGACAAGGCAATAGATTGGACATTCATATATGATTTGGTAGAGGATAAATACTCAGCAAATGAAGGTAGACCTAGTATGGATCCGGTTATGCTGATTAAATTACCGTTCATTCAATATCTGTATGGAATCCGAAGTATGCGTCAAACGATAAAAGAAATAGAGGTCAATGTGGCTTATCGCTGGTTTCTAGGCTTAAGTATATATGAAACGCCACCGCATTTTTCAACCT
>JAAYRU010000004.1 GCA_012518615.1 Christensenellaceae bacterium | reverse complement strand
TGTGGTAAAATGATTCATAGAGAGGTCTCCTTTTCGTTGTTGTTGTGGACTAACAAATTTTACAAGAAAAGGACCTCTTTTTCCAATTCCGTGTTACATGCGGTTACACATAATATTGTACGCTATGATTAAAAAATCATTTCCAAAACCGGCATTTATATAATATGTTAGAAGGCACTACTTTTCGCGGTTTATTCTATATGCTATGGTCAAACAAATACAAAGCTAAAACAGCGGATTCTAATAAGATATTCAAAAGCAGAAAATCCAATTACTAAAAACAAGCACACTTTCTAAGAAAAGTTGCTAACTTAAATATACGCTGTCCAAAAAAAAAGCCCCGGCCTTAAAGGCCAAGGGGCTGTGTTGAGTTAATTATAGTTTATTTACCGGTAGAGAAAACTACTTCCGGGGTGTCCATTTTCACAAGGTTTATCATGCCTTCACGAATTTCCTTGCGGGCGGGAGTATTGGGCCACATACGTACTAAGAATTGGTCGTCGTAAACACGGGTGTTATAAGTTGCGACGTTACGTACGTATAGCAGCACGTTGGTATCGCCGCCAAGGTCTTTTGCTATGCTTATGGGCTGTCCGAACTCATAGCCCTGACCCTCCAGTGCGTCGCCTTCCAATGCTTCCAGAGTGATACTATTCAGGTCGCTGAATATGTTCATGTATTCCTTAGAAACCTTGGTCTTACCTATGCCTTCACGTATCAGTTTGTAGTCAACAATTACCTCATCGCCATTTACCGCTACATTTACTTGGCCGATTATGTACATGTTGCCTGCTACCAGCTCATAGCTCTGTACGCCGTCTTGGCTAAGGTCTATAGGTGTAACAGTGTACCATTTTTCTGTCAAGGCGGGTTCTATGTCGCGCAGATGGATACCGAATGTGCAAGCAGTGTTATCAGGATACCATGTGCCGCGCGGTATTACAGGTTCCACCGGTCTCTTGCTGCCGCCGGTTTCGATATCAGACATATCAATTTCGGATGCCCACTCAGGTACCGCTATGGCAACCCTATCAGCGCCGGTGCCGGAATACCATGTGAAGGTTGCAGCATCGTAGTATGCAGTGCGGCCATCGCCATCATTGTAACTTATCGCAGATACCTTGCCATCGCCATCATAAACCATTGTGTAGTGTTTGTCAGGATGCCAAATTCTTACAAAATTGATATAGCCATCCTCGTCAAAGGAAGTGGTGCGTGTCTCGCCGTCATCGTCAAGCGCAATGGCTGTTTTTACCTTGCCGTCGGCGAAGTACTCGTTCCGCTTACCGTAATCGTCAACCTTAGTATAGAACAGCACATTGCCTGCAGCATCCCTTGTGCAGGAATCGCCATTATCCTCAAAGGTTGTCGTACTTATCAGAGTATCGCCGGCGTATACGCTAACTTTATTGCCTTCTTTTACGCTCACACGTTGCTCACCGTTATCATAGTAAGTAGTTTTGTTGCCTACTATCTCTGTATAAACCTGGCGTCCGGCATCATCAGTATAGTCCCTTCTGTAGTAGGTTTCATTGCCATCCGCGTCGTAAACGGTTTTTTTGCTTTCGGTAGATACTGCTTTGCCGCTGCCGTCATATACGGTATTGGTTTCAGTATATGAGCCGTTCTCATCCTGCATGGTTTTGCTCTTTACAGACTTGCGTACGGGCGTGCCATTGGCATCATAAGTGGTTACCTCTGTGTTAAAGGAACCGTCTGCATTCTTAGTAGTCTGCTCCTTGATAATAACAGCGCCATTTGTGTCATGAGTAACATTGGTTATTTCAATCGCGCCGCTGGCGTCATCGCTGTAGGTTTTTATGGTCTGGCCTGCATCGTTGAATGCTACACTGCTTTCACCTAGGAACTGCTCGGGCGTAAGATTATCCAATTCTTCAAGCGTAGAGCTTGTGGACTCGCCTATTAAATCGCCTGCCGCATTGTGCACCACTGTGTGAAGCACAGTCTTGCCGGTCAGTTCATCGTGTACCTTAGTGGTGGTTTCAACAGACTTCAAGTCGCCAGTCTTCTCGTCATATACCTTGGTTTCGGAAGTATACTCATCATAAAGAACATAGTTGTCAACGCTCTCACGGAAGGTTCGCTGCCAGTGATAGTCTTCCGCTAGTATGCCGTCTGCTGTGGTTTTAGTCTTTAAATGTTCAGTGTAATCCTCAGCAGGGGATGTCCACCAATCAGCCTTATCCAAGTATTCGTTAAGGTAGTAATTATCAAGCAGGTACCTGCCCTCAATTACATATTTTAGTTCGCCTGTAGCGCGGTATATATAATCTGTGTAGTAATTCTGATAATCTAGGTAGCCGTAGTTGTTAACATACATATAGGAAAGGTGAGACATACCCGCTAGGACGCCGCTTGCCTTAACACTCTCCATGTCCTTTGCGTATTCGCCTGTGTTGGCACGGGTGGTTTTGGTAATAGTGGTGGTCATAAGGTTGCCGGTGTACTCACTGTATTGTTCCACGGTTTTGATATTATCATAACGCAGACTATTATTATAATCATAAGGAGCATTTATGGAATGCTGTTTGTCAACATTAGTGGATTTATACAGCAGCATACCCTTGGCATTCCATTCCTCATAGATATGAGTACTGTTTTTCCAGTCGCTGGTATTGCGTGTAGTATTTATAACAGTGCCATCTTCATTATAAGAGGTGGTGTTTGTAACCAAACCGATTACTTCTTCATACGCATTATAAGTAAATTCTTGCTTGTATTCAGATGTTTTGACACCGTCATCATTGTAATTTACTTCCGTAGTAATGTAATTAATACCGTATTTATCTAACTCGCTCTTGTATTCAGATGTTTTAACACCGTCAGCATTGAAATATACATCCGTATAACCAATTTCTTTGCCTTCTTTATCAAACAGTTTCCTCCATTCGCCCCGTTCGGTTAGAACATCCTTGCCATCTACATTTTCAAAGACTTCAGAATCTTTGCCGATATAGTCACCTTTCTTGTTCCTAATCTCAATTGTCTTTGTGGTTTCAGAATACAGCAATTCGCCATTTACATCGTATTCACAATAGGTTTTAATATCACTGCCCTTTGCGTCCGTGTCTTTAATAGTCTTGCGGGTTATTTCTGCAGCAACTTTGCCTGTTTCAGGGTTATACTTACGCTCTACTTCAGTTTTCACTCTGGCTGTGCCATCTATTTCAATGGGCAGGTGAGTAAGTGTCCAGTGGTACAGCAGTTTACCATCAGCATCGGTTATTTTTTCAAAATAGAAATCATTACCTTTATCATCTAAGATACCATATGCGTAGGTTTCAGTGCTCTTAAGCTTGCCGGTAATGTTGTCTAGGCGTTGGATAGTGGTAACTCCATCTACCTCATTCCACTTCTCTACAACTACGCCGGCGGCGTTGGTAACAGTTCTATCAGTAATATCTTTGCCCGCCTTATGGTATTCAACTGCCTCCACAGTTTTGCGAAGCTTGCCAGTATCCTCGGCAAAATATTGGGTTTTAGTGACCATATCGCCTTCCTTATTCGGTTCGGATACTTCTTTCGCAAGCACTGTACCGTCTTGGTTGGTGAGGGTACGCTCAGTTCTCGCTAAAGAGTCATCGTACTCTCCCCTGTGCTCAGCGGAAGCGATTAGTTCGCCTGTTTCCTTGTCGTACAAGCTGCCCTTGTTCATCCAGTCTTCGGTTACTCCACCAAGGTTCTCGTTATCAACTTTCTCCTTACGGGAGCTTACCACTCCTTTACCGTCTGCGCTGGTGAGAACTTTGGTTTCTTTCCAAAGATCACTACGGTATTCACGTGTGGCGGTTTCAACATACTCTACCTCACCGTCGCTGTTAAGGTATTTAATAGTGGATTCGTTAGTTTCACCAATGGGATTTTTATGTTTGTCGTAAATTGTGGTTTTTACGCCGGACTCAGTTATTGTTAGCTTATCTTTGGCGTCGTACCCCTTGGTTTCGTAGGTTGAATCCCAGGTCTCTTTGTCTATGAGCTTCTCACGCACGGAGTAGGACTTTAATTCATAATCCGCATCGTAATTATATACAGTATAGATGTCCTTATCTGTAGTCTTTCCGTAGAAATATTCGTTGTTACTATCTAACTTTCCAGCCTTGTTGTAGTAAGAATATCTGTCAGAAACATCTTCAAAATTATCGGGAATATATTTGCCTACATATGCATCATATACATAATCAAAATTGTATATATATTCACGTTCACGATAAAGATTTCCGTCTTCATAATATGATTTCCAAACATCTGTGTAAATCTTGGCAGCTATGTCGTAAGTATATTGGGATGTACCTCTGAGCTTACCATTTTCGTTATAGTTATTCCACTCAAAATAAACTTTTTCCCATTGTGTAGAGCCTTCTATAACAGCTTCTACTTCTATTTGGAAATAATCATTGTATAATGCTTCCCCATCTTCACGGTAGGACTTCGATAAATATGTTTTGGATTTACCATCTTCAGACACTCTCCATTCTCTGGAATCTGTCCTAACGCCCTTATCGGTGTAATTGGTTACTCGCCGATTATCAGGTTTACCTTGAACCAAGTACTCCAAAAGATAGGCTATAACCCCATCTTCATACTCTGCGTAAGTCTTGACCGTTCCATCGTCCCAATAGGTCTCTTTTGTTGTCTTTACTGCTTGTGTAGTAACAAAGCATGAAAGCGACATAACAATGACCATGGACATTGTTAGCAACTTTTTCATAAAAACCTCCTTCATTGTGTGGGAAACGGTGTAATATACACCTACCCATAATCATTCTGGTGAATTATAGCCTTTAGTTTGTTATTTGTCAAAACTTTATTAAGAAAAACCTTAAAAAAAAGCATTTTCAACTTGAGAACACAAAAATATAGTACCCAAACTGACTTTTTTTACTTATCTCAGTTTAAAGCAGCGCATCGATTGCAGCGAATTTTTTGATTTGGCAAAGCTTGGCGAAGGAAGCATAGTGGCGCTATAGCACCTTAACAAAGCAAAGACAAATCGGAAAAGGCGCGCAAGATAAAGCTGATTTAGGCTGAGAGAAGTATTTATTACTACTATACTTATATAAGCCAACAATTATACATATGTTTTTGGTGTTTTTATCATATAAAGAAAAACCCGGCAACTATTAATACTGCTCATAAAAAACCGATAGCTATTAATACTACCGGGCATTTGTAGGGTTTATTATAATACAAGGCATAGGAAACAGACCTAGTAATATATCCGTATTCAGCGATAAGTGAAGCAATTACCAAACCACGTTTTTCATACTTTTATGCCGGCACAGTCAATTATTATATAGAAATATGCAGTGGCATAAGGCTGCTTATTTAATACTTGTAATTGCTCCTGTGCTTAAAGCCTTATTGCGCTATTTTATAACAAACTCATCATAGCCATCTGCAACCAATCGCTCGTAGGCGCGCCATATCTCATCAGGCACTTCAACAGGCGCTTGGTAAGCTTTTTCCGCATAAACCTTCAAGCGCTGAAGATCACCAACCATTACATTGATTTCCCTTTCCAATGGCGTATCATCGCTTAGATAGTTTTCAAAACTAATTTGTTGCGGCGTAGGAACCCACTGTACTTCTGACCACTGTTTTGCGCCGGTTGCCCAAGCTCTTTTTGCCATATAAGGTTTACATACAATAAGCCCTGTTTTTGGAAATATGTTTAGCTTTGTTAAAAGTTTTTTGCTAAGAGTAAAGTTATCCCCGGTATTTTTTGCCTCAGTCTCCATAATAATATCATTTTCAGGAACACCTAATTCTATACACCTGTTGGCAAAAACAACAGCTTCCGGATTGCTCCACAGCCCATCAGTTATCTTACCAAGCCCCCCGGTGCATACCACAAGTTGTGCATAGCCCTTTTTGTAAAGCTCCGCGGCGTAATCAGCAACCCTAATATCATGGCTTCCAAGGGCAAGTATTATATTCGCTTTAATTGGCACATTATCACATGCGGAATGAAATTCATATAGAGTTTTAGCGTCTTTAAAAATTTCTTTTTCACTTCTCATAAAAATTCTCCTTATCCGGTATGTTAAGTTTTAATATGACCGATAATACCGTAATTATTGAAATACCCATTTTAAAAATAAAAAACAAAAAACAATGGATATTCAATGCCGCCTAACACGCCAAGAATATAAAAGAATCAGTATGTGCTGTCAAGTATTAAACAAACTCTTTGAATGCAGTGCGGAATTTGCCGCTTTTGGTTCGCTGGAGAGGTTTATTTACCAATTCAATCCGTATGGAATTTAGTCCATTGTCCTGAAGAAGCTGGCGGATGCTGGAAAGAATCTTTTGCTCTGTTTCAATCCGGTCATATCCCTGCATAACAGAAATTCTAACTTCTATGGCATCATTAGCCCGCTGGATAACCTGACAGTGATCGTATCCGGGAACAATATATGAACACACACTTAACAAATAGCCTGAAATGCGTACCGTTGTACCGTTGTTATCAAATTCCAGTATGTCTTCCACACGGCCTTCAATTTCGAACCAAGGGGTATTAAGACCGCAGGTGCAATTTTCATCATGCATGATAACACTGTCGGACATATGATATCGAATCACCGGCTGCACCAGACAGGCAAGGTTGGTCATCAGAATACCTTCAGATTTTACGCCGCAGGGCACGGGGTTGTTTTCCCCATCTACAGGTTCCACTATAACCCAATCGCTGTTTACATGCATATGACCGGCCGGGCAGAGCATGGCAACCTCGCCGCCTTCGGTACTGCAGTAATTGTCATTTACCGGACAGCCGAAAACCTCACTGATGAATTTTCTGTTTTCCTCAGGCAGCTTTTCCGCGGAACAACCGATTAACTTCGGATGAATATTAAGCCTTCCCGCCTCCTGTTCAAAGGCAAGGGTATATATCACCGAAGGATAGCAGCCGATGACATCGGGCTGAAACTCATTGAGCTTACGTATCATTTCATCCACAGGCGTAAGCGTTGACAAAAACAGCGTACGGTCCTCAATCCCGCGGGCTTTGTAGCTTCTTCTCACCCGCTCAAATGAAATATAGGAGGAATTTAATACTCCGGGCGCTATTATGGCGCACTGCTTAAGATTCGGCTCTTTCAGTCCCTCCACATCCTTAAGAAGCGGACCGCCAAAATAGCGCTGAGCCATCAAAGCGTCATGAATGGCAATATGCCTGCTATCACGAACTATGCGCAGCGGCTGCGCCGTAGTTCCGGATGTGCTGATTACCTTGTACTTCCCAAGGAAAGGCGTGAACAGGTTCTCGAAATCAGCAACATATTCATCAACTTTTTCGTTGGTGATTTCCGGATCGCAGACCCAGCGATCAAATTGCTGTGTCATCTCTTGTCGGGTGGAAATAGGAATATCCGCAAGGCTATAATTCTCCGGAATATCCGCATATTTTTCTTTTAAGTAAGGAGAATGCTCCCGTGCGTAATCCACAAGGAAATGCAGACGCTGCCGCGCCAAATCCTCAATCTCTTTTCTATCCAGTTGGTCTGCGCCGGCGACCAGAGCAGCCGCGTGTTTTGCGTCAATAAATTCCATATAATTTCCTCCTATGTTTTATGGTTTTGTTATATATCTGTATTAATTCATTGCATTTCAAAGGTCAGAACACAGGTGTTAAACCCCAATTGACGGCTATATTCCATGCGTGAAGCCAGCTTTTTCACCAGCTGGATGCTGTCGGTAATACAGCCGTCATTCTTCTCAGGAATATACTCCAAGGGGTTGAAGGGTCTTCCGTTATCGCGCATAAGGATTGTCACCTGCGCATCAGTCACAAAGACAAGGATATCAATAAAACCTGCGCTGTCCGCATGGGCGTAATGGACGGTTGCGACCGTCATTTCCTCCAATACAAGCGCTAATATTTTCAGCAGGCGGGTGTAAGCGGCCGCTTTCACCTCAAGAGCCATAACCCGCTCAGACAGCCGGACAGCCTCTTCCTTGGTTGCTGCGATGGTAAAATCAAATTTGTGGATATAGTCTTTCCGCTCGCGGATCATCAGCAATCCCTGCACATTTTCTTTCTTTCGGATGCGGCGAGCCAAGAGCAACAGAGTAAGTAGCGTACACGCGCCGGAAGCGGCATAGCATAGCCACAGCAGATTGGCCTGTATTTTGGATAGCAGCACCGCGAAGGGAACCACAAACAGAAAGCCATCCATAACCACAAGGCTTGTGGCAAGACTGCGGCGCTCGGTTGTGTTATAGAAATTTTGAAGCAACAAAATAGCACCTGAAAATGGAATATACAGAGCAAAAAGCCTAAGCGCAGGTTTGAGCAGAGCCAATGTATCCGGCGATGTCATACCAAAGACTATACCTATCAGCTGGGGTGCAATTAGGAGAAAGGCTACCAGCAAGGCAGAGCACACCATCAGCACACGCCGGGCTATTTTCATAGCCTGACGTATACCGAAGAAATCCTTTTCTCCATACAGCGTGCCGACAATGGGCAGCAGGGTGTCCGCAATGCCGCCCTCAAAGATGTGGGCAATCATAAGCACATTGATACATACAGTCATTATGGACATCCCGATTGAACCCAGAGTAGAAACGATAACGGAGTTTATCACCAGAGAGCGCAGCAGGTGGCATACTTGGCTGACGGCCTTGGACATGCCGCTCTTAAGAATATCACGCAGCGTTTTAAGTATGGTTTTCCCGGGACGAACAAAATGGAAACTGCGCTTTTTGTTTGTAAGGTAGGGAATCACAATGACGGAACCGGCAACATAGCCCAATGTGGTAGAAATGCCTGCCCCCCAGATACCGGTGTTAAAAAAACGGATTAGAACATAGTCCAGCAGCAAATTGACTGCATTGGCTATAATCATAATCGCGGCAGAGGCTTTGGGGTTGCCGTCCATACGGATGAACATTGCCATGCCGGAGGAAAACATCATTACAGGCCCCGCAAACAGCAACGGGCGAAGGTAGCTTTCCGTTAAGGCGGCAAGCTGCATATCCCCGCCTGCAAGGCTAGTGCTAAGCGGGCGTAGAAAAACCTGCATCACCACCAGGAAGATACACATCGCGCTAAGTCCTCCACCGATGGACAGTGTGAAGAGCTGGTTAGCCATATGGAAATCGCGTTTACCCAGTGAGATGGATGCACAGGTAAGCCCACCGACGGCAAAAAGCATATAAATAAGGTTGATGCTGAAGATGATTGGACCGGACAGACCAACGGCAGCAAGCGCCCCATCACCTAGAAGATTGCCCACGATGATACCATCCACCACCGAAGCCATGGATATCGCCATGGAGGTCATTACCGTGGGCAGCAGATATTCCCTGAACTTTTGCCGGATGATGTATCCGCTTCGTTCATACATGGCATTTACTCCTTCCCAATTTCAAAATCATGGTCGAAGAAACCGAGACCTTCCATCATTGCAAAGAACCGATCCAGATACGCGTCGGATGTGATAGGCCACTTAAAACCTTGGCGCAGCAGCACCTGAGAGGTATAGCTGTTTATGGACTTGATGGGCATTATGCGCTTGCCGTGCTCGTTGTAGGCGATTAACGAATTGAGATAGCGCGCTTTTTCGGAATCCCGCATAGCCTCGCTAAAGCAGCGCACATATTCTTCAGTTTCACAAGGTTCAATATTCATACCCCGCCTACGCATTACATCTATGGCATCACCTAGGAAGATGTGGTGATCGTTGTAAGGATGGAACACTCTGCATTTTTCGGGCGTTTTCGCAAGCAAAAGCACCGCAACCGCCGTGTAACCAATCGGCGCAAATTCCGTATTCATGCCCATGGCTTCATAGGAAATCTTACCAATGAGGCTGTATGCTTTTAGCCGACCGAGGAAGTTGTTGGTAGCAAAATTTATCTGGAATTCGCCGTCCGTGTCGCGTGCCATCAGATTGCCCACGCGCATGATTTTAACATCCACACCATCAAGCGCAGATTCAAGCACGGCACGCTCCGCTAGGAATTTACTGCGGGCATACTTGTTGGAAAGATCTTGGCCAAAATAGAGCATCCGCTCACTGAGCAACAGCTTTTCATCCGGCTTGCCATTGATGCTCATGCCGGCGATGCTGGTGGTAGACACCTGTACAAAACGGCATTTCTTCTGACAACAGAAATCCAGCGCCATCTTTACGCCGCCGTAGTTAACTTCCTCAATATCCGTACCGGCGGAGAAGTGTTTAACGTTGGCGGCACAGTTGATATAAGTGTCGATAGGCAGCTGAGCAAGTTTTTGATACAGGGAATCATCATTGATACTGCCGTCTATTACCACAATGCGGCTTGAAAACAATTCATCCATCGCATCTAGGAAGGGTTTGCCATTGAACTTTATAATGTCTCCGCCGAAATAGTAGGAAAGCATCGTCTTGAGCCTCTTTTCAGCGCTGAGATTCTTCCTGCTTCGGACGACACAGAAGGCTGTTCCTTTTTCTAGTTGCAGATATGCGCGCAACACATGGATGCCAAGGAAACCGTTGGCGCCGGTAATACACACATTCCCCAGCGCGCGCAGCTTACCACCCTTCAGCGCTTCTATGGTATTTTCCTCAAGCAGCGCATGGATGGGCGCGTAATCGTAATCCGTAATCTCATCCTTCTCAAGCGACTGTTCCGCATTACTGCGTATGGCTGCCAGCTCTCTGGGAGTGGGATTGGCAAATATGTCGCCATAGCTAAGCTGTATACCCTTTTGCGCGGCATCGATTGTTACCTGAGTTACCAGCAGAGAAGTGCCGCCCAAGTCAAAGAAATTGTCAGTCGCCCCCACGCGTTCTAGGTGCAGAATCTCAGCAAAAATATCGCAATAAGTCTGCTCTGTCTCATTGGCGGGAGCTTGGTATTCCTGACGCTGCATCAGCTTGGCGTCCGGGAAGCGTTTGCGGTCAATCTTGCCGTTGGGGGTCATGGGCATTTCATCCAGCTGCAGATAAGCGGTAGGTACCATGTATTTCGTAAGGGTCTTGAGCAGAGCCTCACGCAGTTCCTCCGCGGGCATTTCACGCGTGGCGGTATAATAGGCACATAGATGTTCCTGCCCGTGCAGCTTGCGCACCACAACGGCGCAGGAGCGCACATCGGGTATCGCGTTAATATTATTTTCGATTTCGCCTAATTCAATGCGCAGGCCGCGCAGCTTTATTTGTCCGTCATTTCTGCCTAGAACGATTATTTCGCCATTATCCGTCCACTTGGCAAGATCGCCTGTCTTATACCAGCGCAGCCCATTGTACTCCACAAACCGTTCGGCGGTCATTTCAGGATTGCCAAAGTAGCCCCGCGCAACACCGTAACCTGCAATCCACAGTTCGCCTATAAAGCCTGCAGGCAGGGGCTGGCCATAAATATCCATCACCTGTTCCACAACGCCGCGCAGCGGCGCGCCTATGGTAACAGCTTCGCTGTTTAGCAGTTTTCCATTGGAAGATACCGTGATTTCGGTCGGACCATAGGTATTGATTAGCACCGCATCGGTCACTTCGCGCAGCTTTCTATATAAAGCGGGGGGATAACCCTCGCCACCTGCCATTATGACCCTACACTTTGCCAGTGCCTCCTCCATTGCGGGCAGTTCCATATATTGCAGCATACGCGACGGCGTAGCATTGAAGGCATTTGCGCCTGTGCGCGCAAACAGGGCAGCCAGCTTATCCGGGTTTTTGGCTTCCTCATCGTCAGCCAGCACCAATGTAAGGCCATTCATCAGCGTGGTGAATGCTTCCTTCAGGAACATGTCAAAACTTACCGTGGTAACCGAGCACATGGTGCACCGATTCTCCACCAGCGCATGTACATGGCGATTTTGCTCATCATCCAGTACATAGTTGATTATGCCGCCGTGAGTTAGCATAACGCCCTTGGGCTTTCCGGTGGAACCTGAGGTATAGATGATATAGCAAAGCTGCTCCTGCAGCACAGGCAAATTCGGATTGAGCGTATTTTCGTTCTTTAGTAATTCGTTTATATCAAGACTATTCTTCAAAGTAGAGGGACCGTCAGTCAGAATGAAGCGGGCCTTGCTATCCTCCAGCACATGCTCCACACGCTCCCTCGGGTAGTCCGGGTCTACGGGAATATAGGCGCAGCCTGCCTTGATAATGCCCAGCATGGAAACCAGAATGCGGCTGTCACGCCCCAGCGTAAAGGCAACACGATCCTCACGCTCTACACCCAGAGCAAGCAGGCTGTTTGCCAGCGCATTGGCGCGTTGGTTAAGCTCAGTGAAGCTGAACGACCCATCCGACGCAATCAGAGCAAGAGCATCTGGCGTTTGACCTGCCCACCTCTCAAAGAGCTGGTGCAGTCCGCCGACAGGTTTTGCGGGAAGCTGAGCGCTGAAGGAATTAACTAACGCCAACTGCTCCTTGTTGCAGATAGAAAGGCTGCCGACAGGCGTATCAGCGTTGCGGACCAGCATTCCAACGATGTGAGCTATGCACGATGCCAGCGTGTGCATGGTAGAGGCATTGTAAACAGCATCGTCGTATTCGACTTCCACGATAAAATCCGTATCGTTTTCCTGAACGTTGACAGAAATGGGGAATTTTGCGTTATTAATACCAAGAGGGCGCATGGCGACAGGGGTGTTGTCAATTTTATAGTTAGAAACCACACCGCCTTGATAGGCATACAGCATCTGCGCATTGTAGCCGTAATCCGACGATGCCTGCAGGTAGGAATAGGTCTGATGTGCCAGCACATCATTCATTTCCTGCTGCACGCCATCCATGTAAGCGGCGGCTGTTACAGTCGGGTCAATGCTTATTACCATAGGCAGTGTTTTTACCAGCA
Source organism: Christensenellaceae bacterium (assembly GCA_012518615.1). Taxonomy (GTDB): domain Bacteria; phylum Bacillota; class Clostridia; order Christensenellales; family Aristaeellaceae; genus DTU024. The sequence goes on along the minus strand of JAAYRU010000004.1, from coordinate 87,723 downwards.
TACCGAAATTACGCTGCACATGAGCACCCTCACGACCGTTGCTTATGGCAGCGATTCGCACATCTTTAGCGGAGGCAAACCGCCCGGAAACAAGCATCGTTGCAGCAAGGAACAGATTAGAGGCCGTAACGCCCATGCCCTTTATGGCTTGCTCCACGCTGCTTTTGGCGATAGTGGCATACACCGATTGAGGCGCACCCGGGCTATCGCTCTTTTTGTCGGTAGGGAATACGGTGGCGCCTTCTCCATCACCAAGCCGATGATGGAAGAATGCCTTATCCTCTGCCCAAGCGCTGCCATGCGTATTTTCCTGCTCCAGCAGCGCTAGGTCAAAGCTGGTGAAGGTTTCTGCCGCAATATGGGCGCCTTCGTAAGCTGCTGCCAGATCATGCAGGAAAATATCCAAAGAGCCTCCGTCAAAAACTATGTGGTGGAAATCACCCAGTAGCTTCACACCATCGGGCAGCACGCAGATTTCCATGCGGAACAGGGCGCCTTCAAAGAAAGAGAAGGGACGCACGAAACCGGTCTTGTGGATAGCATATTCTTCCGCAGTACAGGTGATAGTCGGTATCTCTACCTGCGCGTCGTCCATGCGAAGCTGTACAGGCTCATTGTTCCTAACTGAAAAGCGGGTCTTAATATAGGGATGTGCCTCAATCACCCGAAGGATGGCGCTGTGCAGTTTTTCCGGCTCCACACCGTCGCCAAAGGATAGCTCAACAGGAATGTTATATACCAGTGTTCCGGGATCCTTCACACATGCGAAATACAAGCCCATCTGGTTCTGCGTCAGCGGATAATAGGTCCGCTTATCGTAGGTCTTTATCTGATAGTCGCCGCTGTCAGCCAGAAGCAGAGCGATTTTTTCGATGGTTTTTTCCCGCATGAGATCAGCAGTGCGCAGGTTTTTACCGGTGTTTTCTGTTATAAGTGCCGTTGCCTTGATTGCAGATAGAGAGTTCAATCCCGCATACATCAGGTCAGTGGTTACGCCGAAATCTTCATGCTTAAGCACAGACACAACCGCATCAAAGATAGCTTTTTCTTCCTCGTTTCTTGGTGCGACAATTTCTTCCGCCTGCAGCTGAATGCGTGGGAGCTCACGGCGATTGACTTTGCCGTTCTGGTTGAGCGGAATACGCTCAATCTGCATGGTGGCGGAGGGCACCATGTAGCTGGGCAGTTCAGCCTCAATGAAAGCGTTCATTGCCTTGATATCCACAGGTGTGTCGGAAACTACATATGCCACCACACGTTTTCCGCCGCCGGCATCATCCTGGGCGATAACAGCAGCATCCTTTATGCCATCAAAAGCTCGGATGCGTCCCTCAATCTCTGTCAGCTCTATGCGGAAACCGCGGATCTTCACCTGAAAGTCACGCCTGCCAACGAAGTCAATCGCACCGTCCGGCAGGAAACGCACCACATCGCCGCTCTTATAAACTCTGGCATACATCGGCTCGTCGGTGAACGGATTGGCAATGAATTTTTCCGCGGTAAGGTCAGGGCGGTTCATATAGCCGTCCGCTACCTGTACGCCGGAGATGTACAGTTCTCCAAGAACACCTACAGGAGCAAGTCTGCCTCGTCCATCCGCCACATAGAGAGCCGTATTGTAGACTGCCTTGCCGATAGGAACACGGTCATACAGCTTATCGACCTTCTGTCTGGTACAGGCAATCGCACATTCCGCGGGACCGTATAGATTAAACAAAGCATATTCCGGCGGCTCCAGCGGCACAAGCGCTTCACCGCCCACCGACAGGGCACGCAGCGTGGGGGCGCGCATGCTTTCGGCAAACTGCCTGCCTAGCTGTGTTGTCATAAATGCAACGGTGATTTTGTTTTCATCAAAATACCTGCGAATGCCCGGCAGATCCAAACGCATTTCCTCAGGCAAAATATGCAGACATGCCCCCTTTAGCAGGGTGGGATACAAATCCAACATGTGCGCATCAAAGCCAAAACTGGCATAGGCAGTAATACTATCGCTTTCGCTGAGCTTGTAGCTGTCAGCATAGAAGTGGAGATAATTCACTATATTGGCGTTGGTAAGCATGACTCCCTTGGGTTTGCCTGTGGTGCCTGAGGTGTATAGCAGTATGAACAGATCCTCGGGACGGGACATATCTTCCGGCGCTTCTACAGCAGGAAGTGTATCTAAGATGGCGCTTTCCACAATGAAGCCGGAATACTCCGGCACACGGTCCAGCAGGTCGCTATCGCAAATCAGCGTCTTCACATTAGCGTCCTGCAGCATATACCGCAGACGGTCGGCAGGGTAGCCGGGATCCAGCGGCAGATAAGCCGCACCGGTTTTCAATACAGCCAGTGCGCCGATAGGCATCATCAAACTTCGGTTTACCATGATGCCAACAACGCTTCCGCGACCTGCGCCCATCTTCTTCAGATGGACAGCCAGACGGTCAGTTACCTTATCCAGCTGACTATAGCTCAATGTCTTCTTTTTGAACACGACCGCAGCGTTGTCGGGGGTTTTGGATGCCTGTTCCTTAAAGAGAGAAATAACAGTTCTGCCACCCCAGCCTTCTACCGTTTTGCCAGGGAAATCACAAAGAATCTGCCGCCTTTGGCTATCAGGCAATTCGGCAAGGTCTGCCAGCATCCGGTTATCGCCGTCGTTACAGCAGCGTTGAAGAGTGATGATGAACTGCTCCATAAAATTCTGCACAATCGTATCGTCATACAGCTGACGGGAATAGGACAGCTTAAACTTGAAATTGGGGCCTTCGTGTATCGCCTCTAGCACCAGATCCATCTGTAGCGCCTGACCCTTGATTGGAATGTACGCTGCCTTTGCACCTTCGATTTCGGGCAGAGGCTGCTCCTGCAGATAGTTAAAAATCACATCAAACACCGGGGAACGGGAAGCGTTGCGCTCCGGCGCCAGCATAGGCACCAACTTTTCAAACGGATAGGTCTGGTTTGCCTGTACACCTCGGATGGTCTGTGCCGTCTTTAGCAAATAGTCCTTAAACGGGATATCCCCAGCGGGCTTCATGCGCACCGGCAGGGTGTTGACAAACATGCCAATCATCTTTTCCTGTTCTTTTAGGGTTCGGCCGCTCATAGCAGTACCCACCACTACATCCTCGCTGCCGCAATACTTAGCTAGGGTCATACCCAGCACGCTCAACAGGAAACCATACTGCGTCATACCAAGACGCCCAGCAGTTTCTTTGATTGGCGCCTTGGGCAGAGTGGCAACAATATCCTCATCTGCTTCCGGCAGCACGGAGGGTCGTTTCACATGGGTAGGCATTTCATTTTCCGGAACGCCGTCGGCAAACATTTCTTTGAAGAAAGCTTCCTGCCTTTGCAGATCGGAATTTTTCGCCTGCCATACAGCGTAATCCTGGTAATCGAAGACTTGCTCCGGCAGAGTCTCCCCACGGTAAAGCCGGAATAACTCGTCTGCAAAGATAGGCCAGCCGGAGCCGTCCATAATGATATGATGGAAGCAGAAATGCAGCGTACGCAGCTTGGGCGCATGTTCAAACACCTCGCAGCGTACCAGCGGCGCTTTCGCTAGATCAAACGGACGGTTCTCCGTTTCTATGATACCCTGTACGTCTTCCCTTGCGCAGCTGCGGCGCGAAATGGAAATGTGCAATTCATCCAGAATGCGGTGTACATATTCTCCTTTTTCCATAGGGTAGATGCTGCGCAGCGCCGTATGGCGCTCAGCCATAGCGTTGAGCGCCTGTTCCAACCTGTCGGCATCAAATTCGCCTTCTATCTCTATGGCAAGGAAATTTATATTATAGGAAGTGGATTCCGGATTCATGCCTTGCTCAACGACCATTTGTCGCTCAGCAAAGGTCAACGGCCAGCAATCGCGTTTTTTCGCTTTGGACAGACTGGCTTTCACCCGTGCAGCTAGCTTCTGCGGTGTGCCAAGTGACAGAATGTCGCTGGCAGAAAGATTCATTCCCTCTAGTTCCGCCTGCACCTTTGCCGCTGAGATGGAATCACCGCCGATAAGGTTGAAATCATCCAGCGTACCAACACGGTCAATGCCAAGCGCACGCTGGAAGGCAGCGCAAATAGCAGCCTCTCGGTCATTTTCAGGAGCCTGATACGCAGAGCGGAACTTTGCCGCGTTCGGCGGCATAATATTCTTGCGGTCTACCTTACCATTGGCATTTACAGGCAGTGCATCCACCTGCTTAAGGAAAGCAGGCATCATATAGGCAGGAAGGAAGCCGCGAATTGCCTTCGTGATGGATTCCGGCGCAAGGGGTTCACTGGCAGTGTACACACAGAATAGGCTGGTTTCCCCATTGGCATTCTCAAAGCCTTTCACTACTGCCTGATCCGCGGGGGTTAGGCGTACAATCGTTGCCTCAATCTCACCGGGCTCCACGCGGAAACCGCGCACTTTTATCATCCAGTCCTTACGCTGCACGTATTCCAGCTGCCCGTCTTCATTGATACGTCCGATGTCATTGGTCTTGAACAGAATTATATCATCCTCGCCTTTAGACCATGGGTTTGGGATAAAGCGTTCCGCAGTCAACTCCGGAAGATTTAAATAACCAAGCGCAACCTGTCCGCTAAGACAGATCTCGCCCTCTTCTCCATCCGGGAGCAGATTGTTTTCGTCATCCAGAATGTATACACGGCTTCCGGCATAGGGTCTGCCAATAGGCGTGATATTGGGATAAGCGCGGTCAATCTGAAAGCTAGTGAGTGGACCGCAAGTTTCGCTGCATCCGTATAAATTATAGATATGAACCTTATCGCTATATATATTAGTTACGCGGTCAGAGCCGATAACCATACTGGAGAGCTGATCCTCCAGCTGCGGCAGTATAATGCGCGCCATTTGCGGAGGGGAAAATACTGAGGTTATGCCATGCTGGCGTATATAATCAACAAGCGCCTGCGCATCCATGCGCAGATTGTCTCCGGCAATATGTATCGTACCGCCCAGCGAAAGAGGCGTGAGGATTTCCAGCGCCACCGCAATAAAGGAAAAGGAGGCAACGGACAGGAAGGTGTCATGCTCCGTGCGGCTTAATGTATTGCCGCGTATAGCCATGGAGAGAGCTCGGTGTGAGTTAACAACACCCTTTGGATTGCCCGTGGAGCCGGAGGTATACACAACTATCGCCGGGTCATCCTTTTGCAGTTCAGGGAATGATACGGGCTGCGGCTCTGCAGGCAGTTGTTCCAACCAATTGAAATCGATTACAACTTTGGAATGGGTATCGCGAATAACAAAATCTATGCGCTCCTGCGGATATCCTTCTTCCATAACACAAATAGCAGCGCCGGATTTCATCACGCCTAAAATTGCGGCAACGGCTTCCCAACAGCGGGGTAATCGAATAACAACAATATCACCGTGCCCAATGCCATTTGCGATTAGGGTATAGGCGATTCGGCTGCTCTCGTTATCCAGCTCAGCATAGCTGATGGATTTCCCTTCAAAAACAAGGGCAGGCTTATAGGCGTATTCCCGAGCTGTACGGGCAAATAAATTTAGAAACATAGAAAATACTCCTTTCAATATATGTATCAGTATTCAACGTTTGCAGGCGCGCAATCGCTCCCAAAAACGAATGGTAATATAGCACAGTGTCCAAACCACTGGCGTCATAAGCAGGCAGAAGGCAGCAGAACATGGGGCGAAGCACATAAGAGAAGCAATCAGCACGTACCAGAAAGGGTGCACGGCGTAATAGGGCGTGGTCTTTCTGCTTAGGTGTACAAGAGCTGCATGAAACGGCTTAATTGCGGTAATTTGATTTCTCAGTGCATAAAGCAGCCCCGACATAAGCAGCACACAACTGCAATTAGCTAATGCGCGTAGGGCGCTAGGATATATGTATCCCTTACTGGAATAAGCATAAAGCGAGTCAAGATTATCATTGAGGCTGAAAGCATACCAGGCATAAGCCGCTACGACAATCACCGCAGGCAAAGTGATGATACCGTAAAGTCTGGTTTTGTTTGTTGTTCTGCGCAGCACCTTGCCAAATCCGACGCCAAACAGCACATAGGGAATATGTGCTAGAAAGCACAGGGATACCGCAGCACGACCGCCTGCGAACATGGTAAGCACATAATCCGCCACAGCATTGCCGGTGGTCTTGCCGTTCATGTACAAATAAGGATTGATAACCATAAACAATAGTGCCAGCGCGAAATACATCCATGTTGGGGTTTTTAGCTGTCGCAGCAGCGCCAGCAGCAGATAGCTGATACCCGCAATAAAGAAAATGTTTATGTACTCAATCATCATGGGCATGCGTTGCCAAACAACCGCCCACATAGTTTCTAGCCCGAACAGACCACGAACCCCTTGCCCTATAACCATGGGAAACACAAAAGCCAGTACATTAGAGAGCAGCTGATAAAGGAGCAGCTTCAGACCATCCCAGACAAGCTGACTGTTTGTACGGCGGGAATATGTGCTGCCCAATCCTAACACAAAGAGGAAAATGGTCGATCCCGTCATAGTCGCAAGGATGTATGTCGTTTTGTATGCAGGCACCAACGTGCCTCCCATTATCTGGAAGGAATGTATTAGAAGGATCATCGGGATGAACAAACCCTTCAAATAATCAAATTCAATCTGTCTTCCGGTATTGATTTCTTTCTCGGTAAACATTCATATATCTCCTGCTTGACTTCATTTCTGTAGCAATTCGCTTCTTGAAAGCAGAATAGGCATCGTTGGTGTGCAGGGATGCTCTGCGGCTGTGCAAATCATATGATTATCCAGTACGAGCCAGTGCAAATACCAGCTCTGACCACCGACGATATTAGATATACCGGCATCCGGACAAATCTCAAAACTCTCCGGCGGCAGATGAAACCCCAATCCCAGCGCTTTCATAATGGATTCCTTGCCCGTCCACAGGCGGAAAAAGGCTTCATCCGTTGCTTGACACCTGAGCCAGTTTTGCTCCACGGTGGTAAAGACTTTCTTTGCAACACTTTGTGAATACGGGGTAATTAACTCAACATCCACACCCACAGGCCGTTCATCTGCAAGCAACACAACCTTGCTGCCGGAATGGGAAAGGTTAAAACAGGGACCCTTCGGCAGAATCGGTTTGCCAAATTGGGATACTGTCATGCGGGAAGCGTCATCCTCTCCAAAGACACTGCGCAGCATGAGTCCGGCGGTCAGACAACGCGCCTGATCCTCCAGCCGATGATACCTATAGACACGATTTTTGCGGCTTTCATCCAATAATTCAATTCCGGGAAGATCAAACAGGTCCCTTATGTCGCTTATGTAGAGTTTCATACACATATTCCCCATAACACTTCCTGCTTCTTTTGGTAATACAAAATACCATCATCTGTAAAATAAGCTTTATAAACAGAGCCGGACAGTGTTTGCGTTACCCTTTACCGATATTTTTTCGAACGGTAAGGATATTCTTGCCTCCTTCGTAACTATAGGTGATGTCATCCATGCTTTTTCTGACTATAAAGAGTCCAAGCCCACCAACGCTGCGTTCTTTAGCAGAAAGACCGGTATCCGGCTCAGCCGCGGTCAGCGGATTGTAAGGAACACCACCGTCGATGAAAGTAATAATTACGCTCAGAGGATTCTCCTGCACCTCAAACCGGACAGTTGCCTCGCCTACCTCTGGATTGTAAGCATATCTGGCGATGTTGCTAAAGATTTCGTCAATGACAATATCTATCTGCGCCTTTGCCTTTACAGGACAGTCCAGTGCCTTCAGTTGCTCATCAACAAATGCTGTCACAACGGGAATGTTTTCTACAGTGGCTGAAACATTCAATTCTTTCATGTGGCTTCCCCCTTGGGCAGCTTGTATTGCAGGGACAACATCGTGATATCGTCAAGTTGGGGAGCTACACCTACAAAAGCGTCAACATCAGCTTTCACCAACAGACACAGAGAGTTTATATCTGCGCTCGTTTCTCTCTCTAGGACTGACCGCAAGCGTCCTTCGCCATATAGGCTGTTATTATTATTGGTTGCTTCGGTAACCCCGTCTGTGTAGAGAAATAGAATATCTCCTTTTGACAACTGGATTGTATAAGAGCGGTAGCGGATGTTTTCCATGCCCGCCAGCACTAGACCGGGGCGGGATTTGACCCGCTCAACGCTGCCGTCCGCGTGCCTTATCAGCGGCGGATTGTGGCCGGCATTGGCATAGGTCACTTCGCCTGTTTTCGTATTCAGATAGCCCATCCAGACCGTAACAAACATTCCCGCATCGTTTCCTTCACAGAGTTTATTGTTAGCTTGGGTCAGAACATCCGACACGCTCATGCCGGACTCGGCATAGCTTTTAAGCAGGGTCTTGGCAGTCATCATAAACATGGCTGCGGGAATACCCTTGCCGGAAACATCGGCTATCAGGAAGGCCAGATGCTCCTCGTCTATAAAATAGAAATCATAGAAGTCACCGCCCACTTCCTTGGCGGTATCCATGCTTGCCCGGATCTCAAATTCCTTTCGATTGGGGAAAGGAGGAAATATGGAAGGCAGCGCGGAATGTTGGATTGCCTTGGCAAGAGCTAGTTCAGCGTCAATCCTTGCCTCGGCATCGGATATGTAACGCTTCAAGGTATCCACCGTGGAGTTGATGTCATTGGACAATGCTGCAAATTCCTCGTATGAACGAACATCCACCACGGTATCTAGCTTCCCTTCAGTAATAGCTGCGAGGGAGTCATTTATTTTCAGGATATTGTTGACCACCAATTTTTTAACAAGTATATAAATCATTATGGACAACACAGCAAAGACAATAATCTGCATGGTAGTGGTTACAGCCACCGCTATATTGCGTGCCTGAGCTACCTCGCTACGGGGTATAACGGCAACTATGGTATAACCCTCCTGAGCTTTATACATACAATAACAGTTTTCACCGTAAACGTCGGCAGTGAATACTTCGCCCTTTGCCATTGCCTTGGTGTCAATATGTAAACCGGTCACATTCAGGTTTTTGCCTTCATTGCCGTTGCGGTCGCTGACGATGTTCCAACTTTCATCTGCGATAATCATGCAGCCGCCCTCGCCAACATGGCGGTTGCGTGTCACTCCCACCACAAACTGATCAATGTCTTCCTTGAATCGTTCAAACCCATAGCCTGCCTGAACAAAACCGCCGCGTTCAAGCAGTACACCGGCATATTTGCGGGAGATGGAATTATCATAGGAGACAGGCTGATACTTCTGTACATATTTATCTTCTCCGCTTAGAAGCACCATGAACTCCGCAGACTGCACACCGCTTGCCATATTATAGTTCAGAAAGTCCGGATAGGTGCTAGCAAAAATGATGCCGTCTGAATTGATGCAGTTAATATCTGTCACGTCATATCGGCGGCACAGTTCATTCAGCAATTCCGGACTTATCTCATCCGTTCCGTTCAGTTCTGCCGCGATTTGGGTAGTCAATTTCAACAGGTTTTCGTCAGAAGCGTCCTTAATGGTATCACGCACGTCATAGATGTTCAGCTCCAGCAGGCGAATCGTATTGTCCTTCGCAAGCCGCGTCTGAAACACCCACAGAAATGCCGTGGTGGCAAGGAAAGCCGTAACGACCAGCAAAAGCAGCCATTTTTGAAAAGAACGGGATATTTTCTTTTTGCTCGTATTCATGGGAACGCTTTCCCTGCAGGTCATTCGATGGTCAGTACGTCAACAAACCCAGTGACCTCGAAGATCTCCATTATGGTTTCGTTCACATTCTTTACCACCATGCTGCCTTGGCGATTCATAACTTTCTGGGCTGCCAGCAGAACACGCAGACCTGCGGAGGACAGGTATTCCAATCCCGCAAGATCCAGCACCAGCTCCTCCACGCCGGAAATGCTCTGTTTCAGTTCTACCTCCAGCTGTGGTGCTGTGATGGTGTCCATACGACCAATCAAAGTGATAGTCAGTTTTGTTCCCTCAGCAATCTTTTCAATCGTCATAATAATCCACCTTATTTCCTTCAGTTGTTTTATTTTATCAGGTATTCAAATACCTATTTGTTAATTTCATCGATAAATACTAAAAAATTTTCCGGTATATGTTGTCAAATGTCAACACATACAATCGTCACTACCGGGCTGATTTTCTTTTCGCAAAGTCCCTCTCACACCTTGGATATTCGTCGCCAAAGTTTTTGTTGTGCTATACTTTATGTCGGTCTAAGCCTTTCGCTTAAGGTCGGGCTCTGCCAATACAATCGGCAGATTGAGTGTGCCTAACAGAATAAAAGCAATTATATAAGCAAGCATTCATTTCATGGGATTTCCTCCTTTTATTGGGTTCAATGTTATTGATTAACACATGCGTTTAATAACGGTTTTTACCGACGCCGAAGATATATCCCTCGGTATTATAGTTATATGATAAGGGAAAAACACATAGAATGGAATACCCATTTTTTAGAAAAAAAGGGTAAATATTTGAAGCTTAAAATCATTATTCAATATAATTGATAAATATTTTTCAAAAAACCATAATAGACAAAAGAAAAACCCGGCAGCTATCATAACTACCGAGCATTTGGCGGAGAAGGAGAGATTTGAACTCTCGCTACGGTCACCCGTACTACTCCCTTAGCAGGGGAGCCCCTTCGGCCACTTGGGTACTTCTCCATTGCTTTGGCGGAGAGAGAGGGATTCGAACCCCCGGTGCCTTGCGACATCACTGGTTTTCAAGACCAGCGCCTTCAACCACTCGGCCATCTCTCCAATGGCTAAAACAGACCGTGAGGCATTATAACAAAGCTTAGCGCCTGTGTCAATTTGTTTTCTGTATAATTTAGGGTTTTTTTACGCAAATAAAATATAGATTGTGGTAATTTGCTTGACAAAAAAGCTTAGTTTCACTATGATATTGTTGTTGTTTTTTAGCAAATCAAAATAGGTAAGGAGGATAGGCTCGTGGGAAAAATTGAACCATTGAAAAAATGGGAAAAGAAAAGACTAGAGCTGCTGCAAGGCGATAAAGAAAAAATCAAGTTGCAGCACGACAAGGGCAAGAAAACCGCACGGGAGAGGATCGTCGCTTTTTTTGATGCCGGTTCCTTTGTGGAACTGGGCGCTCTTAATGAAGAGAGCGGAGTAATCTGCGGCTACGGATTGTCATTTGAAAGACCGGTATATGCGGTCGCTCAGGATATCACCGTAAAAGGCGCAGCGATGTCAAAAAAGCAGGCGGACAAAATTATAAACACCCTTTCCCTTGCGAAAAAGGCAGGTGCGCCTGTGGTTTTCTTCACCGACACGGAAGGATTCAACGTTAAGGAGGATGCGCTTACATTAAAGGCCTTTGGCGAGGTGTTTGCGGCTATATCCAAGCTTTCCGGAATCTGCCCGATTATTACCCTTGTTGCCGGTGAATGCTGTGGCATTGCCGCCCAATTTGCTATGCTTTCCGATATTAGCATTGCAGTTGAGGATGTATCGGTGCTTATGCCCTTTACGCCTGCGGTAATGGTAAAAGCGGGGAATGCCCCCAAAGACGGCAAAGCCCTTGGCGGCGCAAAGGTCGCTGCGGTACAAGGCAGCTGCGCGCTGACCGCAAACGACGAGGACGAAGCGATTGCAAGCCTTAAAAAGCTGCTTGAGCTGCTGCCAAGCTCGGTAGACGGCAAAGCTCCTTTTGCGGACTCTGACGACATCAACCGTCTATTGTCCGCCGATGGGAAAGACGGCTTTAAGCTGGCAAGCGAGCTTGTAGACAATGGCTCCGCAATAGAGCTTTACCCCGAATACGGCGCCGGCGTACACACATTCTTCGCCCGTATAGGCGGCTATAGCTGTGCGCTTGTCGCAAGCGAACCTAGCGTTGATGGCGGCAGGCTGGACAGCAAGTCCTGCAATAAGACCGCGCGTCTATTACGCCTTGCGGCTAAGTACAATTTACCGGTTGTAAGCCTTATCTCATCTGATGGGCTAAATGTACCGGCAGAAGAAGGCCAGGGTGAGCTTATGCTATCCTTCGGCAAGATGATGCGCGCCTATGCTCTAGTAAAAGTACCGAAAATCAACGTTGTATACGGCAACGCAATAGGCGCAAGCTATGTGGCAAGCGTCGCCTGCTCGGGCGCTGATTTAAGCCTAGTATGGCCCAATGCCATGGTTGCAAGCCTTACAAAGGAACTTGCCGTGCATGTGTTTGAAGCCGACAAAATCATCGACGAAGGCAAGGAAGCGCTTGAAGAAGCCTACGCCAAGGCGAATGACGGCATGGCGGTTGCAAAGCTCGGTCTTGCGGATGAGGTTATACACCCCACTGAAACCCGCAAGCATGTAATAGCCGCGCTTGAACTGCTTTATACTAAGCTATAAGGAGGCATTGCAATGAGTGAAAGCGTAGTTATTAATGGCATTACAACAGCCTTTATAGGCTTAACCGTGGTGTTTCTCGGTCTTATACTGCTTATAGGGGTAATATGGCTAATGCGTTTTGCGTCAGGCGAAAAAAAACCCGCCGCAGCCGCTAGCAAGCCTGCTCCAAGCAGCAAGGCAGTCGCTACACCCGTCGCGCCCGCAGCTCCACCCGCTCCTGCTCAACCTGCCGCAGACAGCACTGCGCTGGCTATAGCAATTACCGCCGCGTTATTTGCAGTATTGGCCGGTGAGGAGACTGGTCAGTCGGGCTTTGTAGTAAGGCGTATACGCCGCTATTAAAATATAAAAAACAAAAGGAGAAATTATCATGCGTATTTTCAATATTAAAGTAAACGGAGTTGCCTATCAGGTAGAAATCGAAGAAACCAGCGGCGTTGCGCCCGTTGCGCCCGCACCTGCACCCGCGCCCGTAGCCGCACCCGCGCCTGCGCCCGCTCCTGTAGCCGCACCCGCACCTGCGCCCGCGCCTGCTCCTGCAGCGGCACCCGCTCCAGCACCCGCAGCGCCTGCCGCACCCGCAGCACCCGCAGAAGGCGAGCAGATAGTAGCGCCCATGCCGGGAACCATACTAAGCATAAAAACAAGCGTTGGCGCACAGGTAAAGCATGGCGATGTCCTGCTTGTGCTTGAAGCCATGAAGATGGAGAACGATATCGTCGCCCCCTGTGATGGTACAGTTGCTCAAATAGCAGTCAACAATGGAGATAGCGTAAACAGCGGCGATTTGATGATCGTACTCCAATAGTTGGAGGTATAAAATGGATTTATTTAAGCCACTTATAGACTTAGCTAAGGAATCCGGTTTTTCAGGAATTGCGCAAGATCCGCTTTCGCTGGTTATGATAGGCGTTGCCTGCATACTTTTGTACATGGCAATAGTCAAAAAGTATGAACCACTGCTGCTTGTGCCTATAGCCTTTGGAATGCTGCTTGCAAATATTCCCTTTGCCGGACTTATGGACGGAACTCCGGTAGAACTTCTTGAAACTGCCGTGCATAACGGCGTTGTCGGAACGCCTGTTTTGCTAACGCCCGAAACTATGGAGGCTCTTAAAGAAGCCGGAATATCACTTAAAGACTTTACTGAAGGCATGACTGTATACCAGCACAATGCAGGTAATGCAGGTCTTCTACATTACCTGTACCAAGGGGTAAAGCTTGGCATATATCCTCCGCTTATTTTCATGGGCGTTGGCGCTATGACCGACTTTGGTCCGCTGATTGCAAACCCCAAGAGTATGCTCCTTGGCGCAGCGGCTCAGCTTGGTATATTCCTTGCTTATTTCTTGGCGCGCCTGTTAGGCTTTACACCTGCAGAAGCTGCTTCATGCGGCATAATAGGCGGAGCGGACGGTCCCACCGCCATATACCTTACAGGCAAACTTGCCCCTCACCTATTAGGTCCTATTGCAATAGCGGCGTACAGCTATATGGCGCTTGTGCCTGTTATACAGCCCCCCATAATGCGCGCGCTTACCACCAAGGAAGAGCGCTCTATAGTAATGGAACAGCTGCGTGTTGTAACCAAGAGGGAAAAAATAATATTCCCCATAGTGGTTACTGTGGTTGTTTCCTTCCTAGTGCCATCAGCCGCGCCGCTGGTAGGTATGCTTATGCTTGGCAACCTGTTTAGAGAAAGCCTCGTTGTAGACAGGCTAAGCAAAACCGCTCAAAACGAGCTTATGAATATTATAGTTATATTCCTCGGCGTAACCGTAGGCGCAACCGCAAACGCACAAACATTCCTTAGCATTGGAACTATTAAAATAGTTATCCTTGGAGTGCTTGCGTTCAGCTTCGGTACTGCAGGCGGCGTACTTATGGGTAAGCTAATGAACAAGCTTTCCGGCGGAAAGATAAACCCGCTTATAGGCTCTGCCGGCGTGTCAGCCGTACCTATGGCAGCCCGTGTATCTCAGGTTGAGGGTCAGAAAGCGAACCCCTCAAACTTCCTGCTTATGCACGCAATGGGTCCCAACGTTGCCGGTGTAATAGGCTCTGCAATTGCAGCCGGCGTATTGTTAAGCCTATACGGCTAATTGTAAGGAGAATACTCTATGTCTAAAGTTAAAATTACTGATACCATCCTGCGGGATGCCCATCAATCGCAGGCGGCGACCCGTATGCGCCTTGATGAGATGCTTCCCGCCTGCGAGACACTCGATAAAATCGGCTTTTTCTCGCTGGAGTGCTGGGGCGGCGCTACATTCGATAGCTGCCTTCGCTTCCTAAATGAAGACCCTTGGGACAGACTGCGCGCGCTTAGAAAGGCGCTGCCTAACACCAAGCTTCAGATGCTGCTGCGCGGTCAAAATCTGCTTGGTTACAGACACTATGCAGATGATACTGTAGACTATTTCGTTAAAAAATCCATAGAAAACGGAATAGACATCGTGCGCATATTCGACGCGCTGAACGACCTGCGCAATATGGAAGTTGCGGTAAAAGCCACCAAGAAATACGGCGGTACAGCCGAAATCGCCATGAGCTACACCATATCCCCGGTGCATACGGAGGAATACTTCGTAAAACTAGCAAAGCAAATAGTTGATATGGGCGCAGACCTTATCTGCATTAAGGATATGGCAAACCTGCTGCTTCCATACCCCGCATATTCGCTGGTTAAAAAGCTAAAAGAATCAGTTGATTTGCCCATAGTAGTGCATACGCACAACACAACGGGCACCGGCGCCATGACCTACCTTAAGGCAATTGAAGCGGGTGCGGATGTTGTAGACACTGCTCTATCGCCCTTTGGCGGCGGTACGGCGCAGCCCGTAACTGAATCCCTAGTTGCAACGCTAGCCGGCACCGAGTATGATACCGGGCTTGACCTTAACCTGCTATCTGAAGCGGCGGAGATATTCAGACCCGCAGCAGAACGCCTTGAAGAAGAAGGCTGGAGAGATGTAAAGCGCGTGCTCGCAACTAATGTAAACACCCTTCGCTATCAAGTGCCCGGCGGTATGCTGTCCAACCTTATAGGTCAGCTTAACCAAGCCGGCAAGATAGACCAATTCGAAGCCGTGCTTGAAGAAGTACCGCGCGTGCGTGAGGACTTCGGCTACCCGCCCCTTGTAACCCCCACAAGCCAGATTGTAGGCACACAGGCGGTTATGAATGTAATTATGGGCGAAAGGTACAAGTTGATTCCCAACGAAAGCAAGGCGTTGCTCCGTGGTGAATACGGCAGGTTGCCCGCCCCTGTAAACAAGGAAGTTCAAAAGAAAATACTCGGCAATGAAAAGCCCATGACTGACAGACCCGCAGACCATATTGCCCCGCAGCTTGAAGGCTTCCGCAAGGAGATAGCACCCTATATCATCCAGGATGAGGACGTGCTAAGCTACGCTTCATTCCCGCAGGTTGCCAAGAAGTTCTTTGAGGACAGGCAAGCTAGGGTACTCAAGGGCGACCCCGCTGACTACAACCCTGAAAACGAAACTATGGCAATATAATTATTAGGCGGTAGTTTACCGTACTATAAATAACGCAAAACCGGAGAAACACTATACTCTCCGGTTTTTGTATGTTTGCTTATATATAAAACTATACAGCCTTTAGCAAGCTATCTTAGCACCTTGCCTAAAAATGCCTTAGTGCGGGGGTTCTGGGGGTTTGTGAAAATTTCATCAGGGCTGCCCTGCTCCTGCACCTTGCCCTCATCCATGAAAAGCACTCTGCTGGAAACCTCCCTTGCAAAGCCCATCTCATGGGTTACTATTACGCATGTCATGCCGCCCTGCACTAGGGATTTTATAACCGCAAGCACCTCGCCTACCATTTCAGGGTCTAGCGCGCTTGTGGGTTCGTCAAACAGCATAACTTCAGGGTCCATAGCAAGCGCGCGCACTATCGCAAGGCGCTGCTTTTGCCCGCCGGATAGGCGGCGAGGGTGTTCCTCCGCCTTATCTGAAAGCCCTACTCTAGCTAATAGCTCATCCGCGTATTTATCCGCTTCCTGTTGCGTGCGTTTTTTAAGCAGCACGGGCGCTAACGTTATATTCTGTTTAACTGTTAGGTGGGGGAATACATTAAAGTGCTGGAACACCATACCCATTTTCTGTCTGTGCAGGTTTATATCGACATTCTTATCCATGAGGTTTACGCCTTCAAAAATGACGCTTCCGCTTGTGGGTATTTCAAGCAGGTTAAGGCACCTTAAAAATGTAGACTTGCCTGACCCTGAAGGCCCTATTATGGATATAACCTCGCCTTTTTCTATATGCTCGTTTATGCCGTTTAGCACCCTTAGAGAGCCGAAATCCTTGTATAAATCTATTGTTTCAATCACTTGCTTTAAGCCTCCTTTCAAATTTTGAAATAAGCTTGGATAGGCTGAATGTAAGCACAAAATATATTATGCCCACTATTACAAGGGGTTCTATAACAAGGTACATGCTACCGCGCACCGTGGCATATGCCGTCATAAGGTCGCCAACGAAAAAGGTTGAGGCGAGGGATGTTTCCTTAATTACCGTAACAAACTCATTACCAAGCGCCGGCAATATGTTCTTTATTGCCTGAGGCATAACTATGCGCAGCATTGTCTGCCTGCCGTTAAGACCGAGTGTGCGCGCTGCCTCAGCCTGCCCGGGGTCTACCGCCTGTATGCCCGCCCTTACTATCTCGCAAACATACGCGGAGGAGTTAATTACAAGCGCAATGCTTACACAGGCAAATTTGGATAGATTCATAAAAGGCAGCAAATCAGGCAGCATAAAGTAGAATAGATACAGCTGCAATAGTAGCGGGGTGCCGCGTATAACTTCTACATAGCCTACCGCAAATACGCTTACAGCCTTTATACGGCTTCTGCGCATTAGCGCCAAAATGCTTCCGATTATAGTGCCGAAAAAAACTGTAATAAAGCTGAGTAGCAATGTTATGCCTATACCCTCTAGGAATAAGCCCCAGTACTTAGTAAGCGCCCTAGTTATATTGCTTCCGAAATTTGTAAACATCTATTTGCCCTCCTTTCTACTTGACAGCCACTCAGTCTTTTCTATTGCGTGCTCAATCATGTATTCGCTTACAGTAGCACCTTGCATATCAGGTTGAATTAGAACTGCACTTAGCTTAGGTTTTACAGTTTCTAAGCTGCTTCCCATGATTTCAAGGCTTATGGGAATATCAAGGTCTTTTAGAAATTCCATAAGCTCTATCGCTTTGCCGCCGTTTCCTTCCATTACAAGCTGCACTATGCTGCCCCATGCGACGATTTCTCCGTGCAGGTAGTTTGAAATGCCGCTCTCATGTTTAAGCGCATAGTAAAGCGAGTGCGCAAGCGCGCCGTTTAGGGATTCCTTTACAAGTATGCTAACAAGACCGGTGTTTATAATACAGCACTCGCAGGCTAGGCGGTATTCGGGGCTGTCTTTAGCGTTTTTCGCGTCTTCCATAGCTTTAACCCCTATATTTAAAAGGGTATCATAGCCCATTGCTGCTGTATAAAGCCCTAGAACATCCTCATAATTAAGCCCAGAATAATCCCCGGCTTTGTATGCGCTTTCCACATGCTTTGCTATGCTGTCTCCTATGCCTGCCCTTAAGTATTCGGGGGGAGAAGCAGCTAATATGCCAGTATGAATAAATACATGTTCAGGCGGCTCACGCAAAAACAGGAATGGCTCCGCCTTGTCATCGTATACTACGCTAAGCGCAGTTATGGCAGCGCATGTTGCGGGTATAGTAGGCAGGGTAAATACGGGCAGATTAGCATAATAGCCTGCCGCTTTTGCAGCGTCTATAGCCCTGCCGCCGCCCATGCCCAGTATTATATCCGCACCCGAGCTTAGCGCTTCATCGGCAAACTTTTGAGCCTCGCATTTTGTAGGTTCGCCTGTGAATATCTCCACTGAAAGCCATATGCCGGAATTTTGCAGAGCCTCTTCTACATATTTAAGCCCGGCATTTAGCGCGTTTAATCCGCCTATTAAATATGCTTTTTTGCCGTGCTTTGATATTAACTTTGCCAGGTCATTATACGCATATGCGCCTATGGTGTAGGCAGGTAGCGCGGGGGATAAGTGGTTGTTAAGGCTGTCTATATGTTTATTCATAAATCCGCCAACCTTTCAAGACGGCTAATAGCTTCTTTTAAACTCTCCTCACCTCTGGCAAAGTGCAGGCGCATTAGACAATCGCCAGAATTATCAGGGAAAAAGCTTGAACCCGGCACGGCGGCAACGCCTATTTCTCTAGTCATCCACTCGCAAAAGGCAACATCATCAAAGCCTTTGAAGCGTGGAAGGTCAAGATACTGGCTTATATCCGCAAGCACGAAATAGCTGCCCTGTGGTACGGTATGTTTAATGCCTATGTTGCTTAAACCCGATAGGAAAATCTCTCTTTTTTCTGTATAGAGCTGCTGTAACTGTTTATAGTAGCTTTTGTTAAAAAGCAAGCCTGTAAGCGCAGCCTCCTGCAGGGGGGCAGCAGCGCCTACGGTTAGAAAGTCATGCACTTTGCGGGCAGCGTCTACGGCTTCTTCGGGGCCTATTAGGTAGCCTAAACGCCAGCCTGTAATAGAATAGGTTTTTGAAAGCGAGGATACGCTAAGCGTGTTTTCCCACATACCGGGAAGTGAAGACATATATGTATGCACGCTAGGTTCATACACTATATGCTCATATACTTCATCCGTAATTACCCAAGCGTCGTGCTCTTTGGCGAGCTTACCTATTTTTATCAGTTCTTCTTTAGTAAAAACCTTGCCGCAGGGGTTTGAAGGGTTGCACACTACCAGCGCCTTTATGCCATCGGCAAAAGCTTTTTCAAGCGCTTGCCAATCTACATTATATTCGGGCGGCACAAGTGGTATAAATACAGCTTCTGCGCCTGTAATTATTGCGTCTGCATGGTAGTTTTCATAGTATGGAGAAAATATGCCTACCTTATCCCCTGGGTTAAGCACGGACATCATAGCGCATATCATGGCTTCGGTAGCTCCGCAGGTAATTACTATCTCCGTTTCAGGGTCTATATCCCTGTCTATGGCATTGCCTTGTTTTATTGCCAGCGCTTCCCTAAAGGTTTTAGAGCCGAATGTAATTTCATACTGGTGGGGGCCTTCCTGCGCCGCCTTTTTCAGCGCCTGCATTAGCTCTTTAGGCGGGTCAAAATCAGGAAAACCTTGGGATAGGTTTATCGCGCCGTGTTCGTCTGCAATGCGGGTCATACGGCGTATTACGGATTCTGTAAACTTAAATGTTTTATTGCTTATCTGGGGCATAAAATGAATTTCCTTTCCTTAAGCCTAGCATAACCTGCATATTATACCGCATTATTATGCATTACAATAGGTAGTTTAACATAGTTTTGTATAATTGTACAGACTTTTTGTATTTTTATGCTTGACAAGTAGTTTTTTGTGTATTATAATGCACTCCATAATCAGTTAAGGAGGTATCCCCATGAAAAAACTAGTCGCTATTTTAATGACAATAATACTTGTCACCCTATCAATTACAGGTTTTGCAGGCGGAAGACTTGATGCAATCAAAAAAGCCGGAAAGCTGGTAGTAGGCACATCACCGGACTATCCTCCCTACGAATTTCCCGGCCCTGACGGCAAAAATGTAGGCGCGGATATAGAATTTGCGCAATACATAGCCGATGCCCTTGGTGTTGAGCTGGTTGTTGAAGCCTTCACATTTGAAGCGGTGCTTGCCGCCATTGCTGCAGGCAAAATAGATATCGCCCTTGCAGGCCTAGACCCCAAGCCCGAGCGCCGCGCGAGCATGGACTTCACCGACATATACTACACCGAAGCCAACCAGATGATACTTATCCGTAAGGAAGATGCGGACAGCATTAAAACCCTCGCAGATTTTGGCGGCAAAAAAGTTGGCGCCCAGAACGGCACGCTTCAACAGGCATTGGTTGAAGACCAGCTTCCCAACTCTGAGATGGAGCTTATAACACTTATACCCGACGGCGTAATGATGCTGCAAACCAAAAAGATAGATGGTCTTGCGCTTGCAAGCGTAGTTGCCAAGCAGTATACAGAAAACTACCCCGAACTCGTCGTATGTGAAAGCCAGTTTGACTTTGTTTCTGAAGGCATAGCCGCAGCGATACCCCTAGGCGAGCCTGAGTTGCTTGAGTTCCTAAACGAAGTAATAGCGGAGGTAAACGAAAAAGGCATATTCGACGAGTGGATTGACAAAGCCGTACAGATAAACAATGAAATGAACAAATAATTGCTATTGTCACCAGCAATTTAAGGGCGGCATTACTGCCGCCCTTTATGTTAACTGTTCTTATGCTGTGTCGAGTATATTAAGAGGTTATGTGTTTAATATAGTTATCGGCACTGCAAAGAGCAGGAATTTTTATTGTAAAAATCTTATTCTTTATATATCACAAAGAAAATCACCACCCTTTTCTTTTGGTCTGTGAGAACCTATGAATAGAGTGGTGAAACAAAAAATTACTATCCACCCTGATAGTAGAAATCTCACATAAGACCATCATATCCCGCGGGACTTAGACAACTTACTCCGCGCAAGAGGTTTTCACCTCAGGCACTCTGACCGTTAAAAGATATTTAATTACATCTCATTCTAACAAAGGTTCAACTCCCTGTCAAGCTTTTGAGTTTATTGAAGTTACCCACTTTAGTGTAACCAAAAACTCATTAATTTAACGAAAGGGCAAGCGGCTTCGCTCGCCCCTTCGCCGTGCAAGAATAATAGGAGCCGTACATGAATCAATTCTTCTGCTACAACTACAATGGCTACATCAAAAGTGTAAAGCCCCTATGTAAAAAACATTAGAAATCAAGGTAAAGAATGCGTGAAATGTAGCTCTTTTGGCGGCTTACTATCTCTTATCTTCAACCTTTCTAATTACATCAAGTATTGTTCCATCCCTGCTTTCTACAACTGCTACAATCTCGTCCATAAAACGGATTGGGTCAGGCTTTCCGGCGATACGATAAGCCTCATCCCGCAATTCCTCTATTGTCTTTATGGGCAAACCGGAGTTTTTGTAGGTGTCTAAAAGATCTTTACGCAGGGGGTTTATAGCTATGCCGTGGTCTGTAACTATAATATCAACCGCTTCACCGGGCGTGGTAACCGTAAGTACGCTGTCGCATATTGTAGGTATGCGGCTGCGTATAAGGGGTGCGACGATAATTGAGCATTTAGAACCCGCTGAAGTATCCGGGTGTCCGCCGGGCGCGCCGCGGACGATGCCGTCTGAACCCGTTACCACATTAACATTGAAATTGGTATCGACTTCCAGCGCGCCAAGGATAACAAAATCAAGTTTGTTTACAAACGCGCCTTTGTTCATGGGGTTGGCGTATTCTGATGTTGATATTTCCACATGGTTGGGGTTGGTTTTAATATGCTCAATTGCCGCCGAATCAAACACTTGAGCGTCTACGATTTTTCTTACAAAACCTGCGTCCATCAAATCGCACATTACCTGCATAATACCGCCTATCGCAAAACCCATTTGGATATTTTGTTTTTCCATAATCGGCTGCAAGAATCCGGTAACCGCAAGCGCAGCGCCGCCACCTCCCGTTTGGAAGGAAAACCCATCCTTAAAGTACGGGGATTTGGATATTATGCGCGCGCAATACTGCGCCATCATAAGTTCGCGTACATCCTTAGTAACGCGTATTACATTGCTTACAATCTTTTTAGGGTCTCCTATTGCATCTACACAGCATACATAGTCAACATCAACCATAGAAATGCTGGCAGGCACATTTGGGAAAGGCACTAAGCAATCCGTAATTACAACAACCTTGTCGGCGTACATTGAATCAACCTTGGAATAGGATAGTACGCCACAGTCGCTTTTGCCGCCTACGGCTCTGGCGTTGCCGTATTCATCCGCCGTTGGCGCTCCGATAAAGGCAACATCAAGATGTATATCGCCTTCTTCAATCGCTCTAACCCTGCCTCCGTGAGAGCGGATAATTGCGTGTTTCTTAAACCTGCCGTAAGAGATAGCTTCGCCAATTTTACCGCGAACGCCGGAAGATTGTATCCCCGCAACCACACCGCTTTCAACCATAGGCGCAATTGGGTCATGCGCTACTCCCATAGAAGATGCACAGATAGTAATGTCCTTTATTCCCATTTTTTCAACTTCTTCCATTACCATGTTGATAATGTAGTCGCCGTCACGGAAATGATGGTGGAAGCCAAAGTACATACCATCGCGCAGTTCGCATTTTTCTAAAGCTTCTCTAAGTGATTTACATAATTTGCTGCGCCTATTGTCGTTCAGTGAGCGGATTTTAGGTGCGGCTTTTTTATACGAAAGATTATCCCTAAAATTAGAACCTTGAAAGCCCGTTTTACCAAGCTCTTTCAATAGTTCATCGGGTATCTCCCGACCGACCTTGTTAATCATTTTTGGTCCTCCTGTTTTTTATACCATGTTGCCTTTACCCCAGCGTTTTCTTGTGCGTCTTTTCCAATTTGGCTTTGCCTTGCTCAGTCGGCATAGGGTCCACTATGCCTGATTCGCAATGCTTAGCCAAACCGAAAAAACCGCTACAATAAAATCGCTGTTCTAAAAGCAACATAGTATATTAATGCCCTTTTTTGTAATAGTTAATCAAACAACCTTCAGCGATGATTATACGTTCTTTATCGGTAAGCTCATCAAGGGAAAGCGTAAGCTTTTCAGCTTCATCTCCTTTTAGATGATACGCAACAATCTTTTCTTTACCTTCAAGCAATTGTGAGCGAATCGCGGGGATATAGATATAATCGCCTACGCCAAAATACATTTCTTCTTCCGTTGTAAAGGGCAATACTCCCCAGTTAATCAGGTTGGAGCGATAGCGCTTTGTCGCGAACTGCTTACATATATTCGCCCAGCCGCCCAATATCTTCTGGTTTGATGCTGCGTACTCGCGCGCTGAACCATCTCCGGGGCGGTTTGCGTATAGAACGCTGCCTATACACAGTGATTTTTCATCAAAGTCAAGTGAATTTTTTCTTATAGAATCTATGGCTGCCTGCAAATCCGGATTATTTTCCAGCGGATTACCGCCTGATTGCAATGTTTTCTGCCACTCTCTGATTAGTTTGCAACGCCCTACATATTCCGGTACTTTGGCGGATAATGTAAAGTCTGCAATTTTTTCAAAGTTAGACCTGTATGACGCGCTTTCAGCGTTAGGGATTAGTTCATCCGTTGTTGTTACAGGGTCTGTAATGAAAGCAGTGCATTTGAGCAGGAGATTTTCTTTTAATTCCGGTATATCGGGAATGTCGCCTATACCGGGGCCTTTTATTATAACCTCATCAGGATTAGCGTTTTTATAACAATCCAGCACTCTTTCTTCATATATTTTCGCGTTGTATTGGTAATTATATTTTGTATAGTTACCCAGATACTCCGTTGCAGGTGTTAAGTAGCCATCGTTTACCGATGTTGCCGCAATGCTTAACGAATCCATGAGCGCGACGGAAGCCATTTGACCTTTACCCGGTAGAGAACCTTCACGGTTTGAGAAGTTTCTAGTAGTATGCCTTATTGAGAAACCACCGTTAAAGGGGATATCTCCCGCGCCAAAGCAGGGTCCGCAGAACGCGCTGCGCAAGTTAGCGCCGGACTGAAGTATTATCTGCGCTATTTTATGCTCAATAACCTCATAGAGTACTGGCTGGCTAGCCGGATATATATTAAGGTTATAACCTTGGTTGTTTATACCCCTGCCTTTTAGAATATCGGCAGCTTTACTTATGTTTTCAAAAAGCCCGCCTGCGCAGCCCGCAATTACGCCTTGGTCAACCTTAAGCCGTCCGTTATCGATTTTAGACAACAAGTCAACCTTAAGACCGAACTCCTCCATTTGCCGGTTGCACTCTTGCTCCGTTATATGGAGAATATCTTCTAAGTTTTCATTTAACTCTTCAATTGTATAAGCATTGCTCGGGTGGAAAGGCAGCGCAATCATTGGGCGTATATCGTCAAGTTTAATTTCTATAAGTTTATCGTAGTATGCAAGGCTGCCGGGTGTTAAGTGTACATAATCTTCTTTACGACCATGTATTGCAAGCCATTCTTCTACCGCTTCATCCGTTTCCCATATAGAGAACATGGCTGAAGATTCCGTAGTCATAACATCAATTCCATTGCGGAAATCAACGCTTAGGCTTTTTACGCCGGGACCGCAAAACTCTAATGTGCAGTTCTTTACAAAGCCATCCTTAAACACAGCTCCGATTAAAGCTATAGCTACATCCTGCGGTCCAACGCCGGGAACAGGTTTGCCGGAAAGGTACACTAGTACTGTTTTTGGATATGAAATATCATATGTCCTTCCCAGAAGCTGTTTAACAAGTTCTCCGCCACCTTCACCGGTGGCAATCGTGCCTAGGGCTCCATAACGCGTATGGCTGTCCGCGCCAAGTATCATCTTTCCGCCGCCCGCGTATCTTTCACGCATAAACTGATGCATAACGGCAAGGTGGGTCGGAAGATATATTGCGCCGTACTTTTTAGCGGCTCCAATCGCAAAGAGGTGGTCGTCCTCATTGCTGGTTCCGTCGTTATAGCAAAGCGCATTATGGCAGCTTGACAATACAAAGGGGATGGGGAAATCGCCAACGCCGCTTGCTATTGCGGTTTGTAAAACCCCCATGTATGTCATATCCTGTCCTACCAGTGCATCAAACTTTATCTGGAGGTTCTCCATGGAGTTTGATGTATTATGCTTAGACAAAATTCCATAGGCAATAGTATTCTGATGGGCGGACTGTAGCTCTTCCTCTGAAAACCTCTGCATTTCCGGAGTTTTATATTCATCGCCTTTTAGGACCAGTTGCCGCCCATCAATAAGGAATACGCCTTTATCCCACTTTTTCATATTTGCTCTCTTTCAGATGTTCAGTTTTCTGCTTTTTCCTTACGCCAATGAGAAACCAAGGGCGCTACTATAGAGAAAACACTAATAGCAGCAAGCACTATAACGATAGGGCTCTGGAAAATTTCAAAGAAACTATCGTAGCTTTGGTGTATTCGCAATAGTTCGCTGTCTGCATTGCCGCCAAGTAAAATACCCAGTATAAGCGGCATTATTGGGAAATCCGCCTTTCTCATCAAGAGACCTAGAATTCCAAACAGAACCATGAGCCCCATGTCAAATGTAAGATAACGGTTTGAGAAAGAACCTACCAAGGTGAACATGATTACAAAAGGAACGAGATATTTGTTAGGTACTTTTATTATGTAAGTTGCAAAAGCGCAAAGGATTGCAGCGAGCAGAAGCATAACAAACTGTTGAACGAACAATGAAGAGAAGGCCTGATAGATAACATCCTTATGGTCTATAAACAGTTTGGGCCCAGGGCTCCAGCCTTGCAATACCAATGCGCCCAGCAACATTGCTGTAGAGTTTGAGCCGGGAATGCCCAGCACAAACAGCGTAGATAACGCGCCGCCTTCAGAGGCGTTGTTTGCGGTTTCCGCGCCAATTATACCTTCCGGTATACCTGTACCGAACTCTTTATCCTTCATTGCCTGTTTTGATAAATTGTAAGAAAGGACACTTGCAACAGATGCGCCCGCAGCAGGGATAATGCCTACAACAACACCAAGTATTGATGTAAGAACAACCTGTATCGGGTGAAGGAAAACTTCTTTTATTCCGCGCACAATCGCTTTTATTCCTATATTACTAGTATTTGAAACATCTACTGTTTGATTGGAGCTTGCAAGGGTAATAATCTCAGGTAGCGCAAGGAAGCCTATAAGCGCCGGAATCATGGGAACTCCATCCATTAGGGGCACCATTCCGTAAGTTCCTCTTATTGTTCCCGTGCTTGCCATGCCAATGGTTCCCAGCATTACGCCAAAGAGGCCGGCAAAAATACTCTTTAGGGGGTTTTTAGCCAAACTTCCAACAGCTGTAAGACCAAAGAATACAACCATAAACATTTCGCCAGGTCCAAACTTAAGGCTTACATTTGCCATGGTTTCAGTTGCTAGGGTAAGGAAAACACATCCTATAACGCCGCCGCAGAATGACGCTCCAAGAGCAAGCCCTAAGGCGCGCCCGGCTTCACCCCGCCGCGTCATAGGGTAACCGTCAAGCATGGTTACAAGGTTTGCGCTGGAGCCGGGGGTGTTTATAACTATCGCTGTAATAGCGCCGCCAAATAGTCCACCCGTGTATATGGAAAGAAGGAAAACCAGCGCCGTTAATGGCTCCATGTGATAGGTAAACGGCAGCATCAAAGCTATACCAAGGCTTCCTGTAAGACCCGGAAGCGCACCTAGTATTAAGCCGAGTGAAACACCCGCGAACATGTATAGTAAATACATACCGCTAAATATTGTTTTAAAACCCAACAAGAAATATTCCATAATATTCTCCTTTATACTCCAAGTATTCCAGTGGGCAACGGAACATTTAAGCCCACCTTGAATATGAGAAACAATATTACTACTAAGCCAATCGGCATACCTATCAACATGGGTATTCTGCGTTCACCCATGACAAGCAATATAATTACGCAACAGATAAATGTCGTAATAATAAAGCCGAGGAAATCAAGCCCTAAAACATACAATATTAATGTTGCAAATAGCAAAACAGCTTTATTCTCTTTAAGCATTGCAAGAATATCAGAGCTTGTTTTTTCAGACTTGGCGCTGTCTTTAGAATCGGCTTTTTTAGACCATTCTTTCTTGGTTTCTATATAGTCTGTAATACCGTTGATAATATATAAACCCAGCATCATGAAATAAACCATCTGTATCAATCGACGGCTTTTAAGGCTGTAGCCCAGACATTCTATATAGTACATAGTAGACCAAGCCATTACTACAGTCGACAAAACCATCTTTTTTAAATATGCTTTTATCATATCTATCCTCTTTCTTCTAATAAAATTCGCCTGCCTGTTTGACAGGCAGGCGTAATTTGGCATTAATTGTCCATCAAGACATCCTTATTGGCTTCTACTAACTCATGCAATGTGAGGTTTAACCTGTCGGACTCTTCAGGACCGTAATAGGCGGAAACATAAAGCTGACCATTTGTTTCCAAAACTTTTTGATAATCCGGATTATTAAAAGCTTCTTCATATGTTTCAACTAGTGCCTGGAAACGCTCAGGATAATCCTTGGCAGCAACTGCGCTCGTTCCAATGAAACGGCAGGAACCGAAAGAAGAGGGGATATTAAGCTCCGGCCATATTTCTTCCGTGCAGGGAGTATCGGGCCAAATTTGATTCCGTTCGCTGCCGCATACAACCAAGGGTCTTCCCTCATCGCCAAGGCCAAGGTCGCCATTTGCTGAGCCTGTGATAAAGTCGACATGCCCGCCTAATAGTGCGGTTCTAAAGTCATTACCGCTGTCATATGTGATGATTTTAAAATCAAGACCATATTCTTTTTCTAAAATACTAAGCAAGATTTCGCCAGCGCCTCCTGCCGTCATGCCGCATTTAATCTTTCCGGGGTTTGCTTTCATGCCGTCAAGCAGCTCTTGGATTGTGGTGTAAGGTGAACTCTTTAGAACCGTAAGCGTTGTGGGGTCCATTTGCTGCATATTAATAAGAGCAAAATCATCAATAGAGTATGATGCTCCATTGATAATATTGCCGCTTAAAAATGTTTGCGTTCCAGCGTAAAGGTTCTGCATGTCCTGTTTCATTGTAAAGAACAATGTTGTTCCAATTTGGGTATAGGCGCCTTCGCGGTTGTCAACAACGAATGTCGCGCCTGATGTTTCTTCCCAGTAAGGTAAGAAAGTCCGCACCATCAAGTCTAGGCTGCCGCCGGCCTTAAAAGGAACGACAATAAAGATGGTGTTTCCTTTTAGCCATTCCCTGTCCGCGGTAACCGTTTCAGCCATTGCCACTTGCGATAGAAGCAATAGTACAACTAATAGTAACGCCAGAGATTTTCTCATAGTGATCCCTCCATATCATATTTTTTTCGTCAATGTATATGTATATCTATACATGCGCTGATTAGATTATAGCATGTAACCAGACAATACAAAAATACAAATAAATAATGTTTTTCATAGCCAATTGGAATAGTTGGGTAATCTATGGTATAATAACATACAAAATTAAGCGAGTTTTTTATTAAGCTTCAATTCTAAAAAGCTATGAAGAGGTGTTTATGGATTTTCGTGATTTACAGTATATGGTTGCAATCGCGCAGCATCAATCTCTAACAAAGGCTGCCGAAGCGCTGTATATAACGCAGCCTACATTAAGCAAGTTTGTTAAACAAACAGAAGAATTGCTTGGGCAGAAGCTGTTCAACCGTGTTGGTAAAAAATTTATCTTAACCTACGCAGGAGAGCGATATCTTTGGTATGCAAATGAAATATTAAACATTAAAAAGGATATGGACCAAGAGCTGGCACATATTGACAAATCAAAGGAAGCGTTTCTTAGAGTAGGCTTTTCATCTATTAGAGGAAGCAAAATGGTTCTTGACATAGTACAAACCTTTGCCACATTACATCCAAACATTAAATTAAAACTGGTAGAAGCCAGTACCAAACATTTCGAGAATTTGTTGTTATCAGGCGAACTTGATTTGGCATTTTTATGCCTACCTATACTAAGCCCTAAAATTGAGTATAAAGAGCTGGGCAAAGAGAAAGTATTAATCGCAGCTTCAACAAAGAACCCTATTTCGGAAAAAGCAATTAAAATTCCAAGCTGTAAATATCCATGGATAGATATACAGGACACGAAGAATGACAAGTTTATTATGGTATCAGAAGATTATAGATTACATAATGTTATAATGTCTGTTTTTGCAAAAGAACAAATAAATCCCGAAATATATTTCAACACCCGGAATATTGAAGATGCATGTATTCTTGCATCTGAAAACTTCGGTCTTACATTTACTGTGGAAGCCTATATAAGACACACACACTTTAAGCATCTACCTGCGCTATATTCTTTCGGCACGCCGCCCTTATACCGGACATATGTTGCCGCGTACAGAAAAGGCAGCCACCTTCCGCGTTATGCAAAAGATTTGATACATTTAGCTAAAACCCATATGGTATCCGTTGATGCTGATGCCATTCAAAAACATGAGCAAAACGAATAATAGATAATATTTTAAGAGAAAAGCGAATAAGCAAACAGCTAGTATACACAAGGCTCCTCACCCTCTTTCTTGTGAATATACACAAATCATGTTATAATTCATTCGCAATTTTTTTTTGGGAGGATTAATGCTTTGGACGAACTGCACACGCAAATGCCCGACACTTATGACAAGGAGCGCATAAAGCAATCTATTATTGGAAAGCTTCAGCGCTACAACGGACGTACACTGGAGACCGCCACAAAGCAACAGATTTATAATGCCGTCGCTTCCACGGTTCGCGACTACATAATGGAAAAATGGACGGCAACCAGGAATAAGAACAAAAAAAACAACGAAAAACGCCTTTACTACCTGTGCATAGAATTTTTGCTCGGCAGAAGCCTATATACAAACACGCTCAACATGTGCGCCACTGAAGTATTTACACAGGCGCTTACAGAGCTTGGGCTTGAATGGTTCAATGTTATAAAAGAAGAAGCGGATCCCGGTCTTGGCAACGGCGGCTTAGGGCGCCTGGCGGCATGTTTTATGGACAGCTTGTCTAGCCTTGGGTTACATGCCATGGGCTGCACTATACGCTATGAATACGGTCTTTTCAGGCAGAAGCTATCGGGCGGCCAACAGATAGAGCTTTCCGACAACTGGCTTGAAAACGGCAATGTATGGGAAGTTGCCCGTATGGAAGATGCCTGCGATGTGGTTTTCGAAGGCAAGGTTGTTGAAAACGAAGTAAATGGTCGCATGGTATTTTTCGTAGAGGGCGGAAATGTAGTTGAAGCCATGCCTTATGATATGCCAATAGTAGGCTTTGATAACGGAGTTGTAAACACCCTTCGCATGTGGCGCGCCCGCAGCAAGGAAAGCTTTGACCTGAGCGCATTTTCTTCAGGCGACTATGAGAGAGCCTCGCGCGAGCAGGACATGGCAGCAACTATATCAAGGGTACTGTATCCCGATGACAACCACTTTGAGGGTAAGTCGCTCAGGCTTAAGCAAAGCTATTTCTTTGTAAGCGCTTCGCTTCAATATGCCATAAATGACTTCAAGAAAAGAAACGGCAAAAACTTTAGGCTTCTGCCCGATAAGGTAGTATTCCAGCTTAACGATACGCACCCCGGCTTTGCTATACCGGAACTTATGCGTATACTTGTGGATGAGGAAGGCCTTGGATGGGACGAAGCGTGGAACATAACAACCCGCTGCATAGCCTACACCAACCATACGGTAATGCCGGAAGCCCTTGAAAAATGGCCGGTAGAGCTTGTAAGGCACTATCTCCCGCGCATATACATGATACTGGAAGAGCTAAACCGTCGCCTTGGCGAAAAGCTTTGGAACTTCTACCCCGGCGATTGGAACCGCATTGCCAGTATGTCTATAATAGCCTATGGTTATGTACACATGGCTAACCTATGCGTATCTACCTCGTTTTGCATTAACGGCGTAAGCCAACTGCATGGCGATATATTAAAGAAAAAGACATTCAACGATTACTATAAGATGTCGCCCGAAAAGTTTACCGCAATAACTAACGGTATAACGCACAGGCGCTGGCTTATAGCATGTAACCCGCGGCTTACAGAGCTCATCACCGATACCATAGGCGATAAATGGATTAAATCCCCCGAAAGGCTTGAGGATTTGCTCCCCTATGCTGATGATGCCGCTTTCCGCGCGGAATTTTACAAGATTAAGCAGCACAACAAGGAATTCTTCAACAAGGTACTAATGGACAGGCAAGGCTTTGAGCTTGACACCGATTTCATATTCGATGTACAGGTAAAACGACTGCATGAGTATAAAAGGCAGAAGTTAAATGCCCTGCACATACTGGTGCTGTACAACCGCATAATGGATGACCCGAACTTCACTATGGAGCCAAGGGTGTTCATATTCGGCGCAAAGGCAAGCCCCGGCTATACCAAGGCAAAGATGATTATCCGCTTTATACTGGCAGTAGCAAGGCTTATAGACGCATCGCCTAGGGCAAGGAAAATGCTTAGGATTCTATTCCTTGAAAACTACGATGTATCCTACGCCGAAGCGCTTATGCCCGCTGCGGATATTAGCGAACAGCTCTCAACCGCAGGGTATGAGGCAAGCGGAACCGGCAATATGAAGTTCATGATGAACGGCGCGGTAACCATAGGCACCATGGACGGCGCCAATGTTGAGATACACGAACTGGTTGGCGATGATAATATCTATATCTTCGGTATGCGCGCGGACACTGTTGAAAACCTTGTGCAAGAAGGCGGTTATAACCCAATGGCGATTTTCGAAGCCAATGCCGAGGTACGCAAGGCTATGAGCCAAATTATAGACGGCACGCTGTTCCCGGATAACCCCGCGATAATACAGGGGCTGTACCATGACCTGCTCTTTGGCGTACGCGGCGGCAGAGCCGATGCATTCTTTGTGCTTAAGGACTTTGGCAGCTACTCCATGGCGCAAAGGCGCATAAATAGCGACTTTAAGGACAGGGATGCCTGGCTTAAGAAGGCGGTAATAAACACCGCAAAGAGCGGCTTCTTCGCAAGCGACCGCTCTATACAGGAGTACAACGAGAGGATATGGCATCTATAAACAACAATAAAACTACTTTGAGCTATGTGGCTATGGCCGGCATTATTGCCGGCGTATACGCCGCGCTCACGGTATTTCTAGCGCCTATAAGCTTTGGCGTACTACAGTTCAGGGTTTCTGAGGCGCTTACTTTGCTCCCGGTTATGCTTCCAACAAGCATACCGGGGCTTACTATTGGCTGCTTCCTGGGCAACCTAATATCTGGCGCGCCTTGGCAGGACATAGTGTTTGGCTCAATCGCAACACTATTAGCCGCTATGGGAACGCGCTTTTTTAGGCGCCATATGTGGCTTGCGGCTTTCATGCCCGTGCTTTCAAACGGGCTTATAGTGGGGGCAGTATTGTCATTTGTAAACGGAATACCCTTCTGGCCTACAGCCGCAAGCGTTGCCATAGGCGAAGCCGCAGTATGCTATATGCTTGGCATACCGCTGATAAAGCTATTAAAAAACCACTTTAAGGACGAATATATAGGAAAATAAGCGATGTTCTATTTTGACCCTACTTACATAATTATAATACCCGGGCTAATACTTGCGCTATGGGCGCAGGCGAGCGTGCAATCCGCATTTAATAAATACGGTAAAATACCCTCAAGCTATAACGGCACTGCAGCGCAGGCGGCAAGGGCTATGCTTAGCTCTTCCGGCAATGAAGATGTCGCTATAGAGCATACGAGCGGCACACTTGGCGACCATTATGACCCTAAAAAGCGCACGCTAAGGCTGTCTGATGGTGTGTATTCCTCAAACAGCATCGCGGCTATAGGCATAGCAGCGCATGAAGCGGGGCACGCCATGCAGCAGAAAGACGGTTACCCGTTTTTGAAGCTTAGGAGTGCGTCGGTGCCTGTTGTAAATATCACATCAAATTTAAGCATACCGCTTTTTATGATGGGCTTTTTGCTTTCCTTTGAGCCGCTTATTACAATTGGAATTATTCTATTTGCAACTGGTGTGTTATTTTCGCTTATTACTCTACCAGTAGAGTTTGACGCAAGCCGTAGGGCTATCAAAATGCTAAATGACAACAATATACTAAGGTCCCGCGAAGAGGAAGAAGGCGTCAAAAAAGTGCTGCGCGCTGCGGCTATGACATATGTTGCATCAGCGGTAGTAGCTCTATTGCATCTGGTTCGCCTAATAATGCTTGGCAATAGACGCAGAAGGGACTAGATAAATATATAAACTATCATCTCCGCAATAACTGCAAGTGCTACTACAAGTATAACCGGAAAATTAAAAAGGCTTGCAGCTACAGCGGCAATGCCGCCTACCAGCCCCACAATAGGGGTTGAGCTATCTATACCGAGTATCCCCGGGAATATAAGCGCCGCAAGCGCAGTATATGGAATGAAGCTAAGAAAGCGCTCCCAATAAGGGCTGAGCTTTCTTTTTTTGCTCTGAAGCGCTGGAAACGCCCTTGGTATATATGTAACTAGCATCATAAAGAAAATAAGCAGGTATATATTCATGCTATTACTCCCTTGTTTTCATCGGGCAAGGCTGTTGCGAAAAACGCGCCTGCCAGCATGGATATTATTATGTTTAGCCCATTACCCATAATTGTAGATAAAAACACATTTACAAGCGCTGTAAATATAACGATTAGCAGTATTTTGCGGCTTGCCTTAAGGCTTGGCATGAGCATAGAAATAAAAGCTGCGTATATGGCTATGCCGAGCGCGTCCGCAAGCTTTGGCGATACTACATTCATAAGCAGCGCCCCTGCCAGCGTGCCTGAGCACCAGCTTGTATACAGCATAAGGTTCATGCCGCCAAGGAATGAAGCATAATCCTCCTGCTTTTTGCTGAGTGAAAAAAGTGTGAAGCTTTCATCGCATACTACATAAGCGAGTATCAGCTTTTTAATAAGGGATTCATCCTTAAGGCGGTTCATGACATATGTACTCATAACCAAATGCCTCAGGTTAATAAAAAAAGTACCTACAATAATAATTAGTGGCGATACGCCATTGGCTATCATCTCTACCGCAAAAAATTGAGAGCTGCCTGCGACTACTATCATAGACATAAGCGTTGCCTCAATTGCGCTTAAACCCGCATTACATGCGGATAACCCAAAGGATATGCCTACCGAAACCATGCCTATACATACGGGTAACGCGGTTTTTATTCCCTCTTTAAAAGAACGCAAATCCCCCACCTCCTTGCGGCATTATACCACAAAAGGGCGGGGGATAAATATACAGATGTATTAATATTACCAGGAATATCTCATAGCGGTTTCCACAGCGTTTTGATGCTCCGAATCTACCCTGTTGGTATCGTGGGTTTTGCTATTGTAGAAATGTATGCAGAAATGACCTTCATAATCGTTGCCGGATATAGTATCGTCCGCATGGGGCATACTGTTCATGCTGGCTGCGTACACATGCCCATTGTATTTAACAAGTATAGGTCTTCTATCCCAGCTCCATTCGCCGCCCACAGCTTCCTTAAATATGGCGGTTTGTTTGGCGTTTAGAGGCTCTGCGTCTAGGTGATTGTAGCCGCTCCAGCGTTTCGCGGAAAACACCTTGCCCGAGCGTATATCCTTTATAGAGAATATGGCGTTTTTAGGTATTCTGGTTGAGCCGCCGTTAAACCAGTCCAGTCTTTCTGTTTCAATAGTGTAGTTAGCGGCATTTTTACCGAAAAGCTTTTTAATTGTAGCATTGCCCGCGGTGCCGTCAACTGTAAGCCCGCTGCTCTTTTGGAAGGCTTTTACGGCTTCAACCGTTCTATCGCCATACTTTCCGTCTATGGGGTAGCTGTAAAAACCCTTTATTTTAAGCGCCTGCTGGAGCGCAGTTACATGCTTGCCAGAGTTATTCTTTCGTGTAGTGTTGGGAACATCTATCTGTCCTATGCGGGTTATGCCCTTCATTTTAGGGTCATCCTCTACGCTGGTTTCGCTAACCTTGCCAAATAGGTGGTTTATTGTTTCATAGTTGGTTTTGCCTGTTACTTTAAGCTTGTTCTTCTTTTGGTAGTTTTCAATAGCTTCCCTTGTCATCTTGCCGAATTTGCCGTCCACAACGCCGCTGTAACATTTTTTAAGCTGTAGCGCCCTTTGGAGCTTTTCAACATCTTCCCCGCTGTCGCCGTATTTTACATAGCCGGGAGCGTCCCCTAGCGCGCGTATATTCTTAGCCTTTGCGTATTTGCTGTTTGAAATAATCTCCTCTGTTTTTTGCAGCTTTTTAAGAGAGCTTGAGGGTAAATCCACAAATTTGCACATAATATAGCCCGTTTTGCCATCGTAGCGCACATTGTAAAAATCCCCTTTTATGCCGAGTACCGCAACCTTAGTGCCTTTGTTTAGCGTTGCATAATAGTCACAATCGGTATTTGCCTTCATCCTGAAAAACACCTTATCCGCGTTTACTTTGGCAGTATAAGACTGGGCTCCATATGCCACAAACACGGTACTTACTAAAAGCAGCGTAGCTACTATAAGTATAAAAAATCTTTTTTTGTACATTGAAATCCTCCTTAATTTGACGATGTTACAACGGACACCATTAATATATTACAAATTGATTAAAATTGCAAGCTTTTTTTGAAAAAAGTTTTAATATTTTTGTTTGTTTACATTCAGGCTTGACGATAGGCAACAATATTGTTACAATTGTGTTAGATTTAGTTAGAACAGATGGAGGGAGAACGATGAAAAGAAACAGCCTCATCATAATATTAATACTTGCGGTGGCATTGCTAATTTCAGGCTGCGATAATAAGGATAAGGCGGCAGAGCAAGCAACGGAAGCCCCAACCCAGCCCATGCCTATGGAGCCTACGCAGATACCCGTACCGGAATTTGATATGGAACTGCCCGAGGGCTACGACCCCTCAACGGAAGAAGACCCCGGCTCTATAATAGGCGGTGATGAAGCTGCTGCCGCAGATGTCCATATATACGCAGGCTCAAGCCCCATACCCATAGACCCTGTGGATATGCCAAGCCCCACACCGCGCCAAGCGCTTGCGTTCACCTACGCAAAATACACTGCAGATAAACTGGGCTTAAGCTTTGAATCCGTCGCCGGATACGATGTAGACGATTCTCAGGAAAATGTATATAGGTTAATAGAGCCCGCCGGCTTGGTTAAAGACAATTATGCGGTTGAAATAAGCCTTTCTTTCGCTCCCATTACTAAAAATTACAGCATTAATAATGTGCGTACCGATTTGCGCTCAACGCTGGATAACCTAGGCAAGGTAAACTACAAAACTTGGGAAGCCACAGGCACAAGCAAACGCTCACTGCTTGGCAAGGATGGCTACTACGGCAACTACCGCGGCGTACTGTTTGACGGCACCATAGTAAGGGGCAGGGTGCATATGGCAATAGTAAACGACAAACTCCTCACCCTTCATGTAAGCTGCCCCGGCTGGTACAACACAGACTATATGGGCGTATACTCTCATATAAGAAGCACGCTTAAGTTGCTGTAATGCTGTATATAATACCGCTTTAACCATATATTGTATAATTAGGGTTTACTGAACAATAAGCGTTTTCAATCTTACTAGTGCATAGAAAACTGTAAGCAGGCTCATCACCACTAATTTTCTGTACCAAGAATGCGATAAAAGGCTTCTTTGAAATAGCGCAAAAAGAAGCTCTCGCAGGCGCTTATACTTATCTCAGCCTAAATCAGCTTTATCTTGCGCAGCTTTTCCGATTTGTCTTTGCTTTACTCAGTCAATATAGCGCCACTATGTTTCCTTCTTAAAGCTTTGCCAAATCAAAAAATCCGCTGCAATCTATACGCCGTTTTAAACTGAGATAAGTATTAAAGAGTCAATTTAATTCGGAAGATTGGCGCTAATGAGTCTGGTGAAGGTTTTCTGCGTAGGGCAAAATTGTAAAAGCTTATTGTTTATTAGTATTAATCAGGATATTCCGTGCTACCCTCATACCCACAGACACCCATTCGGGGGGAATTACACACGGGGTATAGATAAATCTCGTCATAATCTATTTTTTCTTGATTATTTTCAATACATTCAGTACATATAAATGGTTTTCTATCAAAGTATTCTGCTTCAGGATCAAAGTAGTTTGCGAAATTGTTGTTACAAAAATTGCAAATTATTTCAGGAGGGTTATTTCTAGCCAGTATTATCAACTTGTCTTTTTGGCTATATCCTTCTCGATATCCTTTTACTGATAAAACCAGCTCTGTAGCAGAACCGAAATCGTACATATATTCAAATTTTTGTCCTACATTTAATATTTTTTTCAGTTGTATATTCATATTCTTTGGAGGAGGACCCCAAAAATAGTCTTCTGAAGGTGAAACATCATATGATTGTCCGTTAATAGTAAATGAACTCAAATGACCACAACATTCAACCCATATATCTCTTATAAATTGATCTAAATCTTTTAATTTTAGAGTTTCATCAATTTCTATCACCAGCCAGTAATCTTTTAAATACTTGTCTGTAATAAACAGCTCATAATATCCTGTTTTTTTTCCGTGATTTGATTCAAGCTCATTTTTTCTCGCTTTGCAAGAAGATAGATGCCTTATTATACTAACTCTTGAAAACTCCTTGTTACAAAATCTACATTTACCCTTTGTGTTTTTACCCATAATTGTTATCCTCCTCTATTCTTTGCTTAACGGTCTGTTGCGATATCCTTTTTAATGGATTTGGTTCTCTATCTCTTTGGGAAGTTGATCGGCAATAGAGCCGACGGAATACGCGCTGTCCGCATCTACCTTGATATGATCCTTGTAGCCAAAATGTCGTTCCTTGTTCTTTGTCGTCCAGCGGTCATCGGTATCTTTCTGCCGTGCTTTATTGACGTTTTCGGGTTTATCCCATTCCTCGGGCGTATTGCCTTCCTTGATCTGCCGGCTCTCTTCCCGTGTGTTCCGCTGACGCAGCGCTTCCACAAACGTTGCGTCCACAATTGTTCCTTTGTGTGAAATGATGCCCTTTTGCTCTAACTGACGGTTGAAGAGGTTGAACAAATCCTCCATAACAGCCGCTTTCCTTAACTTCTTCAGGCGATTGCTCTCGTCAAAAAATCCAATCTGTTTCATGAAACTATTGTACCATAAATTAGCGCGCTTTGCTTGAGTTTTTAGAGGTTGCATGATTTCATAATAAAAAAAATCATGGAGTGTACATAAACCCAAGACATAGCTGTTTGACTTTTAAAAAAGGAAATAGTACACTCCAATAAGTGGGTTTTGATGATTATAACACTTTTTCGCTGTAATTGCGTCATAAAGACATTGATGTAATTTTACTATTATTTCTAATGAGCGATATAAAATATTTTCTCAAGAAGGAGAGATTTGATTGAACTCCAAAGTATATGAAGTAAAAATGGAGATAGCCGGAAATACTGCAATGTGGACAAGACCGGACAGCGGCGATTCGCCATGCAGTTATCCTGCACCAACATATTCAGCGGTCAAAGCACTTTTTGAAAGTGTTCTTTGGGGACCAGCTATTGTTATTGTTCCAACCAAGGTAGAACTATGCTCAAAGCCTCGTTATCATTCTTATGCAACAAATTACGGCGGACCTTTAAGGAAACCTACATCTATTACAAAGGGCGACAATTATCAATTATATGCAACTGTTTTGGTTGATGTATGTTATCGACTATACGCCAATGTGATTCCTAATTCTAATAAGACTTCTTTACCAGATTCTGCAAAGAATTGGGATAAAAGAACAAGTTCTCCTGGACATGCTTATATGGAAATTTTTAATCGCCGCTTACACCGTGGACAATCTTATGGAACCCTGTCCTTAGGTTGGAACGAGTTTACAGCATCTTATTTTGGACCGTTTAGAGAGGATACACAGGTTTGTGAAAACCTCCCTGACATATTAATCCCCTCTATGCTGCGAACTCCTTTTGGAAATGGATATCAATCAAAATTTAATCCTATGTATGATCAGAATGTCCAAATTATAAAAGGGGTTCTTAAGTATCCGAAACGAGGTGATTTCCTTTGATTAATGAGCTTTCTAAGCTATCAGAAGCGATCAATAACGCTAACATTACACCACAGGAATGGCACAAAGATTATAAACCAATCCCAAAAAGTGCACCGTGTATTCGTATTGTACTAAACGCTGGAGAGGTAGAATCAATTTCATATGTTAGAAAGGAGCTTGCTTCTCATCTGCGCAAATTCGGGTCTAATCAAGGGTCATTTCCCTGCATGAATCTTGCTCCTTTATATAAAATTGATGATGAAGATATAATTAAGAAAATTAGAGAACTAATTAAGAAATATGGGAATATTAAGTCGGCTTCTGAAAAAGGATTGAATGAGCTAAATATTGATGTTGAAGAGATAAAAACTTGGTGTACATTGAATAATTGGGATGATAATAATTTTAAGATAAAATACAATACTTCAATGAACAAGACTACTGAAAGTTTAAATAATCTTTGTTTGTCATACCAACCGATAGAAACATTAATGAAAGAGAGTGATTATTTTTCAGAACCCTCATCTCTTCATTCTAAATTAGAAAAATTAGCTTTTGATATGTTAAAGCGTAAAGAGGAGATAGCTTTGGCTCTCAGGGTACTGTTTTTCTGCTCCACAGGAAAGAAAAAGAAAGAAACTAACTACGGTTCTCTCTCAGTTGCACTGGAATCTTCCGAGTTAATCAAAAATGGAACTCCAGCAGTTAGTAACAAGTTTGTAGAGGGTTTTAATGATGCTTTATTAAAGGCTGATAAAAATAATCTTATAGTTAATCAAGGTAAAGCCATAGATGCTTTCGGTTATTCATACAAACCGCTTGGGGAAAAAATGCCAAAAGTTCAATTATTTGGGTTTGAGGCTTGTCTTCGTACAATGTTTGAGGGGCAACCTTGTCAAAGCAGATATGGACAGTTTGAAGAAAATAGCTATCCTATTTCGTATGAATTACGCACAAAGTTTGCTGCTGCACTTGAGTGGATTGCAAAAAAAGAACATGAAAACAAATATTGGATGACGATAGCTGATAAAATGATTCTTTTTGCTTATGTAGAATCTTTTCCGGAAATAGATACCTCTTGTCTTGATATCTTCAATTCTTCTAATCAGAATGAAGATGATTTCCAGGCGTGTACGGAACGATTTTTTTCTAGCATTAGGAAGGGCAAAAAAGAAGGAACAGATTCCATTGCTGATGGGATACGCTTGTTTATTTTGAGGAGAATAGACAGCGCACGAACTAAAGTTGTTTATACACGCCAAACAAATGCCTATGAATTGGAAAAAAATTGTGAAGCATGGACAATTGGTTGTTCTAATATTCCGCTATTCCCATTTGGGCAGTCAGATGTTCCGTTTCCTCTTGATGTAGCGGACATATTTAATACTTTTTGGAAACAAGATGGCGAGTTACTAACCGAAAAGTTCAAACCGGTACCAAGGTATTATGGTTTGGAATTGCTTATGGAACCTAATTTGTCTACAATATCTGATTTGCATATTTTGTCAGAAAAAGCGAAAGTGATTGCTATGCTTTTGGGGAGATTGCAGACAGTTCCCGGCAATTATAGGCAACCAATATGGATAAAAGTCGAAAAAATGTTAGCATTGATGGGGCTTTTGCTTTATCGAAAAGGCATAAGAAAGGATACTTATATGGAAAAACTACCTTA
The DNA here is from genome assembly GCA_012518615.1 of Christensenellaceae bacterium. Classification (GTDB taxonomy): domain Bacteria; phylum Bacillota; class Clostridia; order Christensenellales; family Aristaeellaceae; genus DTU024. Next base: position 47,031 of record JAAYRU010000004.1, on the reverse strand, counting down.
CTTGTATGGACAGCTTCTGAAAGCATCAGATGAACTTCATGCATTGTACTGCAAAGTTGTACGCAATGGTGATTTTCCTCCGCAACTAATAGGAGGAAGTATGTTTACGGCTGCTACTGAAGCACCAATTAAGACTTTGCATTTATTAGCACAAAGATTGATGCCTTACTATAATTGGGCAAAAGTTTATCGTTACAAAGGCGTGAAAGATGAAGGAAAAGAGAGTTGGCGTGCTGGATGGCTATATTCGCTGTTTGAAAACAATGCAAATAAACTTCAGACTTGTTGGACTCCAGAGACATCATTGAACGATGAAGAAAAGGTACAGCTATTTATTGGTTATCTTGCTAAATTTCCTAAAAGGGAAGAAGCCAGTGATGACCTGAAATCAGAAGAAACTGAGGAGGAAAATAATAATGAGCGAAACAATTAAACGAGCAACTGGTTTGTTGGTGATTGAGGTTGTTAATTCCAACCCTAATGGGGATCCTGAACGCGAAAGTGATCCACGTCAACGTCCTAATGGCTGTGGAGAAATATCTCCAGTATCTTTCAAACGAAAACTTCGTGATATGCTTGAAGATCATAATTCTCCTTTTTTTAATGCCCTACCAAAAGAGTTTATTGACAATGCAGAACGTTATAATATTCTTGAGCAGCGTGGTCGTAACAGAGATAGCATTTCTAACGAGATGGGGACGGATCCTGCAAAATTCTTAGAAAGCACTTTTGTGTCAAAGTATTGGGACGCACGGGTTTTTGGCAATACCTTTCTTGAAAAAGAACAGAGTAAAGGTTTTATTAAAACTGGTGTAGTACAGTTTGGAATGGGTGTTTCACTTGCACCGATTAATATAATACGACAAACGAACACTAACAAAGCAGGTGTAGAAAGAGATAAAACCAGCGGAATGGCGCCTCTAGCGTACCGAATTGTAGAGCACGGGGTATATTATATGCCGTTTTTTGTTAATCCTAATTACGCACATAAGACAGGTTGTACAACTGAAGACGTTGAGCTTTTAAAACTATTAATCCCTCATGCTTATGAAATGAACCGTTCTGCCATTCGTCCAGATGTACGCATTCGACATGCGTGGTATATTGAACATAAAAGCATATTAGGCAGCTGTCCTGAACATTTGTTGATAGAAGCACTAACACCTATTAAGCTTGAAAATAAGGATCGTCCTTCAATTACATGGAACGACTATCAAGATAAAACTGGTCTTCCTGAAGAACTTTATTCTCGTGTGGCAAGTGTTGTTGATTTAATAACATTGTCATGACAGAATACCTTGCTCATAGCGCTAAAAGAGATTGCCCTGCACAAAAATATTCTGCACATATTAAAGGTGTTTGTGATAGGGCACTTCGATATGCAGAAGAAGCGGAAAGGTATTCCCCGAATAATAAAGGGATATTAAGAAGCATAGTTCAGAATAGTGCATTGTTACATGACTTAGGTAAACTTGACAAGCAAAACCAAAAGGTTTTGAGTGATACAGGTAATGTTCGTTCTAAGTTACCAATAAATCATGTAGATGCAGGATGTGCTGCTTTAAAGTTAATGAAAAAACCTTTTTCTGCATTGACAGTTTATTCCCACCATAGAGGATTACCAAATATGGCTGCCGAGAAAGTAAGAGGAACGGCAATATTTCGGGATGAGAGTCAATCAACGAGGGATAAGACAGACGAATCATTATTACTGCTTCTGGATATACATAACGAAATAGTTCCAACATACAATTTTGTTCAAGAGGAAAAACCCAAAAGTGGCAGGAGTAGGAATGTGTTTTGTCGTATGGCGCTATCCTGTTTGGTTGATGCTGACCATTCAGATACAGCGTTTGCCTATAATCAAGCACCGGCGACAGAACATTTACCTAAACTGTGTGCTTCAAGACGACTTGAGGCATTGGACAAATATGTGGCGACACTTGGCGGGCAAGATGTGCGAAGTACACTTAGGCGTGAAATGTATTATTCTTGCCGTAATGCGAATGTGTTTGGTAGTTTTGCTTCTTGTGATAGTCCTGTTGGTTCTGGCAAAACAACAGCAGTTATGGCTCATCTGCTTCAGCAAGCAATTGAAAGAGGTTTAAGACGTATCATCGTGGTTTTGCCGTACACTAGCATTATTCAGCAGTCAGTTGATGTTTATCGAAAAGCATTAGTACTGCCTGGAGAAAATGCAGAAGAAGTTGTTGCTGAATTGCATAGTCGTGCGGATTTTGAAGATCCTGAAACACGCTATCTCACATCTTTATGGCGTTCTCCCATAATTGTAACAACTGCTGTTGCCTTCTTTGAAACATTGGCTTCCAATCGTCCTTCCACTTTACGAAGGCTTCATGAACTGCCAGGAAGCGTTATTTTTGTAGATGAAGCTCACAATGCAATGCCTATTAGGTTGTTTCCTCTTGCGTGGCGTTGGATGAATGTTTTTGCAGAGGAATGGGGCTGTTATTGGGTGTTGGCATCAGGCTCTCTTGTACGTTATTGGCAACTTGGATGTCTGAATAGTCTTATGAGCCCCTCTTCGGAAGTAACTGAATTGGTTGATTCAGATTTACGAAAACGTTTAATGAAATATGAGGGTGATAGAGTAGTTTTTTTGTGGAAACCTAAGGCTTTAAGTCGTAAGAAGTTGATAGAATTAGTACAAAACAAACCTGGACCACGCTTGTTGATTTTAAACACAATACAAAATGCTGCTATCGTAGCGCAGGATTTATGTGTTGAATTTGGTCGCGAATGTGTGGAGCACTTATCTACAGCTTTGACACCAGAAGATAGAAACACTGTTATCGAGCGGGTAAAATTACGACTAAAAAACGAGAAAGATACGAACTGGACCCTTGTAGCAACATCTTGTGTAGAAGCAGGTGTGGATTTTTCTTTCCGAACGGGATTTCGTGAATTATCTTCATTGCTTTCACTTTTACAAGCCGCTGGTAGAGTGAATAGGCATGGACGGTTCTCAAATGCAGAAATGTGGAGTTTTTCTCTTGAAGACAATACAATGCTAACAAAGAATCCGGCTTTGGATGAATCACGCGAAGTGCTGAAACGCTATTTTACAAAAAATATCAGAATTAATCCCGAACTTAGTACTCGTTCAATGAATGATGAAATTACTCTTAATGATATTTGTATTGGAGACATGAAGAAACGTCTAAAAGAGGAAGAAGCTATGGCATTTGAAACCGTTAATGAAAAGTTTAATGTTATAGATTCTGATACGGTTTCTGTGATTATTGATGAAACGCTTGCCAAGGCAGTGGCATATGGACAAGGTGACTGGCGAACGCTACAAAAAAAATCTGTTTCTATCCGCCGTAGTAAAGTAAAGGAGTGGAATTTGAGAGAATGTGCAGCTGGAATATATCAATGGACGCTTCGGTATGATGATTTTTTAGGCTATATGAGTGGTGTTTTAGATTTAATTAAAACAAAAACAGAGGTATTATTTTATTAGTTTTTCTGTTTAATGATTTGTATAAAGAAATTTTGAGGTTTTCCAATGACTGATTATGAAAACTATCTACTACTATCCGGAATACAACACTATTCCTACTGTCCACGACAATGGGCGCTAATTCATATTGAACAGCAGTGGCTAGAAAACGCATTAACAGCATCGGGACGCATAATGCATGAAAGGGTGCATACAGATACAGGGCATGAGCTTAGAGGAGATGTGCTTACCGTGCGTGGTCTGCGAGTTGCATCGCATAGCCTTAAGATAAGTGGGGTATGTGATGTGGTTGAGTTCCATCAACATGAAGACGGGGTTGAGCTTAGAGGCTTTCGTGGACTTTGGCTTCCCTTTCCGGTTGAATATAAGCGCGGCGCGCCTAAGGCAAACAATGCTGATAGGCTACAGCTTTGCGCACAAGCCGTATGCCTAGAAGAAATGCTGTTGTGCACCATAAATGAGGGCGCTCTTTTCTATGGAAAAACAAGGCGTAGAGAAACAGTTATTTTTGATGAATGCTTACGAAATTCCCTATATACTGCTGTAGATAGAATGCACGATCTTTTTAAGCGTGGGCATACCCCTAAGGTAAAAAAGCACAAGGGCTGCAATGCCTGTTCACTTAATTTGATTTGCTTACCCGCATTAAGCTCACAAGAAACAAGCGAAAACTATGTGCACCGCCACCTAACGGAGGACATGCCATGAGAAAGATGCTTAACACCCTGTATGTAACCAGCGATAACCGTTATTTATCATTAAAAAATCAAAACATTTTGGTTTCCGATGAAAACGGTTCCGCTGGAATGATTCCGCTAATCGGTCTTGAAGGTATAGTATCATTTTCTTACCGTGGCGCAAGCCCCGCCCTTATGGGAGAATGTGCTAAGCGTAACATCAGTCTGTGCTTTTTGACGCCGAACGGGCGTTTTCTTGCTAGAAGTGTAGGTGCGGAAAATGGCAATGTGCTTTTAAGGCGTACGCAATACCGCATAGCTGATGACCCAAAAGATAGCTGCAAAATAGCACGCAATATGGTGGCAGGAAAAATATACAATCAGCGGCAAGTGCTTGAACGGTGTTTGAGAGACCATGCTTTGCGTATTAACTCAAACCGTTTACAGATTATTTCGCAGGAGCTTAAAGAAGTATTGCCAAGCCTTGAAAATATCGACTCGCTTGATTCTCTGCGGGGTATAGAAGGGGAAACTGCCGCACGCTATTATCAGGTGTTTGACGAAATGATACTAAGCCAGAAAGCTGATTTTACATTCGATGGACGCAACCGTAGACCGCCCCGTGACAATGTAAATGCCTTGCTGTCTTTTGCCTATGTTATGCTGGCAAACGATTGTGCAGCTGCGCTTGAAAGTGTGGGTCTTGATTCCTATGTGGGGTTTCTTCATCGTGACCGTCCCGGACGCACTTCGCTGGCTCTTGATTTACAGGAAGAATTACGAGCACCTGTGGCAGACCGCCTTGTACTTACGCTCATTAACAACCGAATGGTTAAAGACAGAGATTTTGATAGACAGGAAGACGGAGCCGTTCTGCTTTCAGAGCAGGGAAGAAAGACCTTTCTTGAAGCGTGGCAAACAAAAAAGCGGGAAGAAATAACTCACCCGTTTTTAAAAGAGAAAATACCTTGGGGATTGGTACCCTATGCGCAGTCTCTACTATTATCAAGGTTGTTAAGAGGCGATTTGGAAGCGTATCCGCCATTTTTCTGGAAATAAAGAGGTGAAAATATGCTTGTTTTAGTAACCTATGATGTAAACACCCAAGATGCCGCCGGTCGCCGTAGGTTGCGTCATGTTGCAAAAAAATGTGTTGCTCACGGTCAGCGTGTTCAAAACTCCGTATTTGAATGTGTAATCAACAATGCACAATTCTTGAAATTAAAGCAGGAATTGAAAGATATAATAGATGAAGAAACTGATAGCCTTCGCTTCTATATTCTTGGTAACCAATACCACAACCGTGTAGAACATTATGGAGCTAAACCTTCATATGATGCCGAGGGATTATTGTTTTTTTAGTGCGAACTACAAGCTAACATACTTTTGCCATTATGTTCGCACTTATAAATCACAAATAATGGTGATTTTTTCTGATTATTTTAGCTGCACATATTAGTTTGATGTTGAAAAACGGCTAAAATTGTGCAATACTTACAATGAAAGCATACCGCTATTATGCGGTTTTGCGGTCCCACCCCTCACGGGGTGGGTGGATTGAAATTTTGTGAAGATGGCGCAGGTTAAATTCTTTGGGGTCCCACCCCTCACGGGGTGGGTGGATTGAAATACCCGTGCTTGATGACACAAGCGTACTCAGGAGCGTCCCACCCCTCACGGGGTGGGTGGATTGAAATCCGTTGAATAGTCTACCCCATCACGCCTAGATAGGTCCCACCCCTCACGGGGTGGGTGGATTGAAATTTGCTTGGTTTTTACACCTATTGCACCGCCTGTGGTCCCACCCCTCACGGGGTGGGTGGATTGAAATCTAAGCTAGAAAGCGTTAATATAAATAATCTAACGTCCCACCCCTCACGGGGTGGGTGGATTGAAATTTTTACTGTTACTGTAGTTGTAGATGAGGATAGTCCCACCCCTCACGGGGTGGGTGGATTGAAATTACGGGAAACAGCCTGTCAAATATAAACGGGTACGTCCCACCCCTCACGGGGTGGGTGGATTGAAATCGGATAAGTACGCCATGGCACGCATGGGTCATGCGTCCCACCCCTCACGGGGTGGGTGGATTGAAATCAAGCCTTATTGTACAAGAAATAAAAAGCGGGGGTCCCACCCCTCACGGGGTGGGTGGATTGAAATTTATTTTGCTCTTTGCACTAGCGGTGGCTATAAGTCCCACCCCTCACGGGGTGGGTGGATTGAAATAAGCAAAAACGCTTTATTTGCATCTTTTATACAGTCCCACCCCTCACGGGGTGGGTGGATTGAAATACGCGCCCATAGGGAATTGCAAAAAATTGCAAAAAGTCCCACCCCTCACGGGGTGGGTGGATTGAAATAAGGCAGCGACCACCTTTTAGCAATCCTATAAGGTCCCACCCCTCACGGGGTGGGTGGATTGAAATCAATATATCATCATATACCGCTTTGTAATAATCGGTCCCACCCCTCACGGGGTGGGTGGATTGAAATTCTGTATGCTTTGTTGTAGTGTTTCTTGCAATAGCGTCCCACCCCTCACGGGGTGGGTGGATTGAAATCGCCCGGCAAGAGGGTAAAGGAATTTAACCCTAGTCCCACCCCTCACGGGGTGGGTGGATTGAAATACTTTTTGACCTCGTTTCGTGGGAAGATAACGAGGTCCCACCCCTCACGGGGTGGGTGGATTGAAATATAGGTCGCGCAGCCCGTAACACTGAGGGCAGAGGTCCCACCCCTCACGGGGTGGGTGGATTGAAATGGCAGCTCCACCGCCCAATCCATAGGTGGGTCAAAGTCCCACCCCTCACGGGGTGGGTGAATTAATATGTGTACATTAAAAAGATGGCAAATGATGGCATATGTCTAATATCTCATAAGTGTAATTTGCAGCAATCAGTACTTTTATTGTATTTGTTTGACGATAGTCAATTTATTGTGCTATCCTGCTTCAAATAAGGCGCTAGTTGCGCCTAGGGGGGAGGGGCTTATGCTTAATTTTGTATTTATTTCACCTCATTTTCCGTCGAATTACTATCTGTTCTGCAGGGCGCTTAAGCAAAACGGAGTAAATGTGCTGGGTATTGCCGACACGCACTATGACAACCTAAGCCCAGAACTTAAAGATTCGCTTAGCGACTATTACCAAGTGCCAAGCCTAGAAGATGGCGATGCGGTTTTAAGGGCGGTTGCTTGGTTTACCCATAAATGGGGCAAGATTGATTGGCTTGAAAGCAATAATGAATATTGGCTTATGCAGGACGCTTGGCTTCGTACTATGTTCCATATTGATACTGGACCCATGCTAAAAGATATGGAAAAATTCAAGCGCAAAAGCCAGATGAAACTACTCTATCATGAAGCTGGCGTAAAAACAGCGCCCGGAGAGGTTGTTACCACTCGAGAAAAGGGCTTTGAATTTGCCAATAAATATGGCTATCCTTTAATAATTAAGCCTGATATTGGCGTTGGAGCTCAGGGTATTTATAAAATATACAATCAAGATGATTTAAACCGCTTTTTTGACAAAAAGCCCTATGACCCTTATATTATGGAAGTGCTGGTTAAAGGTGAGGTATGCTCCTACGATGCCATATTGGATAGTAAGGGAACGCCACTGTATGAAACAGGCAACATCACCGTAACTTCTCTTGTGGATGTGGTGAATGATAGGTTGGACAGCGCGTTTATGCTTTTACCTAAACCTGCTGACGATGTGCTTGAAGCCGGACGCAATACTGTTAAAGCCTTTGACGTTAAAAACCGCATGATACATTTTGAGTTTTTCCGTCTTATGGAGGACCAAGAGGGTCTAGGTAAAAAAGGTGATATTCTAGGGCTTGAAGTAAATATGCGTCCTTCAGGAGGCATATCGCCCGATATGATGAACTTCGCCGGCAGCATTGATATATATAGGCTTTGGGCGGATATGGTGTGCCATGATAGGGTTTGGCTGCAAGATGAAAGAAGCACATTTGTGTGTCCTTTCGTGGGGCTTCGGGATAACCAAGCGTATAAGCTTAGCCATTCAGATATTATGGAGCGCTACGGGCACCGCATAGTAAAGCAAGGCAGAGTGCCTGACGCTATGAGCGGCGCTATGGGAAATTATTATTACATTGCCAAGTGTTTGGATAGGGAAGAAGCGGATGCCTTTATAGCCGCCGTTTCGGAAAGGGTTTAAGATGACAGTACGCCATCAACATTATTACAGCAATATTTTATCTAGAGATACTCATTCTATTATATACGGACATGGGGGAAAGCCTGTGCTAGTGCTGCCCTCTCAGGATGGAGTCGCCCAAGATTTTGAGGGCTTCGGTATGATTCCCTCCTGTGAGCCTCTTTTGAGCGAAGGGCGTATCACCCTATACTGTGTTGATAGTATAGATAAAGAAACTTGGTCTAACTTAAATGGTAACCCACGCGCCCGCATGGAGCTGCACGAAAAATGGATACAGCACTTAACGCAGGAATATGTGCCCTTTGTAAAGGAGGATTCTGGTTGGCAGGGTAGGCTTATGGCGCTTGGTTGCAGCATGGGCGGCACCCATTCGGGCAACTTAGTGCTGCGCTTTCCTAATCTGTTTGACAGTCTTATAGCAATGTCAGGCGCTTTTGACGCGTCTTGGCTGCTAAATGGCTACATGGATGATATAGTATACATTAATTCCCCCGTGCACTATATGCCTAACCTACCTAAGGGTCATTATTTTATAGATGCGCTCAACAGCTGTAAAATGGTATTCTGCGCGGGGCAGGGCGCCTGGGAAGATGAAATGCTCCGCACTATGGGCATACTCAAAAATGCCTTTGATGATAAAGGCATAAACGCTTGGGTGGATTTATGGGGCCATGATGTAAACCATGATTGGCCTTGGTGGCGTAAACAGCTTGCGTATTTCCTGCCTATAGTTATGGATGCGGTTGGAGCATAATAATATCAATAAAAAATGACAGCAGCATATTTGCTGCATATGTCAATTAGCAAAAAAGTCCCAGTATTCTGAGCTGGGGTTTTTTTATTTATAAGAGCTTTGTCTACAGCCAAAAGAATCGTTTAAGTGGTTTTTCTTTGTAATTGCTCCTATACTCGTACTTTGCTATAATTAGATTGTTTTTTTAACGAAAGGATTCAATGCATGCAAAAACTAAAAGCACTTTTTGCTCCCCGGGATATGACGGAAGGCACTCCTTGGAAAAACATACTCATGTTTGCCGTCCCCTTGCTGCTTGGAAATTTGGTACAGCAGCTATACAACGCTGTTGATACCGCAATTGTAGGTAGGTATGTGGGAGATGACGCGGTTGCAGCAGTATCATCCAGCATGCCAATTATTAACCTGCTTTTAACGCTCATGGTGGGTATAGGGATGGGTACTAGTATCCGTGCATCACAGCATTATGGAGCTAGAGATAGGGATAAATTATCGCTTGTTATAGGCAACTGCCTTACCCTTACATTGATTAGCTCGCTTATTATCATGGCTGTGGGTATCCCTCTTGTGCCGGTGCTTTTAAACCTGCTTAACACACCTGCTGAGATTATGGAATGGACCGGTCAATACCTCAATATTTACTTTGCAGGCGTTTCGGGCGCTATGTTTTATAATATGCTATCAGGCATACTAAGGGGCTTGGGTGATTCACTCTCTGCCCTTGGTTTTCTTATTATAGCTGCGCTTTTAAATGTTGTGCTTGACCTATGGTTTGTTATACAGTTTGATATGGCGGTGGCGGGCGTTGCGCTTGCTACTATTATTTCACAGGGTGTTTCTGCTGTGCTTTGTTTTATCAAGCTAAAGAGTATGTCAACACTGTTTGATATTAACCGAAAGACACTTCGTCTTAACAAAAAAACCACCCTAGATATGATTAAATTGGGCTTGCCCACAGGTATTACGCAGGCAGCCTTTTCTCTTGCGATGCTGCTTATTCAACGACTTGAAAACAGCTTTGGTCCTATGTTCATTGCTACTACAGGTATTGTTAAGCGTGTAGACGGCTTTACCATGCTGCCAAGCTTTTCCTTTGGTAACGCTATGACTACCTTCATAGGGCAAAATGTAGGCGCAAGAAAGTATGACAGGCTGCATAGCGGCGCCGTTCAGGGGGCTAAGCTGGCTTTTTTTACATCTGTTGTATTAACTTGCGCCATTCTTCTGTTTGGGCGCAGTATGCTTGGAATATTTACTAAGACGCAGGAGGTAATAGACCTTGGCATGAATATTATGTATATCTTGGTGCCTGGCTACCTCGCAATGGGACTTACACAAACCATGTCGGGCGTTATGAGAGGGGCGGGAGATACTGTAACCCCTATGGGTATTTCGCTTTTTAGCGCCATATTAGTGCGTACAACGCTTGCTTATGTATTGGTAGAGCTTTCAAAAACGTCTGAAAATCCACTAGGTGAGCCCTTAATGGTATATGTTTCAATGGTAATCAGCTGGGTTACAGGCGCTTTAGTAAATATATACTTCTACCGCCGCGGTAATTGGCGGAGACTACTGCCTACTAAAGATGAAGTCCAATATGATGAAATACCCCATTAGTATTGATAACAACAAATTATTGTTCGTTAAAAGGACTATTCAAAATTTCGCCATTTTACCCATTGAGAACTAGCAATTATCTTATATTCTAAGCTGTTCTGATGGTTTTCAAGATTATTTGATTCTTGGGAAACATATAATTCATATTTATCGTTTTCATTTTCTGAGCGTTGAATCTTGACAAAAGATGATTTTTCTTTTTGACTGGAACTTAATGTGTTGAGTGACAGGGCAGATATATTTTCCATCACGACCTCAATAACAGCTTTTTCCTTTTCAGTTTCGATTAGTAAATGTAATTCATCATTTGGTGGTGTGATATTGTCAGTTTCTTGGAGGTCTTCTGCGCTGTCTGCTGTTGCCTGACTTGTCCAAAGACCGGTATTGTATTGCAACCCTAATAGGTTTCCACAGATTCCATTTTTAGGAATAGCTTGCCAAACATCTATGGGTTCCGAAGTTTTTAGGAAAGATTCGCAATACTTATTGACCAAATTAATCATTTCATCTATATTATGTTCTTCAACAGTATAGAAATAAAAGGTTTTTCTTTGATTTCCAACACCTACATTATAAGCTTGGTGTTTTTCTCCTTTCCAGTTTTTAGCATTGAAAGAACTGGTATCTAATAAGCCCAACATAAGCTTGTTATCAGCACCATATTGACACTGCATGAGTTTCATGACGACTTCCCCGCCTAGTTTGAGGCTATATGAACCCGATAGTTTGATAAATCCGAATTGCAGATTTTGATTGTTTACAAATTCATTAGCTATTTTTCGCAAATGATCTTCCCAATTATTTATATGTATGCTTTTAATGTTTTTGATTTCAGACGAACTATTATTCTGTTCATTACATAGCTTATCTTTATTATTTTTGCAGGAAGTGTCATCAGATAATTGCAGAATTTTCACACCCATCATCTTACACGCTTTATCAAAGAAGCCTAATTTTTCACCAACAATACCCTCATTAATTAAATCTTTATAGGTAAGAATTCCGAAGTATTGCTTATCAAAGTCATTAAGTGGCGGGTGAAAATTGCTACTCATCTCTTCGATAACAGTTTCTGATGATGAATCATTTGTCAGGGCGATGAAATAATATTCGTCAACCCCTTCTAGGAATTTCGTCACGCTTTCAACAACGGATTCTTTTTGAAGTTTTCGTCTCCTTCCATCCGGATGTTTATGACAGGGTTCTATAATTGCTTGGGAAGACTTTTTTTGCGCCTCTTTAAACGCCTGCACAAAACGATAACGGAAGGAAAGTTGGACATTCAATTTACTTGATTGCCCTTTCAAATTCACAATACCGTCTTCTCGCTCAAGAGAAAAGCAACTGCTGACATAGTCTTTAAGTTTAGCTTCGATAAAAATTGCGTATTTTTTTTCTCCTGATTCAAACACAGCAATCAAGTCAGGGTCTCCAAAGTGCGCAAAAGATGGTTCAACCATCCACTTGCAGTTTGTAATATCATCTTTCCAAGGTACATCTTTACCATCAAACAGTTTGATTGCATCAAAAAAACTATTGAGCTTCTTGTCTTTGTTTTTATCTCGATAGATATCCAACAAAATCCCATTGATGATTCCTCGTTCGCCATAAAATTGAATGTCCATGTCTTTCATAAATATATCCTCCTTAATTATTATTTATTTACGATGTATTATCGTAAACGGTGTCTAATATAATATACGAATAAGTTCACTTTTTGTATTTATAATTACCGCTTTCTATAAGCGCTTCATACCTTTTTAGCGCTTTGTTCATTATGCTTTCCCAAGATATGGGTATGCTTTCCTTTGCGTTTTTGCCTGCGTTTTCAGCGAGCTCTTTGTTATCAAGCAGCAGTTTAAGTTTTTCAAAAAGGCTTTCAGGTGTATTGTCGCACAGGAAGCCGTTTACACCGTCCTCAACAATTTCGGCCGCGCTGCTGCCATTAATTAATATTGAAGGGGTACCCATTACAGCCGCTTCCCTTACTACCATAGGCGCATTGTCATATAGAGATGGAAAAACAAACGCCCTAGCCCTTGCGTAAAGCGCGTCAAGAATGGCAGAATCATCTATATGCCCTATAAGCTTTGTATTGTCTTTAATACCAAGCTCCTTAATATCAGCCTTTATAGATTTTTTATCAGGACCTCTGCCGGCAAGTATAAGTATAAAATCCACTCCGCTTTTTTTAAGCAGCGCAGCGCTTTCAAGCGCAAGTTTAATATTTTTCTTATAGTTTATCTGTCCAACAAATAGCAGCATTTTTTTATTGCCTATGCCGTATTTTTCTTCTACTTCTTTTAATTTATCCTCATTTAACGTACGGAAATTTACTCCGTTTGGCATTACAATAATTTCGCCGTTAAAGCCGTATTCATAAAGCACATCAGCGGTGGATTTACTTACCGCCCATACTTCATCGCATTTTTCGTAAAAGGAAACAACATTGCTTACAAGCGCCTTTGATATGGTTTCGCTCTTGGTTGCCTTATAGAAATCATCATAGTATTTAGAGTGGAATGTGCCAACAAGCGGAATACCCTTGGCTTTAGCAATTCTAACAGCTTCTACACCTGCGGCAAATGGGCTGTGCGCGTGGGCTATGCTTAATTTTGCTGCTCTCATGCGTCTGCGGTAATGTGTATCAAGCACAGGACTTCCTGTGCTGTACTGGGATATGGTGGGTATTTTAATTGCGCTGTAGTCTATAAGGTCAAAGGGGAGCATGGCTCTGTTGCCAAAGTGATATAAAGGCGCACTCACAGTAACCTGTGCGCCAAGCTTAGGCAGTGTTTCTGCGTATGCAAGCACTACCCTGCCTACGCCATCAGCTATGGGGATGAAAGTATCCGTGAAAAGACCTATATCCATACCTTCCCTCCTTTTCTGTATTATAACTTTAAGCATTCCCCTTGGCAAGGTTGCATATAAAGCCCCTTATATACATTGACAAAGGAGCCAACTTATTATACGATATAGCTATAAAAATGAGGGGGTAACCGCCGTGGAAAAGAAGACCATCGTCATTGGCGTTATTGGTGCGGATGTGCACGCCGTCGGCAACCAAATATTATATTATGCATTCTCTGAGGCGGGCTTCAATGTAGTAAACCTCGGGGTAATGGTATCGCAGGAAGAATATATCGAAGCGGCGATTGAATCAAATGCCGAAGCAATCGTCGTTTCTTCATTATATGGTCATGGAGAGCTGGACTGCCAAGGGCTTAGAGAAAAATGCGATGAAGCAGGGCTTGAGGGCATATTGCTTTATGTAGGCGGAAATATAGTGGTAGGTAAACAGCCCTTTGAAGATGTGGAAAAGCGCTTTAAGGCAATGGGTTTTGATCGTGTGTTCGGTCCCGGCACCGCGCCTGAAACCACTATAGACGCCCTTAAAGAAGATTTACTGGGCATAAAAAAATAAATGCAAGTTGTACTGCTCATAGATTTTGGCTCTACATTTACAAAGCTTACCGCGGTAGACCTTGAAGAAAGGCGCATACTTGCGGCTGCGCAGAGTTTCACTACTGTTGAGAGCGATGTAATGCAGGGCTTTAACCATGCACTTGAAAAATTACATGAGCAGCTAGGCAATATGCAATTTATTAAGCGCCTTGCATGTTCAAGCGCGGCGGGCGGACTTCGCATGGTGGCGTCGGGGCTTGTGCCATCTCTCACCGCAAAAGCCGCAAAGCTTGCCGCATTTGGCGCGGGAGCTAAAGTTATAAAAACATTTTCGTATGAATTAACTGAAGAAGATATAGCTGCTATTGATGATATTGCCCCTGATATATTCCTATTAACAGGCGGTACGGACGGCGGCAATTTTAAGGTAATACAGCATAATGCAGAGCTAATTAGTACAGCTAAAAAGCCTTTTCCCGTGGTAATAGCCGGTAACAGAAGCGCGGCTAAAAAGTGCGAGGAAATAATATCTAGCGATATACATCCTACATACATAACAGAAAATGTTATGCCGGAATTAAACAGGCTTAACATTGCTCCTGCGCAGGCGGTAATAAGGGAAATATTTTTAGATAGGATAGTATCCGCCAAAGGTTTAAGCCACGAAAAGGCGCTTATAGAGGGAATAATTATGCCAACGCCCGCATCTGTTTTAGCTGCGTTAAGCTTGCTATCCAAAGGCACCGAAAAAACCAAGGGCATAGGTGAAATAATGTGCGTAGACCTTGGCGGCGCAACAACGGATGTATATTCAATAGCCAAGGGCTATCCGCTTAACTCTTCCGTAATGCTAAGCGGGCTTAGAGAACCCTTTGAAAAGCGCAGCGTAGAGGGCGATATAGGTATGCGCTACAGCGCAAAGGGCATAGTAGATGCTGCTGGAATGGAAGAGATTGTTAATATAAGCGGTTTAAGTAGTGAAGAAGCGGAAAGTTATTTGTGCGAAATATCGCATGATAAATCCCGCTTGCCAAGCGATGATAGTACAAAGGCTATGGATTTTGCGCTTGCGGCGCTTGCCGTGCGTACAGCGCTTATACGCCATGCGGGAGAGCTTGAGCGTATATATACCCCAAGCGGCGCTGTATACAAGCAGCAGGGCAAGGATTTAACGGGTATAGATAAAATAATACTTACAGGCGGCGCGCTTGTGCATTCTGATAACCCGCAGGCTATACTGGACACCGCTATTTCAAATATAGATGAAAGCAACCTTGTGCCAAGAAACCCAAAAGCGATATTGGATAGTGGCTACATACTATCCGCAATGGGGCTATTATCTACATACGATGAGGAAAGTGCAATTAATATAATGAAACAATATATAGGAGGTCATGTTGATGGAGCTAACTAATAAACGCTACAACGATGAAGAGTTTTTTAGGGAGAGGGAGGAAGTGCTAAAAACCTGGCACACGGGGCATGAGGTTGATTTAAGCGAAGCTGTTGAGTATCAACGCGGCATAAAAACAGAAAAGCGCTTCTGTACTAAGCTAGGTAAGGCAATAAAGGAAAAGAAAACACTGGTGCAGCCAAGGGCGGGGGTTGCGCTTGTTGATATGCATGTTAAGCTTCTGCAATATCTAGAAAATGAAGGCGAGGCGGACTTGCTTCCAACAACTATAGATAGCTACACTCGTCTTAACCGCTATGAGGACGCGGAACATGGCATTAAGGAATCTAAAAAGCACGGTAATTCTATGCTTAACGGCTTCCCTGCGGTAAATCACGGGGTTAAGGGCTGCCGAATTGTAACAGAGAGCGTAAAAAGCCCTGTGCAGGTGCGCCATGGCACGCCAGATGCAAGGCTGCTTGCCGAAACCGCCTATGCGGGTGGCTTTACAAGCTTTGAAGGTGGGGGCATATCCTACAACATACCTTACGCTAAAAATGTACCGCTAGTTGAAACTATAAAAAAATGGCAGTATGTGGATAGGCTAACAGGCTACTATGAGGAGCAGGGCATTTCCCTCAACAGAGAGCCTTTTGGTCCATTAACAGGCACGCTCGTGCCGCCCTGCGTATCAAACGCGGTGGGTATAATAGAGGCACTGCTTGCGGCGGAGCAGGGGGTGAAGGACATCACCCTTGGCTACGGGCAGTGCGGCAATCTGGTGCAGGATGTTGCGGCTATAGAATCCCTTCGCTATATGAGCGAGAAATATCTTAAGCGCTTCGGCTATGAAGGATATATTTTATCAACCGTATTGCACCAGTGGATGGGCGGTTTCCCTCAGGACGAGGCTCAAGCCTTTGGAGTAATATGCTGGGGAAGCGCAGTTGCGGCGCTTGCTAAAGCAACAAAGGTAATAGTAAAAACGCCCCATGAAGCGATGGGCGTACCAACAAAGGAAGCGAATGCCGCAGGGCTTAGGGCTACAAAGCAGGTTATAACCATGCTTGCAGACCAGGCGCTGCCTCAAGATAGCGTGCTTCTTGGAGAAATAGATTTAATAAACAGAGAAACAGAGCAGATACTTGAGCGCACGCTTGAGCTTGGCGATGGTGATATAGCTATCGGTACTGTTAGAGCGTTTGAAGCAGGCGTAATAGACGTACCCTTTGCCCCCAGCAGGTTTAACGCAGGCAAGATGATGCCAGCCCGCGACCATGACGGCGCTGTACGCTTTTTAAATGTTGGCAACCTGCCATTTGATGATAGTATTAAGACTTTCCACAAGAAAAAGCTTGATGAAAGGGGCAAGGCGGAAGGCAGGGGAGTAAACTTCCAGATGGTAGTAGATGATATATACGCTATAAGCAAGGGACGCTTGGTTGGGCGCCCCCACAAATAATTGGAAAAGAGGAAAGGGAATGAAAATCACAAAAATAATCTGCTCCAAAGGGCGCACAGGCTTTTATTTTGATGACCAGAAAGCCATAAAACAGGGTGCTAAAACAGACGGTAACATGTACATAGGAGAGCCCGTTACAAAAGGTTTTACAGCCGTTCGCCAAGCGGGAGAATCCGTAAGCGTAATGCTTGTGCTTGAAAATGGCGATATAGCCATAGGCGATTGCTGCGCCGTGCAGTATTCGGGCGCGGCAGGGAGAGACCCGCTTTTCTTGGCGGATAAATATTTGCCCCTAATAGAAAATGAAGTTGCCAAGCATTTTGTTGGCGAAAAGCTTGATAGTTTCCGCCGCCTAGCAGACAAAATAGAGCATATGCACATAAACGGAGAGCGCCTGCATACTGCAATACGCTATGGTTTCTCTCAGGCTCTGCTTGCGGCTGTTGCTAAGGCAAAGGGCGTTCTCATGTGTGATGTTATAGCTGAAGAATACGATCTTAAAGTTACTGATAAACTGGTGCCTATATTCAGCCAGTCGGGTGATGACAGGTACAACAACGCCGATAAGATGATAATGAAGGGCGTGCCGGTTTTATCCCATGGGCTGTTTAACTCTGTAGAGAAGCTTGGCGAAAAAGGCGAAAAACTGCTTGATTACATAAAGTGGATAAACAAAAGAATAGTTGATTTTGCTCCCTATGATGGCTATAAACCTACACTGCAGATGGACTGCTACGGCACAATAGGGCAGGTGTTTGGCGAGAGCAACTACAAAGCCATGGCTGATTATATGGCGGAGCTTGAAAAAGCTGCTGCGCCCTTCCACCTGCGCATAGAAGGTCCTATGGATTCGGGAGATAGGGAAAGCCAGATAAGGGATTTAAAGGGTCTTAGAAATGAACTTGACGCAAGGAATATAAATGTAGAACTCGTGGCTGACGAGTGGTGCAATACCCTTGAAGATATAAAACTATTTGTAGATAACAAAGCCGGGCATATGATACAGGTTAAAACCCCGGACCTTGGCAGCATACACAACAGCGTTGAAGCAGTGCTTTACTGCAAGGAAAACGGCATGGGCGCGTACCAAGGCGGAACCTGCAACGAAACGGACATTTCAGCAAAAGCCTGTATACACTGCGCTATGGCTGCAAACGCAGACCAAGTGTTAGCTAAGCCCGGTATGGGCGTTGATGAAGGTTATATGCTCTGCTTTAACGAAATGCAGCGTGTATTAGCCATTAAAAAACAGGGGTGATTTATTGGTCAACCGCTATGTAAATCCCTATTATAGCGTATATTTTGCGCCAAGGGGCGCTAGGCGTATGCTTGCCATTGGCAGGCAGATAGCCCAGCAGCACCTTGATGCGCAGGATAGGCTTATAGGGTTAATGGGTGAAGCAGGCTCTGGAAAGAGTTTGCTTATAAAGGGCATGTTTCCGGGGCTTGAACTTACTAACGATGATAACGGCGTAAATGTAAGACCTCTGCCTCTGCTTGATGTGTCGGACAATGGTTTCTACCAGCCGCATACCTACCATATAGATATACGCTTTGAAATGGGCTTTACGCAGCTTTATATACTAGCGGATGCTATAGATAATGCTATAAACAAGGGTAGACGTGTTGTTGTTGAACATTTTGAGCTTATATATCCGATGCTGCGCACAAATGCGGAGCTGCTTATAGGCATAGGTGAGGAGATAATAGTAACCCGTCCCACGCTATTCGGTCCTGAGCCGCAGGATATAGCCGATATTGTAATGAGAAACGCCATATACAGGCGTATGGCGCATTCTGCTGAGGATTTAACTGAATTTTACTTACATCAACATCTGCCGCCGGATTTACAGTACATACACGATGATATAAAGCGGGGCTTCCTGCTAAGGTTCCCAAAAAAACCGCAGGTAGATTTAGAGGCTATTGAGCACTATGTGCATGATTTAATATCGCAGGACATACCCATAAGCTACCATGATGAGCAGCATATTTTGATAGGCGATAAGCTGCACCTTTGCACCAATCCCCGTATGCATGTAAGCTCAACCGGTAAAATAGATGGCTTTAGTATTCTTAACGATTTTCACTATGATTTACTAAATGATGAGTATATTCTAATAGGGCTTGTGGGGGACCACAGCGAGGAAGAAGAAATAAGCGATATTAATACTATAAGTTTAGACTAGGCTTTTTCTAGCAGCACTATGTTTTCAATGCCTGAAGTATAAGAGAACATATCAACAGGTACGCTTTTTATTGGGGCATAGCCAAGAGCCGTAAGGCGGGCTATGTCCCTTGCCTGCGATGCGACATGGCAGCTTATGTATATTATTTTGTCCGCCTTTAATTTAGCAATAGCTTCTATTGCGGAAAGCTCGGCGCCTTTTCTGGGCGGGTCAAGCACAATAATATCGGGCTTATAATTTTCTCTTACAAATTGGGGGAGAATATCCTCTACCTTTCCCAAGTAAAACGATGCGTTATTTATATTATTATCCAAGGCGTTAATTTTGGCGTCGTCTATTGCTTCGGGTACTATCTCTATGCCTCTAACTTCCTTGCATCTTTTAGCGAATGTTAGAGCAATAGTACCTGCACCGCAGTATAGGTCTAGCACTTTTTTGTCTTTCAAATCGCCAGCAAGCTCCATAGCCGCAAGGTATAGTTTTTCAGCCTGTTTAGTATTTATCTGGAAAAATGAAAGTGGAGAAATTCTGAAATTCAAGCCTAAAAGCTCTTCTTTTATATGGTTTTCACCGTGCAGCACCGTAAAACTTTCGCCAAGTATAGTATTTGTGCGTTTTTTTTGGACGCTGTTTACTATAGATACTATATAGGGGTTTTCTTGTGTTAGCCTTTTTATAAGCTCGTCTTTATGGGGTATATTATTATCCCTTGTTACAAGTGTTGTCATACACTCGCCTTTAAGGTTTACCCTTATAACTATATGCCGTACAAGCCCTGTATGGGTGTTTTCATCGTAGGGTGGGATATTATATTCCTCCATCCAGCTAAGCACGCCTTTCATAACTTGCATTGTGGGCTTCCTTGCTACAGGGCAATTTTCTACCGGCACCACTCTATGGCTTCTGGGGTAGAAAAAGCCCGCGACAGGCTTGCCGTTTTCAAGCGCTAGCGGCATAGATGTTTTATTTCTGTAATTGAGCGGGCTATTAGCGCCTATACAATCAGCTACAGGCATATCAGCGCCGGCTATTTTACTTAGCGTATCTTTAACGGTTAACCTTTTTTGAATAAGAGTAGTTTCATATTTCATATGCTGGCATGTGCAGCCGCCGCATTTATAGAAAATATCGCATGGCGGCTCCTGCCTATCTGGGCTTTTTTGTAATATTTCAAGCGGCTTAGCGTATGCGTAGTTTTTATGTACTTTTACTATCTTAGCCCTAATAATTTCCCCAGGAAGTGAAAAGGGCAGGAAGACAACTTTACCTTCATGCCTTGCTATGCCCTGCATATCGCTGTTTAGCGCCTGTATATCAAGCTCTAATATATCGTTTTTTTTGAACATATTAGTAGTCTTTACCCTCGTACTGGCGGCAGAGCGTATATTTGGATATAGCGCTCCTAGTAGACCAGCCCGCCGCAAGGGATAGTATGTCTGAAATATATGGCGGCAATGTGCGGTTGAACTTAACCTCCAATATCATCATATCGTCTGAAAATACGGGTATGGTGGGAAGTTCCTTGTTGTACATATCTATAGAGTTAAGCCCAGTTCTAAGCTGTTTATCAAAGGTTATGCGTATTTCCTCAGCAGGATGTATATAGGCTTCCCTTACATAGTCAACAATTACTACTGGGCGCAGTAGGCTGAGCCTAATTTCCCTGAACATGTCTCTAAGTAAACCCGATGAAGTATTCTCAAGCCCCGAAGGATCTTTAGCTATTATCTGTTCGCTAACAAGTCTTGAAATAGGCGCTGAGCGCTTTGAAATATAGTTGTTGTACTTGCTCTTACATTCCATACGGATAACGGAATCCGAAAGGTTATATATGCGTATGCGATACTTATCACGGCGGTATACGCCGGCGACTTTTTCATATAGCGCCCTATCGGATATGCTGTCAAAATAGAGAGAGCGTATATGGTACTCATTGTTCTCGTCCGCATGGGGGTCAGGGTTTAGGACGGCTGCTAATAGCCTTCTTAGCACTTCGTACTGAGAATTTTTTATAAAGTACTTTAGCTCATGGCGGAGCCTTAGCGGGGCTGACATTATATAGCCGCTTCGCTCTGGCAGGAAACTAGGGTGGCATCGTATACGCCGGTGGTGCCAAGCATATGTCCTACTATGTCGCTGCTATCCCTTAGTTGAAGTTCAACCGTCATTTCAGCGCCGGCGCGCGTTACAGTTTTTGAGCGCAGACGGTAGTTACGCAGCACGCGGGATAGCATTAGCGTAATCTCCTGCTCAAAGGCGGGGTCATAGTGCATAACAAGCAGATAGCTGTAATTGGTGCGTAGTTTAAGGAAAGATATCATAAGCATTACAAAGCTTATACCAAGCACCACTACCATGGCGGGCAAATAGTATTGAGAGCCTATTAATATGCCCATAGTTATAGACCAGAACATATAGGCGGTGTCGATAGGGTCTTTAACTGCTGTACGGAAGCGCACTATGGAAAGAGCGCCCACCATGCCCATGCTAAGGGCAACGTTTGAGCCTATTGCCATAACTACCGATGAAGTTATCATGGTAAGCAGTATAAGCGTTACTCCAAATGAGGGGTTATATAATACTCCTCTGTAAGTTTTTTTGTATACCAGTGAAATAACAACGCTCGCAATCAGTGAAAACAGCAACACCAAGGCGATATCCTTAGGTGTAAACTGTGCAAATTGAGATGTCCAAAAATCGCTTGTCGCAAGAGCCTGCTTGCTTGGTGCTGCTTGTTGTGCAGCGTAAGCCGATGTAATCATTAAATACCCTCCAAATATGATTGCTTTAATTATACAGTAATTCTACAGAAACTCAAGTGATGTTAACAAGATCTTAACAAAAAGTATTGAAAATTAGTACAATTTGTGTTATTCTTTGCTTGTCAGGAGGGCGTATGGATATAAGGCTTGTTGAAAAAGGGCATATAGTGTTCGATATTGGCAATGTGCTGTTAGACTTCTGCCCCGACAGAGCGGTAAATACACTTGCGCCAGACGGCATGGAAGAATTGTATCTTAAACATGTGGTAGGTAGCAATTCTTGGCAGGAGCTTGACAGAGGCACTCTAACATACGATGAAGCGGCTAAAATTATGTGCAATCACCCGGATATGGCGGGAGAGTACGATAATGTAAGCCATTTCTTGTACAATTTTCCAGAGCTTATGCAGGTTTTGCCCGCTGTGAATGCGCTAGAAAAGCTCAAAAGCATGGGTAAAAAGCTGTATGTGCTTTCTAACTTCCATAAACCTGCATTTGAAAGAGTGTACAAAGAATATTCTTTTTTTAAGCTGTTTGATGGTCTATGCGTATCCTGTTATCTGCATCAGATAAAGCCGGAACCTGAGATTTATATTTCACTACTTACAGATAATTCTATCCCCGCTGAGGACGCGGTTTTCATAGACGATGTGCTGGAAAACGCTAAGGCGGCGGAGCAATTTGGCATAACGGGCATACATTACCAAAATGACATTGATTTTTCATGAGATGCAAGGATTTTAGCCTTTAATCCGTTATATAGTTAAGGAGCATTGAAAAGAGGGGATTTAAATGAAGTCATACAGTCGCATTATTAAAATAGCAGCCCTATTTGCGGTTATAATATCCGTGGCTTTGCTTGCGGGCTGCAAGTCAAAGCCTGATACGGGCGGCGATGATATAGGCGGCGGCGCAATAGATAATAATCAATATCCTTTCCCGGTGCTTACAACGCCGGCGGTGTCAAGCACGCCCGAGCCCACAAGCACAATTGCGCCTATAAGTTTGCCTAGCCCATCTGCAACCACTCAGGGCGCGCAGGTATTGCCTTGGGACAGCACTGCCATACCCGGCGCATTTGTAACGCCTACTGTTTCCCCGGGGATAGACAGTACTGCTACTATAGCCCTTAGTTTTTCAACCGGCACCCCCTCGCCACAGCCTACTGTATATGTAATAAAGCTTGGCAGCAAGGGGCAGGATGTAAAAGAGATGCAAAGACGGCTTAAAGACCTTGGCTACCTTGACGGCAGCGCCGATGGCGACTTTGGCAAGAAAACCGAGGACGCCCTTAAGGATTTCCAGCGCCGCAACGATTTAAAGGCAGACGGCATTGCGGGCAGGGCAACGCTTTCAAGGCTGCAATCTTCATCCGCAAAGCGCGCGCTTCCAAAGGCAACAGCTACGCCAAAGGCAACAGCTACGCCTAGGATAAAAGAAAATCTATATCTCCAGCTTGGCGACAGCGGAAGAGATGTAACTAAAATGCAGGAACGCCTAATAGAGCTTGGCTATCTTGAAGGTAAAGCTAGCGGCAGGTTTGATTCTTCAACCGAGCAGGCTGTATATGCCTTCCAGAAGCGTAATGTTGCCTATTCAGACGGTATAGCTGGTCCGCTTACGCTAAAAGCGCTGTATTCATCAAACGCGCGCCGCACTTCAAGCGCAAAAGGCGTGGTTGGGGTATCCCTGCGCCGCGGTATGACGGATTCCAAATCCGTACAGGAAATGCAGGCTAGGCTTAAGGATTTAGGCTACTACGCAGGCAGCCGCGATGGGGATTTTGGCGCAAGCACGGAAGAAGCTGTAAAGGCATTCCAAAGGGCGCATGGTCTTACTGTTGACGGTGTTGCAGGCACAACTACCTTAAACAAGCTATACTCAAGCGAAGCGCGTAAGGCAGGCTCAACAGCAGGTAGTACAACAGCACCCAAAGTAACGCCTATACCAAAGCCCACGGAAGTAATAAACTATACAAATGTAACCCCCCACCCGAATGGTGATTATGTAACCCTCAGGGAGGGCAATAGCGGAGTGCTTGTGCGCAACCTGCAAAATGCGCTTAAGAGCCAAGGTTACTTAAGGGGAAGCGTAGACGGCAAATATGGCGAAGCTACTACTGAGGCAGTAACCCGCTTCCAGCAGGATAAGGGTCTATCCATGGACGGCGTTGCAGGACCCGCGACCCAAAGGGTGCTTTTCGAGGGTAACTATCCTAAGGGCTCATAAACATAGTTGTAATTTTAACTTTGTTACAAAAACAAACGAGGCCGAAAAATGCCTCGTTTTTAATATGCGAATTAGATTAAATTATGCTGGGAAATATTGTTCTACTATATTATTATGCGCTATATTTTCAGCTAAGTTTAATAAGTTGTTTTTATCTATCTCTCCTTTGTTGTAAAGCTCATATAGTGAGTTTAACACCTCTTTTCTAGCGTGTGGCAGGCAGAACATATCTGCAATGCTTCCGTGCTCTGTAATACTTAAAAGAGAGTGGGGGAGTAGATTAAGCCTTGACAGCATATAACTTGAAGTATTAGGCTCTATTGTAGCCACGACAGGGCGTACAGTTATTGCGGGCTTTCCATTATTAGTAAAGCTGGCTGCGCTTAATTTAATAAGCCCTTGGTATTGCTGAAAGCTGTTTGAAATAATCATAAGCCTTGGCATAGAGGAAGTTTTAACAAGCCTATCAACTATGCGTTTTATGGAAGCGAGTATAGGTTCGTCGCCGCATGGCGGCTTTATAGAAAGCAATATATTATGCTTAGCGCATATACGGGCAACGGAAAAAATAAACGCAGCCTTATATCCTGCTGAAATTTTGCGGCTCACCTTTGTACCATTAGCTACGCTTTTAAATACTCCATCAGCATTTTCAAGGTTTATTTTAGAGGTAGGAAAATAATCGGGCTCTATATATACGCTTTTGCAGTTCATTGAGTAAAATACTGCTATGCGCTCCTCTATGGCTTTTATAAGTTCATCAAATGATGTAATAGGTCTATTTACAGAGGCGGATATGCTCTTTAGCGCATTTGAGAATGAAGAAGAATTAATTTTGCACAGCTTGCTTAAATCCGCAGTTGGCGCTACGGGGAAGTGCAAAAGTTCATCGCTATTAATAAGCGTAAAAGGGCGTGTATCCTCTGAAATATCGGTTATTATATGCATAGAGTGTATGTTAAGCGAGTTAAGTATTCCGTTTGTTCCAAGGTTTGAGTGCCTTAATTTGCCGCATATATCATCGTATGCTGCGTCAAAATCCTCAATAAATGCAGAAACATCCATATTAAATAGTTTTTTTAATATATTTTGAAAAGCTATATATTGATAGCTCGCGGGGGCTATTGCGGAAGAGAGCGCTCTAAAAAGCTCTTTTCTTTCAAAGCTTGGAAGCACTCCCGATAGCGGGGAGAGGTATGTCTTTATTAGGCTGCTGTAAGCAAGGCTTTTTAGCAGCATATGCAGCGGGTCTTCAAAATGCCTGTTTCTTAAAATATCCTGCAAAGGTATTCGTGCAAAGTCTATAAGGTATGGTAATTCATTTGTTTTCTCATATAATTCAGCGTTTATATTATTTTGCATATCAGTCCTCTTTTTTTGTCATTACGCTACGCAGGTAGCCTGTAAGCACCTCTACTATTCGGGCGTTTTTACCTCCGCGGCTTACTATTACATCTGCACAATTTACATAGTTTCTTATATAGCGGTCATACATGGGTTTTACTGTGTTTAGGTATTGTCTTGTAATGCTGTCTATGCTGCGCTTTCTTTCCTTAATGTCGCGGTTAATACGGCGCAGAAGACATATATCAGGCTCAACGCTTACATAAAGCTTTAAAAACATAAGCTCCATAAGTCTTATATCGTAAAATACATGTATACCCTCTATTATAAGAACTTCAGTGGGCGTGATAATATCAATAGGGGGAATAGCTCTGTATTCTGAAAAATCATAGTTTTTTCTTTCTATAGATTTGCCCGAAAGAAGGGTTTTTACATCCTCATAAAGTGCGTCGTGGTTGAATATTGCTGGTTGGTCGTAGTTAAGCTGTGCTCTTTCCTCAAAACTTTTTTCAGGAAAATCGTAATAATATGTGTCTTGATTAATAATAGTTGCGCTGCAATTTTCTTCCTTAAGCGATGCCTTAAGCTCTTGAGAAAGCGTGGTCTTGCCGCTGCCGCTTGCGCCGCAAATACCGATTACCAGCATTTTATCCCCCCTTACAGGGCGAGGATACAACAAAGCGCCGCTTTTTGTCAATTATGCGAATTGCAATTTGCCGGTTGCTCTAGTATCATCTAATCGTAGCTAAAAGGAGGTAACTTATGCGCAGAAAATTATGTGCTGTAATATTAAGCCTAGTTATATGTACTATAATAAGCGTTTCATATGCTGATAATCCGGTAAAACATTTCACAGCCGAAGTGCTGGCTCCGCATAGAGTGCTGCTCAACTGGGATAGAATAAACAATAAAAAAGACAGCTTACTGCTGGTATATGAAAGGGAGGGCAATCCCTATTTCAACTACCTTGAGGTAAAGGGTAACACATTTAGCTTCAATTGGCTTATCCCGGGGAGCAACTATCGCTTTTGGATAGGTAGCACCGATGAAGACCCTAATCCCAGTATGTATGAGGATGCTTCCCGCTATATAAGCCTGCCCCTGCCAAAGGCGAAAACTTTTAAGGAAAGGGGTTATAACACACTTTCTGCCGTTCTATACAGGCATGATGATGTTGAAGACTGGAACGAAAGCACAAAATATCATAGGGCGAGCTATGATAAGCTTTCCGCCTTGAATGATGTAATAGATGAAGAAAAAACAGCATATTACTCATTTGTTGTACGCTATGTTTTGCCCGTGCAAGCGCAGGAGTCTAAAGACTTGGACGGTCTTTGGGTATTGCATACGCCCCAAGGCTATGAATATTTTTCCGCGGATCCGCTAAAATTAAGCGAAGACTCTACATACAACGGTTATTTTGTGCTTCCCTTTAATAATTGCATAAAGACTATGTTGCATTACTCAAATAAAGTACCCCAGCCCGGTAAATATGTATTAAGTCTATATCTAAATGGCGCAATTGCTGCTGAGCAGGAGATTATATGGAACAACTAAGAGCTGTTTCGCTTTTTGATTTTGACGGCACCATGCTAAAAGGCGACAGTATAGTTGAATATATATCCCTTGCAATAAAAGAAGGGCTATGCCCTAAGAGAAATATACCTAAAATATTGTTATCCACTTTGCTTGCCTTAAGCGGTGCTATTTCAACTGAAAGGGCAAAGAGCATGTCGCTTTCTTTTTTAAAGAATGTAGATAAAAACAGACAAGAAGAATTTGCGAAGCGCTTTATATCTGAAAAGCTTCTTCCAAGGCTATATCCTGAGGCGTTTGATAGACTGCTTATGCATAGAGCTAAGGGGGATATGGTGCTTATAGTATCTGCTTCCCCTGATTGCTATATGAAACACCTGCCCTTATACTTGCCTGTAGACGGTGTGCTTGCGAGCCTAACTACGGATAGTGGAGAGGTAACGTGCAATTTTAAAGGCGCTGAAAAGCCAAAACGCATAGAAAAATGGCTTAAGGAAAACAATATAGCTATGGATATAGAAAACAGCTTTGCATATGGCGACAGCAGTCATGACATACCCATGATGGAGCTTACGCAAAATCCCATATGCATAAACCCTAAAAAGGCATTAAGCCGTGCTAAGCCCGATTGGAAGATGGAATATTGGGGTGAAAACGGTAATAAAATAAAAAATAATGGAGGATAAAAAATGAAAAACATCAACACCAGTAAGGCGCCCGGGGCAATAGGCCCCTATGTGCAGGCAAAGCTTGTAGGTAATTTCCTTTTTACATCAGGGCAGATACCTGTTAACCCTGAAACCGGTTTAATACCCGAGGGAATAGAAGCTCAAACCGAGCAGTCTATGAAGAATCTAAAGGCAATTATTGAGGAAGCCGGAGGCAGCATGGATGATGTCGTAAGGACATTATGTTTCCTTAGCGATATGGGAAACTTCTCCGCGTTTAACAAAGTGTACGAGAAGTTTTTTCCGAATGATAAGCCTGCAAGAAGCTGCGTTGCCGTAAAGGAAATACCCAAAAACTGTATGGTAGAGGTAGAGTGTATAGCCTATATTAAGTCTTAGGATAGACGCCTTAAAACTGCCGAAATCTTGCGTGAGAATTTCTATTATGTTATAATCTAGCTGAAACAATGAATTAGTTTCAAAAATATCAATTTAGGAGGAGTACTTAATGAAAAAACTCGTATCTCTTTTTCTTGTGCTAGCTCTTGCACTGCCTTTTGCAATGGCTTTCGCCGAAGGAAATGTCTATGAACTCGCAATGGTTACCGACATTGGCACCATAGACGACAAGTCTTTCAACCAAGGCACATGGGAGGGCATCAAGGAATACGCCGAAGCGAACGGCAAAACCTATAACTACTATCAGCCAAACGGTCAGTCAACCGAAATTTACCTAGAGTATATGCAGCAGGCGGTTGAGGCGGGCGCAAAGGTAGTTGTAACACCCGGTTTCCTGTTTGAAGAGGCCGTATATATCGCACAGCAGATGTATCCCGATGTATATTTCGTGCTTATCGACGGTAATCCCCACGATGGCAGCTATAACTATCATACTGAGCCCAATGCAGTAGGCATAACCTACGCAGAAGAGCAGTCCGGCTTCCTTGCGGGCTATGCAGCAGTAAAAGAAGGTTATACCAAGCTCGGTTTCATGGGCGGTATGGCGGTACCCGCGGTTATCCGCTTTGGCTACGGCTTTGTACAGGGCGCGGAATATGCGGCAAAGGAACTAGGCATATCAGGGCTTGAGTGCCGTTATCACTACACAGGCGGCTTTGAAGCCACACCCGAAGTACAGACAATGGCAGCCTCCTGGTTCTCAGATGGCGTAGAAGTAATATTTGCTTGCGGTGGTCCTGTTGGCAACAGCGTAATGGCGGCGGCAGAAGCCGGCGGCGGCAAGGTAATAGGCGTTGACGTAGACCAGTATGCCGAATCCGAAACCGTTATCACTTCAGCTGCAAAGGGTCTTGCAGAGTCCGTTCAGCAGATGCTTGACGCCTACTACAAAGGCGAATTCCCCGGTGGCGAATCCATCAACCTTGACGCGGCGCGTGACGGCGTGCAGCTCCCCATGGAGAACAGCCGCTTTGAAAAATTCACTCAGGAAGATTATGACGCAATATACAAGAAGCTTGTAGACAACGAAATCGCTATCAAGGGCGATAAAGATGTCAATGACGCGTCAGAACTAGCTAGTGAAATAATCTCAGTTACATTGGTAGACTAAACAATATATGCTACCCCCCTAAAGGGGGTAGCGGTTTTTTTGTGCAAGGGGAGAAACATGGGCGAATATATTATAGAAATGCTTAACATCACCAAGGATTTTCCCGGTATTAGAGCAAATGACAACATAAGCCTGCAGCTTAAAAAAGGTGAGATACACGCACTGCTGGGTGAAAACGGCGCGGGTAAATCCACATTGATGAGCATATTATTTGGGCTATATAAGCCTGATGCCGGCAGGATATTAAAAAATGGTAAGGAAGTAAATATTAACGACCCCAATGATGCGAACCGCCTTGGCATAGGTATGGTGCATCAACATTTTAAGCTGGTACATAACTTCACCGTGCTTGAAAACATCATACTTGGTGTTGAAACCACTGAGCGGGGCGTGCTTAAGATGGGCGCTGCGCGCGATAAGGTGGTTGAACTATCCGAAAGATACGGCCTTAAGGTTGAGCCGGATTTACTTATAAGCGATATAACCGTCGGTATGCAGCAGAGGGTTGAGATACTTAAAATGCTCTACCGCGATAATGAAATACTAATATTTGATGAGCCTACCGCAGTGCTTACGCCTCAAGAAATAGAGGAGCTTATGCTTGTAATGCGCGGCATGGCGGATGAGGGTAAGAGCATATTATTTATTACCCATAAGCTAGAAGAAATTAAAAAAGTAGCAGACCGCTGCACCGTGCTAAGAAAAGGCAAGATGGTCGCAACCGTTCCTGTTGCCACTACCACCGTTGAAGAGATGGCGGAGATGATGGTGGGCAGGAAGATGCGCTTTACCATAGATAAGGACGAAGTTTCCCTAGGTAAGCCAGTGCTCAGCGTAGACAATCTATGCGTAAAGGGAGCTCATGAAAAAAATGCCGTAAACAATGTAAGCTTTGATGTACATGAAGGCGAAATAGTGTGCATAGTAGGCATAGACGGCAATGGGCAGAGTGAACTAGCCTATGCAATAGCCGGGCTTATGGATGTTGCAAGCGGCAGCATTAAATTTATGGGTGAAGATATAAGCCGGGCTACAGTTAGAACCCGAAATGATTTAGGGCTTGCCCATATACCTGAGGATAGGTATAAGTACGGTCTGGTGCTAGATTTTGACCTTCAACAGAACTTAGCCCTTAAAAACTATTACGCGCCAGAGCTTCAAAACCGTGGCTTTATTAACTACCCTGCGGTTAGAGAGCAGGCGGATATGCTAATAGAAAAGTTTGACATACGCTCCGCCCAAGGTGCGGATACTATGGCGCGCAGCATGTCAGGCGGTAATCAGCAAAAGGCGATAATCGCAAGGGAAATAAACGCAGACCCAAAACTACTTATAGCGGTTCAGCCTACCCGCGGGCTTGATGTAGGCGCCATGATGTACATACACGAACAGCTTTTGCAGCAGCGCAAGGAGGGGAAAGCAATATTGCTTATTTCCTTAGAGCTTGATGAAGTATTCCAGCTATCCGACAGGATACTTGTTATATACGAAGGGAATATAGTAGCTCAGCTTGCCGCAAAGGACGCGACTCCGCAGTTGCTGGGTCTATACATGGCGGGTTCAAAGGGGGAAAGCGCATGAACAAAATAAAAAAGTGGTTACTTAGCATATCTCCTTCACTTATTGCCATACTATCCGGCGTATTTGCGGGCTTTATTATAATGCTAATAAGCAACCCTGCAAACGCATTTAGCGGGCTTATAGTAATATTAAAGGGCGGCTGGAACAGCGGCATGAAGGGCGTAGGGCAGGTGCTTTATTTTGCGACGCCCATAATATTAACAGGGTTGTCTGTCGGCTTCGCGTTTAAGACGGGTATGTTCAACATAGGCGCTTCGGGTCAGCTTGTTGTGGGCGCTCTAGCGTCGATATATGTAGGTATAAACTGGACATTTCTCCCGGGACATCTGCACTGGATAGTAGCAATGCTAATGGGTACGCTTGCAGGTATGGTGTGGGGTATGCTTGTTGGGCTGCTTAAGGCGTACAGGAATGTAAACGAAGTAATATCCGCAATAATGCTTAACTACATAGGCATGTATGGGGTAAACTACCTTATAAAAAGCTCTAACAGCATGTACGATATTTTGCGCAACCAAACCGCAAACGTGGCTGCAAGCGCTGCAATACCAAAGGCAGGGCTTGATAATATATTCTACAACCTTATAGGTAAGTTTAAGGACGTTTCAAGCGTAAATGCCGGTATAATAATAGCGGTTGTAGTAGCAATAATAATACACATACTTCTAAACCGTACAACATTCGGTTATGAGCTTAAGGCCTGTGGGCATAACCGCTACGCAAGCCAATATGCCGGCGTAAATGAAAATAGAGCCATTATACTATCCATGGCTATCGCAGGCGCGCTAAGCGGCATGGCAGGGGCGCTGATGTTCTTAGCTCCGCCCTCTGGAATGCACATACATGTTCAGGAAGTACTAGCTCCGCAGGGCTTTAATGGTATAGCGGTTGCGTTGCTTGGACTATCCCACCCTATAGGCATAATATTTGCCGCGCTATTTATAGCGCATATTACAGTTGGCGGCGGCTATCTACAGAGCCTCAGATATATGAGGGAAATCATAGATATTATAATAGGTCTTATTATATACTTTAGCGCGTTTTCATTGCTTATGAGAAACATAGTTCTCCGCGCAACAAGAAAGCGTAAACAATATGCAGGCGAAGAGGAGGCGGGCGTATAATGGATATATTATATTTTATAGTACAGCAGATGATGTTCTTCTCCATACCGCTACTACTGGTTGCGCTTGGTGGAATGTTCTCAGAGCGCAGCGGTGTTGTAAACATTGCGCTTGAAGGAATAATGGTATGGGGCGCTTTCTTTTCAATTTTATTTATAAACAATGTTCAACATGTTATGAGCGGACAGGGTCTGTTAATTCTCGCAATGCTTATTGCGATAGTTGCGGGTATGGTTTTTTCGCTGTTACATGCGTATGCGGCGATTAACTTAAGCAGCGACCAGACTATATCAGGTACTGCCCTTAACATGATAGCCCCTGCGGCCGCCATATACCTTGCAAGGTCTATACAGGAAAACGGCGTGCAGCAGGTACAGTTTATAAACACCTTTCGCATAGAAAAGGTGCCTTTTCTTGGTGAGATACCTGTAATAGGCAATATGTTCTTTAGGAACTGCTATATAACTACATATATAGGCGTGGCGATATTTTTAATATCGTACTTCCTGCTGTATAAAACGCGCTTTGGTTTAAGGCTGCGCTCATGTGGAGAGCACCCACAGGCGGCGGATTCCGTAGGAATAAATGTATATAAAATGCGCTATGCAGGCGTGCTTTTGTCTGGGGCGCTTGCGGGGCTTGGCGGGCTGGTATACGTAATACCCGTATCAACCAACTTTAACGCTACGGTTTCAGGTTACGGCTTTTTAGCGCTGGCTGTGCTTATATTCGGTCAATGGACTCCAAAGAGGATATTCTTTGCCGCATTTTTCTTTGGCGGTATGAAGGCTATAGCTTCAAGCTATTCGGGCATTCCTTTTTTGCAGAGCCTAGGTATACCTAGCGATATATATAAAATGATACCCTATATAGCAACCCTTGCGGTGCTTGCTTTCTCAAGTAAAAAGAGCCAAGCGCCAAGAGCTAGCGGAGTGCCTTACGATAAGGGCTTAAGGTAAACATAAATAAATATCTGCCTGCTAGTTCGTAATCGTTAGCAGGCGTGTTTATCTATACTAAAATCCTGCCTGAAAAAACGCTAATAAATTTCACATATAATTGTGTTAAATTTTACAATGGCATTGTAATTTGAAAATATAAATATAGAAAGGGAGGCAAATTATGAAGAAATTAACCGCACTGTTTCTAGCTCTTATGCTGGTAATATCAATGGTACCCATGGGTAGCGTTTGCGCTGAGGGCGAAACCACAATTACCATACTCGGCACTTCCGACTTGCATGGCAACATATGGGGCTTTAGCTATGAGGACAATGCCGAAACCAAAAATAATGGTATGGCTCGCGTGTACACCTATATTAAGCAGGTGCGCGCTGAAAACCCCAACACCATATTAATTGACGATGGCGATACCATTCAAGGCACAATAATGACCGACGACTTGTTTAACAAAAACCCTGAAAGAGAACATCCCGTTATAATCGCTATGAACTATATGGGCTATGATGCCATGGTGCTTGGTAACCATGAGTTTAACTGGGGTATTCCTTCCATGAAAACCATACTAGGCAGGGCGAATTTCCCTATGCTCTGCGCTAATGTACGCACCGCTGACGGCGAACTTGTAACCGGCAAGGGCTGGACAATAATAGAAAAAGCAGGCGTAAAGGTTGCCATAATAGGCGTAGTTACCCCCAATGTACCTATTTGGGATGGTGGCAAGGAAGGCATTGACGAATGCACATACGAAGCCGCGAATACCGCTGTTAAGGCTGCCATAGCTGAAATTGGCGATAAGGCAGACATTATCGTAGTTGCCGCTCATATGGGCATGTATGCTGAATTTGACGAAGAACACGGCTCTGACTCCGCGCAAAAGATTCTGGACGATAACCCCGAAATCAATGCTATGTTGGTAGGTCATATGCATATTCTTGTCAACGAAAAGCAGGGCGACACCGTAATAGGCGGTCCCCGCAATGGCGGTCGCGATGTTGTGCGTTTTGACATTACCGTGGGTAGCGATAAGTCTATTGTAGATGCAAAAGTAGATGTAATAGACATGAAGGATACTGAGCCCGCTCAGGAAACCCGCGAGATAGAAGCAATTGTTGCAGCTCATAAGGAAACAATCGATTTCATAGCTGGCGGCACAGGTGACGGCGAAGAGGGTGGAGTCGCCCTTGGCAGCACCACAGCTAAGTTCCAGCCCGAAAATGAAATTAACGGTATTCCCGCCGGCCGTATAATGGACACTCCCGTTATGGACCTTATTAATAAAATTCAGCTTGAAAACTCACAGGCTGATGTATCTTCCGCAGCTCTATTCAAGAACACTTCCGACCTGCCCGAGGGCGACATCAACTACGGAGATATATTCAATATATACAAGTTTGACAACACCCTATATCGCGTACCCATTACAGGCGCGGAGCTTAAAGGATACATGGAATGGTCTGCCGAGTGCTACAACCAGTGGGTTCCCGGCGACATAAACATCTCTTTTGACCCTGAATATCCGGACTATCTGTACGATATGTTCGCGGGTGTGGATTATGAAATCGACTTAAGCCAGCCCAAGGGTGAGCGTATTAAAAATGTAATGTTCAAGGGCGAACCTCTAAAGGACGATGAGCAGCTGACCCTTGCAGTAAACAATTATCGCTACTCTTCCGCGCTCAAGTCTCAAGGCTTGGTATCCGGAAAGAAGGAGTGGGAGTCCTCAAACTCCATTCGCGATATGATAGTTGCCTACTTTGCAGAGCATTCTCCCGTTGCCCCTGAAGTAGATAACAATTGGAAGATAGTCGGCGTGGATTTGCAGCTTGACAATCCCAAGCGCGCGGAGATTATAGAAAAAATCAACGCTGGAGAGATTGAAGTCCCCTATTCTAAGAGCTTTAACCTTAACGATTAATAATAGAAAACAACTAAAATTAAAAGAAGCTCCTTTTTTGGGGCTTCTTTTGAATAAGGTGAGTATGTTAATAATATGCTTTATATGCTATCCCTCAAACTGAGATAGTAGATACTCCCTTGTTTTCTTCCTTATACGCTGAAGGGCGTTATCAACAGCCTTTGTCTGCCTGTTAAGTTCACTAGCAATTTCTTGGTAGGACTTGCCTTGCAAAAATAGGCGTAATACATCTTTTTCAAGCTTAGAAAGCGACTTTTGATAGTAAGCTTCAAGATTTTTAACGCTCTGCCTATCAAGCGCTTCGTCCTCAGGACCTATGCTTTCGCTTTTTAGTACATCAATAAGCGTTCTTTCGCCTTCTTCACCCTCAAAATGATAGGGTTTATCAAGGGATATATAGTTGTTTAGCGGTGTGTGCTTAAGCCTTGAGGCGGTTTTTATAGCGGTAATCATCTGTCTTTTTATGCATAAATCGGAGAATACGGCAAAGCTTGCGTTTCTGTCGGGCAGGTAGTCCCTTATGGCTTTAACAAGACCTATCATGCCTTCCTGCACAAGGTCATCCTGCTCTGCTCCTACAAGGAAATAACCCCTAGCCTTCATAAGCACATTTTTTTGGTAACGGCGCAGCAAACAGAGCATGGCATCTGCATCGCCCTGCTGGGCGAGCGAAACCAGCTCTTCATCGCTTAATTTAATTATATTACCGTATTCTTCAGTCAAATTATACTATCCTAGAGCAGTATACTTGGTGCATTATTATGCCCGCCGCAACAGAGGCGTTAAATGAGCCTATTTCGCCCGTCATGGGTATGGATATAATCTTATCGCATTCATCTTTAACGCGGCGGCTTACGCCAAAGCCTTCGCTGCCTATTATGAGCGCTGTGGGGGAGATAAAATCCGCTTCGCTGTAAGTTTCACCGCCCATATCAAGCGCGTAAGTCCACACACCCTGTTTTTTAAGGTTAATTATTGTGTCCGCAAGGTTTGTAACTCGTGCAACCTTTATATGCTCAATAGCGCCGGCAGATGCCTTTGCCACTACATTTGTAAGCCCAACCGCTCTGTGCCTAGGTATTATAACCCCGTGCGCTCCCGTGCAAGCTGCGGAGCGTATTATAGCGCCAAGGTTATGCGGGTCTGTTATGCTGTCAAGCAGCATAATAAAAGGCTTTTCACCCCTTTGTTTTGCAAGCTCTAAAATATCATCAACGATGGAATATTCATATGCGGAAGCAAAGGCTACCATGCCTTGGTGGTTACTTGCAAGCATATCAAGCTGCTTTTTATTTACCGGCTGTATACGCACACCCGCGTCCTTTGCCATGGCGAGTATCTGCCTTGCGCTGCCCTGCATATCTCCGGCTTGAACGAGTATTTTCTCTAAATCCCTGCCCGCTTTAAGCGCTTCCCTTATAGGGTTTCTGCCTGTAAGTAGAGTGCCGTCGTTTAGCTCTTCGTTTTTAACATCTTCAGTGCGTTTGTTGTCGTAAATTCTGTTATTGTCTTTACGCTCATTATAGCGGGGCTTTCTGCTGTTTTTATTCTGAGTATATTTATCATTGCTCTTATCGTTGCGCTGTTTATTATAGCCTTTTGCTTCGTCCCTTGTATAGCTCTTGGCTTTGTGGTTATTTTGTCTTCTACCGTCTAATTTTTTGCTCTTGGCAAATTCATCATTAAGCCCGAATACTCCTTCCATACTTCCCCCGCTTCTGTTTTTAATTCTTTTACGAGGGGGCATGTTGTTTGGTATCATGCTGTAAGGGTCTGTAGCGTCAAAACGGTTTTCATCCGCGTATCTAAGCGATGAAGTATTCGGTTTTCGTCTATCGGTATAATTCTTTTTATTTCCGCTCTTTTGGCTTTGTGTTCCCTGCCTTTTATATAGCGGTCTAGTTTTTTGTTTATATGCCATAAATTCAATCCTTTGTAACTTTGTATTTTTCGCGGACTTCCTTTATCTGTCCGCAGGTTCTGCTTCCTTCAGGGCAAGGTCCCAATATGCAGGAAGGTCCTGCATCATTAAATATCGCTGGTATCTCCTGCCTGCATATTTTAAGCATGGCATCCGCCATGTTGCGTATCTCCCATTGGGCGCGGTTGCAGCACCTCAACTTAAAAAAGTGTAAAAGCTCTCTTGCGTTCATGGTTACTACAAGGCGGGTTTCACAGGCATTGGGAAGCACAAAACGTGCGTCCTCGTTGCCGCCTTCGCCTTTTTCAAGCCTATCCTGCCATGATTTATACCAGCTTTGTATTTGAGCCATCTGGCTTTCGTATTCTTCTATGGCGCCATCACCAAGAGCTGCTATTTTAGGGGGAATAATATAGTTAAATCCATCTGCTAGAGAAACATACCTTTGGCTCTGCACGCTGTATGAAGCTATCCTGTGCCTTGTAAGCTGAGCCAGCAGCGAACGGCTTACTCCTTCTACGCCGAAAGTAAAGCTTATATGCTCTATTACTGATAGATGCCCGCTTGAAACTACTCCTTTAAGAAAAGCGCTCTGCTTTTTTTCTGATACCTTTTGTTTAAGCTCATCAACCGTATCAGGGGAATAGCAAAGCCTTGCGGCAAGCGCGGAAAGCTCCTCACCCTTTGAGGTTACGGAAAGAAGAGTTACAGCTAAATCTACCCTTGGCATAATATACCTCCAAATTCTATTACAAGCGAAAACAGCTCATCTATTCGTTTCATGTCCTTTTTTAGATACAGAAAGCCGAAAACCGCCTCCATAGCGGTGGCGAGGGAATATTCCTCACAGCTTGCGGACTTCGGCACCCTGTGCTTGGGACTTGAGTTTCGCCCGCGCCTTGCTATATCCTTTTCCTCTGGGCTTAGGTGTTCAAGCAGATTTTTAAATATCTTCGCCTGAGATGAGGCGCAAACAAAAGCGGTTTCAGCCTCGTTAAGGGAGTTTAACCTCCTATGTTTTTTAAGTACATGTTCCCTAACTAGCAGCTCATAAACTGCATCGCCTATGTATGCTAGCTGGAGCGGGTTGAGCTGCTCATAGTTTAGACCCGCTTGCATATTATTCCAGCGTTGTCTTCCAGTATTTGGACGGGCTCATGCCCACTATGTTTTTGAATGTCTTGGAGAAGTGGTAGGGGTCCTTCATGCCTACTTCAACGCCTGTCTGCTTAACAGAAAGACCGTCCTTAAGCAGCACCTTAGCCCTTTCCATTTTGCAGTGTAACTGATAGCTCTGCGGCGGCATACCGACTTCAGAAACGAAGCGTTTCCTGAATGTTTCAACCGGCATACGGCTTATTTCCGCCATGTCGCTCAGCGAATAGCTGTTTTTATACTGATGCTTGTGCATTTCGTCAAGCACCTTTGCAATCTCGTGGGATAGTACGGCGTTCATTGCAACCGGTTGACCGCTGTGGGAAGCTAGCATTGCCCAAAGCAGCTGTTGCAGCTGAGCCGATGCGCCCGCCTGAGCCGCAGCCTGCGCGCGTACTGCCGCCTGTACCGCGTTTCTTGCAAGCTTTAACTGAGAGGGAAGCACGCCTTGTTTGAGTGGTTTCCTGCTTATAGCGCCCATGCTCTGCATGAACTGTTCAACCAGCGGTCCTTTTACCGCCATCCAGAGTATGCGGGATTCTTGCTCGCATACGAGTTTACTTCCATGCGTATAGGGCGGGATTATTGCGCCTTCTCTTACTTTCATGGTGAAGTTGGAGCCTAAATCAACAAGATTAACTGTACCGGATTGCACTGCAAGCCATACCCAGTCTTCCCTCTGTTTGAGTGGAAATTCCCCAACGGGGAGCATAGCGCTGCCTGCGGAAGAAATCCAAATGCCGCTTGCCCTTGCCAGCGGATCGGGATCATGCAAACCTTCAACGCATAGTGGCGTTACCACGCCTTCTTTATTTTCTAAATTGAACATTACTGAACTAAACTTTTTTGAATCAGACATACTTACCTCCTTAAATAAATCCCTGCTATTATATACACCAATTACTACATTGTCAAGTTGAATACCTTTTTTAACATTTAATTTGTATTTATTAACAAATGTGGGTAATTATAATAGATTTATGTGTAATAATATGCTTTTAAAACAAAAGCCGCAGCATGTATAACTGCGGTTTGCGTGGTGCCGGTGACTGGACTTGAACCAGCATGGGGGTTGCCCGCTTGATTTTGAGTCAAGTGCGTCTGCCATTCCGCCACACCGGCGTAAAATGGATTATAAAATATGCTAATAAGCTTGTCAAGTCAACACATGTGTATTATATCAAATATTTCCTTAGCCCTTTAGGGTAATGGTTTTTAAGCTGACCGTTTACCGCCTTGCCCCAGCCAAGCTGGTAGCCTTTGTATGTGGGGGATAGCCAATCCTTAAGGCTGTTATCTATGTTGAGCGTTTCGCCTGATAGGTACTTTATAGCTGTTTCTCTATCTATTTCCAGCCTGTTTTTGACCACACATGCCAAAGCGAGCGCATGGTCTGGCAATATATATTTACCTCTATCGTTTGCTATGTGCAGCCCGAAGCGCAGAAGTTTTATACCTTCAAATGTGTCAATAGAGCAGGGGGCGGATACATATGTGTTGCCAAAAATGCCGTTTATTTTAGGGGCGTGGCATATGCTTTCTATAAATTTGTCGGCTTTTTGATTGCTGTATGTGGGTGCAGTGAATATACTATCTGATGTGCTGCTACTTTTTATATAATTATCGTTGATATGAGAGAATTTTTCTATACATTTGTCCGTGCAGTTACGAGTTTCTTCATATTTATTAGCTTCAACATTATCGTGTGTGTGTACAGAATTAGAACACTCCTCTAAGCCATCTCTTTTTTTAAGAAGAGCAATAAAATGCCCTTCGCCATCTATTTCGTGGGGGAGCAGCCTCATAATACCGTGTTTAGCGTGGGGTAATCCTTTTAGGCTAAATGCTTCAAGGTTGAAATCGGGGTGATTATGCAGGAAATCGTCTATAACTCCTTCATTTTCTACTGTATTAAATGTGCATGTGCTGTAACATATTTTGCCGCCTGGCTTAAGCATTTTGGCGGCGCTTTCTAATATTTTACCTTGCCTTATTGCGCACTGCATGGGAGAATCTTCATTCCACTGGGTGCGTGCTTCCTCAAGCTTTCTAAACATTCCCTCGCCTGAGCAGGGGGCATCTACAAGTATTTTATCAAATGCGCTTTCAAATATATCGCAAAGCTTTTCAGGGCTTGTGCTGCACACTATGCAGTTTGTAATACCCATGCGCTCTATATTTTGGCTAAGTACTTTTGCCCTTGTAGGGTGTATTTCGTTTGCTACAAGCAAGCCCTTGTTTTGCATTAAGAAAGCTAAACCTATAGATTTTCCGCCGGGTGCGGCGCATAAATCCAGCACCGTTTCACCGGGGTTTGGCGTTAATACCTGCGGAGCCGCCATAGCGGAAGGCTCCTGCAAATAATAAGCCCCCGCTTCATGCAAGGGGTCGGAGCCGAGTTTTTCCTCATCTAATATATAATAAGCGCCGCTTGCCCAAGGCACCGCTTGTCTATCCTGCACATTAAGCCCGAATCTACAAAGCATAGCCTTAAAAGGTGGCTTTTCATAGCTTGCAATAAAATCGTCATAGGATTTTCCAAGCTGTGCTTTCATGTTATTTAGAAATGCGCTTGGAAGCTCAATACTCATCGCTATCGTCCGGGTGATAATAAATATCCTGTGTATCCTCGTAGCGGTAATTTTGGGGTATTACGGTTTGATTAAATTCGGAGTATTCGTAATCCTCATACTCTTCTTCATTACGGTTTATCTTTTCCTTTATAGTTTCAAAAAGGTTGAATTTATCCTTATTACGCTCCGCCCTGCGCCTTCTTGGCGGGCGAACATTAGCTGTATGCTCATACATAGGCTGTTCGTATATAGGTTGTTCGTATGTAGGCTGCTCATATACATACTGTTCTTGTACAGGCAGGGCATAATTGCCATTATAATTATCAGCAGGATATTCTTCGTATACTGGAGGGCTATACTCTGCAGGTGGCATATATATATCAGGGTTGTACTGCTGCGCATCGTTATTTTGAGGAAAAGCATTATACTGCATATCATCTAGCGCATTAAAGCTATCATACTGTGCGCTAACTGTGCCGCTATAATATTCGGGTTGCTGATAATGCATCTCATCTTCAAAAATATCATATACGGGGGGCGGGGGAGCAACAGTTTCGGGGGCAGCGGCATAATTGTCGCTTATATTGACCGGTTCTTTTGAAAACATATCCGTGCGCTTTTTAGCCAACATGTGGCTTAGCAAGTTGTTTTTCCTTAAAATGCTCCTTTGCTTAAGGGCATATCCAGCGTCTATAAGCGTGCATACGGCTATTATTATAAGCAGCAGTGGCAGCCAT
This sequence comes from Christensenellaceae bacterium, assembly GCA_012518615.1. GTDB lineage: Bacteria > Bacillota > Clostridia > Christensenellales > Aristaeellaceae > DTU024. Next base: position 5,784 of record JAAYRU010000004.1, on the reverse strand, counting down.
ATCGTAGATAATAGAGAAGCAAACCAAGATTTACCGCCCGAAACGGAGTTCCAAATCTTGTTTGCTACGCCGCCTGTCCAGCCCAGAAGCGCTGAAAACATCCAATTGGCAAACGCATTCATTTAGCCTCTCCGCCTTCTATGTTTATAGGCTTAATAGTTACGGTTACATATACAGCGTTACCGCTCATATGGTATGCTTCTTCCGGTTTTTTAACCACTACAGACCTTATAAGCGTATCCATGGCGCCTGAAATATCAACGGGGTTTTCAACATCAAGCAGCTTTAATGTTTCCATAAGCTCGTTTGAACCGGCAACATTTAGCATGGCAGGGTCAATTTTAATATCTGTAACTTCGTAGCCCTCGGCAGGGCTGCCTGCTACAATGCCGCTGCGGTTTATGGGTATTGCTTGCAGGCGGTACAACTCCTGCTCTATAAGTAGGCTGTCAAGCGGCATGGAATCGCTGCTTACTTCTATGGTTCTTGCGTCAAGTGCGTTATCCTGATAATCATAGAGGGTAAAGGGTACGGCGGTAAATTGCTTGCGTGCCGCAGAGGTAAGAAGCGAACCGTTATAATTAGCAACGCAGCGCATAATGTTTTCTACTATGGATTTGGGTCCTGATACGGTAACTATAGGCGGATCCACCACGGCTTTTGATGCGTAAAAGCCCGCGGGTGCGGTGCCTGTTTCGTTAATCTGCACAGGTATCCTGCGCCTTGTTATGTAAGGCTCTACATCTACTGTTATTTCACTTTGAGATAGCCTTGTAACCTTGCCATATGTAGAAGTACTCGTGTGTAGCACGGGTATATTTTGCTCTCCGGTTTTTTCTATGCGGGAGAGGTCTATTCTAACATTGAAATTTGAAGCGGTGGCACTGTCGTAAGATTTTTGTGGTATTTCAGCCTGTACAGATATAAGCGGAAGCTCGCTTAAATCGGTGGTTACTACAAGCCCTGCGCGTTTAAGCGTATCAGCGCCAAGCACGCTTATACTTACATCGCGGAAAGTTTTTTCGCGGGTTAAGTAAGGGTTTTCTGTTATTAGCAGACCCCATATAAGCGTAGCAAGTAATAGGCTCGCGAGTTTCCACCGCCAGTTGCGTCTTAATATGTTAAAAAAGCTAAAAATAAGCTCTTTTAATAGAGTTGAAACTTTAGGTCTTTGGCGCTTGGTATCTAAGTTTTCTTTACTGCTGTTCATCGTCTTTCTTCCTGAGTTGCTTTATACGTCCAAGGGCATCTTGTATAAATATGGTCATTTTATTGCCGTTATCGCTCTGACCGAATATGCCTGTAAGCACTTCTTTTACTCCGTCTAAATCTAGATGGCGGGTTAGCCTGCCCGCCTTTGCCATGCTTACAATGCCCGTTTCTTCGGAAACTATAATAACAGTTGCGTCCGTGCTTTCAGATACGCCAAGCCCCGCCCTGTGCCTTGTGCCAAGGTCGCGCGATATGTTAGCTTCTTCGCTTAGCGTAAGCACGCAAGCTGCGGCGGCAATACGCTCATTCCTTATTATAACCGCGCCATCGTGCAAGGGGGTATTGGGTTCAAATATATTTACAAGCAGTGCGCCCGTAAGCACGGCGTCAAGCTCTACGCCTGTATCAATAAAATCTTTAAGACCGGTTCTGTGTTCAAACACCATAAGCGCGCCTATGCGCCTTTTTGAAAGGCTCATTATGCTTTGAGCTATATCGTTTACAAGCCTTTCTTCCTGTGTTTCGGTTCTTTGGCTTCTATCAAGTATTGCGCCCCTGCCAATATGCTCTAAGGCTTGCCTAAATTCTGGTTGGAATAATATCATAAGCACTATTGCGCCGTTGTTGAGTACAAGCATAAGCAGCCAATTTAATGTATTTAGAGAAAAAACATTTGAAAGCCAGCTTGCTATTACCAAAAGCATAAAGCCTTTTAGTACTTGAAGCGCGCGGGTGCCGTGGGTTAGCATTAGCAATCTATATATAATAAAAGCGACTAGGATAATATCTACAAAATCCAAAAAACTGGGTCTGTTAAACAAGTTCCAAAAGAAATTGCTTATACCTGTTGAGAAATTACCCATTCCGCGCGTTCACCCTTTCAAGCTGCTACTCCTAGTATACTACATTTTGTGAGATAAAGAAACAATTTTGTGTTAAATTTGTGTTAAATTTTACAAAAGTATATATTTGAATTTTGGCAAAATGCCCATAGCACATAATTTCATGTACAACACTAATAATTATATTCGGATAAGATAACCAAACTTTGCACTTGTTCATATAGTATCATTTCGAGTGCTTATAATTTGGACTTTATAGTAGTAGAATTGTTCTACTGATTGATTATAGTGTTTGTTAAGCTAAATGTTGTAAAAGCAACGGAATAAGAGCATTAAAATATTTTGCTGTATCTGATTCGATTTTCAATCCTGTAAAAACATCAAAAATTATCAGTGGTGAATCTTCTGAAAAAGGAACATATTTTTTATGTTCTAGATCATATGCAAAGAGAAGTGCTGCCTCCTCTATTAGCGGTTCTAAATTCTCCATCTTCTCTATTAGTGGCTCGAATCGATCAAATCTATTAATTTGCATTTTTTTAAGTTCCGACTTGTCAATTTCAAAAGCGTAACTAATGCCGAGAAATGCGGTTTTTAATAATGTGGCAATTGTTAACTCATCTGCTCCAGCTTTTTGGATATGCTTTGCAATGTACAAAGTTGAAAGTAACGATGCATCCGCACAAACATATTTTGATGAGAAGATAGTATCAAGTTTTCGTATACCATAAAGGAATATTAATTCAGTTACTACAATATGATCAATAGGACTCGGGTTTGACAAATCGCCTCCCCAAGAAGAAAGCAGCTTTTTTACTCTACGTGTAGTTTTGAATTGTTTGAACATAATAGAACACCTTCTTATTGCATGCTGAATATAATGAAAAAATCCATGACTATTGTATTCCTATTGCTTTATAATACCATTATATCTCTTAAGTTAATATTTAGTACAATTGTAAAACTCAGAAAACCTATTTATTCAGTTGGATACTGGTGGAAAGTGGGCACTGATGTTTGCCAAGTTTTGTACTTTAGCCGATCTCTTTTTCATCAAATTAATAACTCCGTTTATGATGGTAATTTACAGTACGCCAATTATACAGCAAGGTAACATAAGCATCAAGTCTATCTTACAAAAAACAAAGAAAAAGTGCTGTTTTTGTTTCAAAATCAACACTTTTATGTCGGATTAATCTTAATACAGGAATATTGTGTCTAGAGCTTTTGTGCGGTGCAATACTACGCCTGCACTGGGTATATGCTTACCTTTTTGCGGGTTTTGCCGTAATGCTCAAAACGCACTATGCCGTCTTCTAGGGCAAATAGAGTGTCATCCCTGCCACGACCCACATTGGTACCGGGGTGGATTTTTGTACCGCGTTGGCGCACGAGTATATTACCCGCAAGCACGAACTGACCGTCCCCGCGCTTAACGCCAAGGCGTTTGCTTATACTGTCTCTTCCGTTACGGGAAGAGCCTACGCCCTTCTTAGAGGCGAATAATTGAAGATTTAGCTTCAGCATTGGAATTCCTCCGTTTCGTAAATCTGAATGTGTTCAGGATAGTTTTCTTGTAGCTGCTCAGCGCCGAGTTTAAATACCTTAAGTATAGTATCCGTGGTTGCGCTAAGCTGCGTTGGTCTTAGGCGAAGTAGCAATGTGCCGCTGTTATCATCCGTGTAAACTTGGGGTTTTACGCCTGCAATTTCCTCAATCGCATTTGCGCATGTTATAGCTAACATAGAAAGCGCGGCGCATAATATGTCTTCGCCCTGTGGGGCATAGCCCGTATGACCTGTAACCTCATAACCGCAGAGCCTGCCTGAATTGCTCAATATGCGGATATTAGTCATGCCTCTTTGATTGCAGTAATCTGAACCCTTGTGTAAAGCTGCCTATGACCTGCCTTGCGGCGGTAGTTCTTCTTGCTTTTGAACTTGAAAACGATAATCTTCTCGCCCTTAACCTGTTTTAGTACCTTGCCTACAACGCTTGCGCCTTCAACATAGGGTTTGCCTACTTTTAGCTCTTTCCCGCCCAGCAAAAGTACGGGGAATGTAACTTCGTCATCAACTTCGTTCTCAAGCTTTTCAATGTGAATGACATCGCCTTCGCTAACGCGATACTGTTTGCCGCCGGTCGCTATTATTGCGTACATGCAGCACCTCCATTTTATTACTCGCCGGAACACCTAGGCTGCGACATACGCATTAAAGCCCGTTCCGAGCGGCTGACCTCAAATTTACCACAAAGCTTAAGCTGTTGTCAAGGATTTGAGAATTTTGGTTCTACTCCCAAAGTCGTAACGGATTTGGACAAGCGAGCTGAAGTTTACCGGCGATGAGATAAATCATTGAGGAGAATCCTTCAAAGGTATGGTAGCCTCTGGCTTTTCTCTTGGCTGCCTGTATCATGCTGTTGATTCCTTCACAGATAGCATTCGTTAATTTGGTAATGAACACATTCAGGATTTCCTTTGCATTCTTTTGAAGCGTAAGACCCACTCGTTTCATTGGTTCTAACCGGCTCCTGCGAAGCCAACTGCACAAGCTTTTTAGACGCTCCTGCGCTTCTTCATAACTGTGGCTTGCATACACTATATCAAGCGCCTGTACCATTCGATACGCACGACCGGTTTTCGGATACTTCTTGCACAGGGCATTGGTTTGTTCTTGCTGAGTGACACTCTGTTTGGTGTCGGGTATCATTAATAACCTACGACCAAGATGAAGGATTTTGCTTGTATGTTCTTTTTGCTCCGACCTGCGTACTTCATCCATACCATCCAAAAGCAGCTTTTTTACATGAAACTTATCAATTGTATGCAAGGCATAGGGAAAACAATATTCTATGCCTGAACGATATGCCCCAGACATATCACTGCTTACACTTTCTATATTCTCACAGCTTCCGCCTTTGCTTTCAAGATGATAGGAAAAATCAATAACAGCTTCCGCTTTTCGTCCTTTCTCAACATCTATGACTCGACGTTTTAGGGCGTCAACTACCACCGTTACATAGCTGTGACCTCGCTTGAATGAGGTTTCGTCTATCGCTAACTGCTTCACTTCACTTAAATCGTCATGTTCAACCGCTTCCCCTACCCAGTGACGGAGAATACGTACCAATGACTTTTCATTACAACGCAACAGTCTGCTCGCTTTTAATATGGGCATATCCATTAACAATAGCATGGCATAGCCTTCAAATAGCAAGGTGAATCGGCTGTTCTTACGTGCCCAAGGCGCTGACACCACCTTGGTACCGTGCTTTTTACACTTAACTCGTGGACGGCGGCAATGTACATAGCAGGGATAGAACATGACATCACCGTGTCGCCACACACGCTCTGTTTTTTCATAGCCTGCTCTTAGGCACATCTCTCCGCATTCAGCACAGGGCAACATATTTCCTTCACGGATATCCACATATACATGGACTTCTGCACCGTGCGTTTCAATGCTTCGAATGTACCATGGTTCTTCCAACACAATTGATGCGCTGAACAAATTTGTCAGACCAATAATTCTCGTTTCCATGTGCTTATTATACTCGAAGTTTTACGATTTTGGGAGTAGAGCCAGAATTTTAAATATACTTTTTTGTAGAGAAGTCAAACATTTGTGACACAGACCCCTTGGGTAATAGTGTTGCTTAAAAGCTGTTGACTGATATTCATTTTCTCTGATGTTTTAGTCAAGGTCTTTAGAGCGCAGCGTACCTTGAT